>CAZMSS010000216.1:0-5081 GCA_964568965.1 uncultured Verrucomicrobiota bacterium | reverse complement strand
GTCTGGAAAAGCGGGAACCGCGCGAACAATGTATCGTCCTCTATGGATTCCCGGGCGTCGGCATCGCCGACACGCGCCGGGACCCGCTGCACCTTCTCGAGGCGGCCATGGGCGGGATGTCTTCCCGCCTGTTCGAAACCGTCAGGGACAAGCGGGGGCTGGCCTACTATGCCAGCTCCAGCCAGCGCGCCGGCCTGGACAGCGGAATCTTTATGCTCTTTGCGGGAACACGCGCCGATGCCCTTCCCCAGGTCGAGACACTCATCCGGGAGGAAATTGAGCGCGTGACCACCAAGGGACTGGAGCCCGAGGAGATCGACCGGGCAAGGAATATGATCGTGGCCGAACACGAGATGCGCCTGCAGGACAACGGGTCCCTCGCCATGCTCTGCGCCCTAGACGAACTGTACGGCCAGGGATTCGCCCACGAGTTCAGCACCCGGAAGCGGATCGAAGCCGTCACCCCCGACCAGATCAAGCAGGCCGCCATCTCCATCCTCACCACCAACAAACTGGCCATCTCCGTGGTGCTTCCAGCCTCGGCCAAGCCCGCGCCGTAACCCCCCTCTTCATCGTAATCGTAATTGTAATCCTCCGCTCTGAATGACCAGCATGCGGACTCTCCTTTGCCTTTACATCATGAACAAGCTGTACTGCACGGCTTGTTCATGAGTTCGACTGCAACGACTGCTGAGGCTGCTAAGGCGGCTTCTCCTTTTCCGCAGGGGATAAGCCCACCAGGATCCCGGGCCGCGCCCGGCCCGACTAGAACCGGAAAAGGGTTCCAAGTTTGCGGCCCAGGAGGACGGCGGCGGCGCCCAGGGTGAAGGCAAGGAAAAGCATGGCCCAGACGCCGAAGGCGCAGGCGATGGAGGTCCCCTGACCCAGTACCTGCGAGAGCTCGAAGATCGCCTTGGTGATCGGATAGTAGGCGGCCTTCTGGGCAAGGATCAGGGAGTCGGACACCTCGAGCATCGAGAACCCGAAGGCAAACAGCGCGCCGACCACCACATTGGCCGCGATGAGCGGCACCGTGATGCGGCGGAGGGTGACCCAGCGGCTGGCCCCGAGGTTGCGAGCCGCCTCCTCCAGCACCACGGGCGTCTGCTCCAGCCCGGCACACACGGCCCTGACCACATAGGGCAACCGCCGGATGGCATAGGCCGCCGCCAGCAGCAGGGTCGGGTTGTTGACGGGATCAAACAGGCTGTTCAGCCAGGGATACCGCGCGCACATCCCCAGATAGCCGAACGCAATGATAATACCGGGCACCGCCAACGGCAGCATGATCATCAGGTCGAACAGCGGCGTCCACCGCGATTTCCACCGCACCAGAAGCAATGCCGCCGGCAAGCCCGTTGCCATGCAGATGAGCATCGCCAGGGAGGAATACTTCAGGCTGTTGACGATGCTGGGGACTACGATCTCATGGGACAACGCCCCGTTGAAATGCAACAGCGTCCAGCCACTGGGTATCACGGTGCCGTACCAGTCGGAGGCAAATGCCATGGCCACCAGCGCCAGGTGCGGCAACCCGGCGGCCAGCGTGATCAATCCGAACACTCCCGCCGCCAGCCACCCGCGGAGCCCCGTAAGCGACGTGGCCAGCCGCCCACCGGCCCCCTTCATGAGCATCGCGCCGTCATTCCCCTCGCCCTTCAGGAAGCGCCGACTGGCTGCATACAGCCCGCCGGAGAGGAGCAGTAGCAAAGCCACCAGGGCGTAGGGCATGGGATTGCTCTCCAACTCCGTGATCCCGTTGAAAATCTGCACCGTGGTCACGGTGTTGTAGCCGAGCATCAGGGGCGTCCCCAGTTCGGTGAAGCTCCAGATGAGCACAATGCTCCCCCCCGCAAACAGTCCGGGCCGGATCAGTGGCAAGGTGATCCGGGTGAAGCGCCGCCAACGCCCGGCGCCCAGGTTCTGGGCGGCCTCCCCCATGGACGGCTCGACATTGGCCAGCGCCGTGACCACGTTCAGGTAGAGAATCGGGTACAGGTGCAGGGCCTCGATCACACAGACCGCAAAGAACTTGCCGTCCCCGCCCAGCCAGTCCACCGGCCCCAGCGACAGCTCACCGAGCAGGGTATTCACGACGCCGTAATGCCCGAAAATCTGCTGGAACCCCAGGGCGCCGACAAACGGCGGCAGGATCATGGGGATCATCATCAGCCCGTTCACCAGTGATTTGCCGGGGAACTCATAGCGGTCATACAGCAGCGCCGGGGGCAAGGCGATGAGGAACACCAGAGCGGTGGTGCACAGCGCGATCTTGAACGCGTTGAGGAGACCCTCGCGGTAGAACGGCGAGGCCAGGGCCTCGGCGATGAGGTCAGGGCTCAGCCCGCGTGAGAGGACCGTGTACAGGGGTACGGCCATGAACAGGACAAACAGCAGCCCCAGCCACAGCATGAACATCAGCCGCAACGGTTTCATTGTCCGGCCCTCGCCAGATCTGCGGCGTCGCGATAGGCCTGCCGGGCCGACTCGCTCCATTCCCGCTGGGTTTTCAGGACCGCGCGTGCCGAGGGATTGGCCAGTGCCTGTCGGCAGGCCTCGAGGTCACGGTACCCGAACGGCAGGGCGTTGAACCGCGCCATGGCGCGGGGTACCGCCGCCGGCCCCCCGGCCCGGATGATCTCACGCCAGGCCACCTGAAGTTCGGGCAGGGTATCCAAGGCAATGCACTTGATGACAACCCGGAGCAGGTTGAAGTATTTGGCCGTCCATTCCGGGTGGTACACGAAGCCGGCACAGCTTTCATACAGGTTCACATCGGCGTCCGACATGTACTGGCGATGGGCGGGCAGATAGAGATCCTTGCGGATCGGCAGCCGGCGCAGGGCATATTGCCGGGGCCCCCCCGGGGTTTTCACCCGGTAATTCCACAGCTTCTGGCCTTCCACGGAGAGAACAAACTCGATGAAGGCGATGGCCACATCCCGGTTCGGCGCGCCCCTCAGCAACTGGATGGGATCGGCGGAAACCGACGTGCCATTGGTCGGACTCATGAAAATGATACGGTGCGCCCCGGCGCTTTGAAAGTCCGACCACTCGGCCTCGCTGCGGCCGTAAAAATCAATACAGATTCCCGCTACAGACACACCCGTGGCCGTCTCGTGCGACACCTTGCTGGCCGAATCCGTCACCGTCCGGCTGTTGGCCGCGATACGCTTGACCAGGTTCATCCCATCGGCCCAGCCCCGGTCCAATCCGCCGCCCGCCGCCAGGGCCGCGGCCATCTGCTGCTGGACCATCAGCTCATAGCACTTGTTGACCGAGCCGGATTTCGTGGGGTCGGCAATGACGAGCTGACTGAAAAACCGGGGTTCCCCCAGCGATTCCCACCCTGAAGGGGGCGAGGGATCACTCAGTGCCGCCAGCCGCTGGCGATTCCAGCAGATGCCGAAGGACGAGAGGCATACGCCGTAATACCGCCCGGCGGGATCGTAGAAGAGCTCCCCGCCAAACCGCTGAGGCATGACCTCATCCGTGAACCAGTCGGGATGCAGGCGCTGAATCCCGGCGTCCACGGCGTACCCCTTTTCCGCCTGGCGGTGATGATCATATTGTCCCCCGCCAAAGAAGAGGTCCAGCCCGATTCCTGCGTCCGATGCCAGGAAGGCCTGCCTGGCTGCGATCGCCTCAGGCGCAACATTACTTCCGGGAACGGTGCGCGGATCGCAGAAGCGGGTGGCGATATCGCGGGACCAGGCCTTGCCTGGGGTGGCCGACCAGACCTGCTTGAACGCGGATTCATAGCGGTCCGCGATGAACCGGACGATGTCCGAGGTGCCGCCGGGCGTCCGCCATTCCACCACCACTTCCCGGCCGAAGCGTTTCCGGTAATGCTCTCGGAAGGCCCTGCCGAGCTCGTAGCGGATGGATTCCGAATGCGGGGTGATGATGACAACCCGATCCCCGCCGCCACCCAGCCCGGATCCGGTTTGGGTTGAGCCGGGGCGTAGCGCCACAGGGATGGCGACCAGCAGGGCCAGAGGCAGAAATGCCAGGAACAACTGACGCCACATTTAGGGGGTCTCCAGGAGAATGATATGCGCCGGGTCAATCCCGGCCTGAACCACCGCGCCCTCATCACGGCGGGGCGGACACAACTCATGTGCGGTCAGGCGCCCCTCCCCGGCGGTGAGCTCCCAGATGCCAAACTCGCCCAGGAAGGCCCCCTGCTCGAGGCGGGCGGGAAAGCCGTTCAGGCCGAAGCCTGCCTCGAGCCGGACCGACTCCGGCCGGACGATGGCCGTCAGGCGGGTTCCAGGCTGCACGGCAAACGCGGGCAACGCGGCCGTCATTTCGCCGAAGGGGGTCTTCAATTTGCAGTAGCCCCCGGCGAGGGATGACACCGTTGCGGAAAAGACATTCGCGGGTCCCATGAACTCGGCGACAAACCGCGTGGCAGGGGTGCGATAAAGCTGCTCGGGGGTGCCGATCTGCTCCAGCCGGCCCTGATTCACGACGGCAATCCGGTCCCCCATGCTCAGGGCCTCGCGACGGTCATGGGTGACATAGACGGCGGTGAGTCCGGCGGACTTGCAGATGCGGCGGATCTCGCTGCGCATGGTATCGCGCAGCTTGGCATCGAGATTGGACAGCGGTTCGTCGAGCAGCAGCAGGCGGGGGCGGAACGCGAGGGCGCGGGCCAGGGCGACGCGCTGCTGCTGGCCCCCCGAAAGCGAGGCGGGCTTGCGGTCGGCATAGTCGGCCATCTTGACCATCTCGAGCGCCTCCATGACCTGTTTCTGCCGGGCTTCGCCACGGACCTTGCGGGTATCGAGGCCGAAGGCGACGTTCTCGAAGACCGTCATGTGGGGCCACAGGGCATAGTTCTGGAACACTAGGCCGGCATCCCGCTTTTCAGGCGCAAGGCCGGTGACATCCTGCCCGTCGAATTCGATGGTCCCCGCATCGGGCTGGAGAAAGCCCGCGAGCAGGCGCAGGAGGGTCGTCTTGCCGCAGCCACTGGGCCCGAGCAGGAAGAACAGTTCGCCGGGCTGGATGGCAAGGGATACATCCTGCAGAACAGGCACCCCGGCCGTGTACGTTTTCCCAACACCATGGAGTTG
>CAZMSS010000215.1:0-5082 GCA_964568965.1 uncultured Verrucomicrobiota bacterium | reverse complement strand
GAGATTTCTGCCTGTCTCGTGGGCTCGGAGATGTGTATAAGAGACAGCCCATCGCGTCACTTTTATTCGTCAGCATGTTCGCACCTTGTTATCAAACAAAATGAACCCCGTCAAGAATACTGCCCCGATCGAACTATCAGAATACACTATACTGAATCCCGTCATCAACTGAAGATTTGAGATTGAGGCCGGCCGGTCCTTTGACTACTATCTGCTGAATCGCTCCAACCATGAAAACCCCATGAAATACCGTTGCCCCCACTGCCGGAACCTGTTCGAGAAGTTTGCAGGCTCCCAATGCCCGTCCTGCGGGAAAGCCCTTCGCCACCCCGATCGCTGGAAACTCCTGAAGCCGGACAAGACCCGGCGCGACACGCTCCAGAACCGGTTGCCGGCATCACACGAATTCCGCCGGCCGATCTGGTTGGTGTTCATGAACCGGCCCCGCTTCCTGATCTGGGTGCTGGGAAGCTGCATCCTTGTCGTCGGGTTCCTGATGACCGTGAAAATGAAGCCTGTCATCCCGTACAGCCCTCCCACCAAAACCCTGCAGACCCAGCGGGAACTGGTGGTGATTCGCACGGCATTGGAATGGTTCCGGGCCCACTGCAACCGGTACCCTACCACGGAGGAGGGACTCAAAGCCCTGGTCCGGAATCCGGGAATCCCGGGCTGGAAAGGGTACTATCTGGATCAATTACCCCCCGATCTCTGGGGACACCCCTATCAGTACTCCAGTCGTGATGACACCGTCCAACTTTCCTGCTGGGGGCCGGACGGCAAGGGGGGGACCACGGATGATATCGTCTCGCCCCCGCCGGACTACAAGGCCCTGGTGAAGCGGCTGGCCCAGGACAGGAAATAAGGCTCAGGGGGCCTTTACGGGAGCCGTTACAGGGACTTTTACAGGAGCCTGCACGGGAGCCTGCACGGGAGCCGCCTTGGATGAGGCCTTTACCGCGAACTCATTTCCCGGATAATCACGAATGAGGGTCTTCCGCAGGTCCGCCCCGCGTGGATCCCTGGCCTTTTCCAGAAGATCCGAGGCCCGGTACAGCGCCTCGGGCTGAATCGCCTTGTCCTTCTGGAACAACGTCGTCACTTTGAGGAAATCGGACAGTGCCGCCGCCTCATCCCCGGCCTTGAGAAACAGGTTTCCCCGCATGAGGTAGACGCTGCCGACCACCTCCGGCGTGCCCACCCCCAGCGCAACTCCCAGCTCCTTCTGCAGTGCCTCCGTCGCGCCGCTGGCCGACAAGGCCTTCCAATAAGACATCTGGAGCGCCATCGGCACCTGCGAATGCGGCACGGCGGCGTACAGCGTCTCCATCGCGGCAATCCCCTTCTTCGGGTTGTTGGTTTCCAAATACGCCTGGGCCAACAATTTCATGGCCTCCAGATCCCAGTTCAGCCTGCGGTATTTCTTGACCATACCCTCCAGCAGGGGAATCGCCTGGGCATGGAGCCGGCCCTTGACCATCCCCAGCGCCTGGTCATACTCCGCAGGCCTGTCAACAACCACACGGGAAACCTCATCCAGAGGAACGGAGACGGAGGTGTCCCCGTTGAGGACGAGATAGTCCTTCGTTGTTTCACGCCACTGGATACTCGTCCCCGTCACCGAACGACCGTTCTTATAGAACACGGCGTTCTCGGCGCTCACCGGGAGCGACAGTGCCGCCCCGACCAGCATCCCCAACCCCGCCAGGATCATGCGATTCATCATGCTCACGATGCACTCCCTCCTTGATTATCCCCGGCGTTTCCGTCCCTGGGGGCGGGCCATCTGAACCCGCACAATGGCCGTTGCCGGAACGGCCATGCGCCCGTCCGAAAATTCAATGACATGCCCCTTTTCAACCAGCCACTGCAACTGACGCTTCAAGTCGGCTTCCTTCTGTGTCCCTGCGGGCGGCACGGCCTCACCCTCGACGACGGGCGCGGCTTGATCGGCGGGAACCAGCAGAGCCAGCAACTCAGCCCGCGTACAGCCGGGTTTGCCTGAAACGGCGTCCAGAATCTCGCGAACCCCCTCCACGGCATGCGCCGGGTCAATGGCGTTCGGAATCACGGAGGTCACAAAGGTATGCCCGCCCGCCGCCTTGAACGTATGCAGCCCCAGATGACGGAAGGCCAGGCGCAGGATCACGGAAAGCTTCAAGGGGAACCGGGATTCGCGCTGCCAGGCATCCTCGATTACCCGGCGCAGCGGCCCCTGCTCCATGGCATGGGCCACGGGACCCGGCACCACCACCGCCCGCGTCTCTTTCACCGCCTCCGGCAGGCAATGCTCCCGGAAATACGCCTCGGCCTCGGAAAACCGGCTGAAGGTCACCGCGGTTTCCCCGGTACCGAACCGGTAACTCACCTGCTTGCGCATCTCCTCTTTCCACTGCTCGATCAGCGCCGCATCATGGATCGTCTCAATCCGTTTCCGGTATGCATCCAGGGGCATATCCACATAGCGCGTCCGGTGGATTTCCGCCACCTTGTCGTTATAACCGTGATAGTTCGGCGGCCCCAGCAGGACGCCCGACAGCCCGCACTTGGCCACGCAGACAAAATTACCCTTCGGCGGCTCGCCCTCGACCTCGACCTTGGTGCAGAACTTGTCGAAATGTTTCGCAAAGGCATGCCCCACGACCGAATCGCGGTCCAGAAACACCGCCTTGCAGTCGGCGCATTGGAAAAAGGAGAAATTCTCAAGCCCGGCCGGGGCTTCGATCTTGATCAGGTAGTAGTCCGGCTTGCTCAGGAACAGCGCGGCCACTTCAAACAGGGAATAAGCACGGGCGGACTTGGCGAGCCGGTGCGCCAGCGGCGCCAACCCGCGGCGCTCCGGGAGAAACGAGACCTCCAGCGCGGCGAGCCGCTCATCTACCGGCTCAACCACTTCACGGGCAAATCCCGCCGAATCAGGCCTTCCCTGCGATTTATCGCGGAAATTCTGGCGCCGTCCACTACCGCCGGGCTTCCGTTCCCGGAATTCAGGCCGGGATCCCCCCTCACGCCGCCGGGAATCCCCCCCGCGCATGTCTTCACGCTCACGGGACTCCCCCGATCCCCCAAAGGATTTGTGTTCCGGCGGTTTTCGGGCCCAGCCAGGCACAAAGTTCAAATCAATAACAAGCGCTTCTTTATTTTCGGGGGCCGATTCAGTCATAACCGATCATTATACGGAGATTACCGTGATTCTCAATCCTCTTTTTTCCACCCTCACCCGAATGAACAAATATATTCGGCAATCCCGGCCTCCACCGTGATGTCAAAGGCCGAGTTTCCCGCCACCTTGAATGCCGTTCCGGCGGCATACGGCTTCCAGCCTGCCTCCCCCTTGATCCGAGCCTTGCAGGACCCCGCAATGATCTCCATGATCTCCGGCGCTCCGGTGTTGAAGGTGTACGTTCCGGGATAAATCAAGCCGATCGTCTTTTTCGTTTGATCCGGGAAAACAACGGTGTGACTCACCACCTTCCCGTCGAAATACACATTCGCCTTGCTCACCACGCTGACATTGTCGAACTGTTTGGCTCCGGACATGTTGGCTCCTTTTTTCTGTTTTCTTCTGAAATCTGGCGAGAGAGAATATCGGCCACGATAGCGGTGGCGGCTTCAGGATGTCCCATCCGCTTCGCGCGGCGACTCATCTGGTCCATCAGTTCCCGGTCCTGCAACAGGGACCTCACCTTGTAATAGGCATCTTCCACCTCGAACAGCCGCGCGGCGGCACCGGCCTCGAGGACGGTCTCGCAGTTCCGCTGCTCCTGACCGGGAATCGGGTTGATCACCAGCATCGGACGGCCCTTGGCCAGAACCTCGGATGTCGTAAGTCCGCCCGGCTTGGAGATGACCAGGTCGCAGGCGTCCATCATCACATGGATGTTGGAGACAAACCCGTGCACGACCACCGGGGTGCGGATCGTTGCGGCCAGCGCCTCGGCCTCGCGCTTCATCGCCTCATTGGCACCGGCAACCACCACCAGGCGGCACACCGGCTCCTCCTGTCCGAACGCACGGATCAGGTCCAGCGTCGGCCCCACGCCGAACCCGCCGCTCAGCAGCAACACCACCGGCAGATCGTCCGGAAGCCCGAGCGTCTTCAATGCGTCCGCCTTCGATTGCCCCTGCTGGAACACCGGGTCGATCGGGATGCCGGTCACCATCACACGGTCAGCCGGTTGGCCGCGTCGAAGCAGATGCCGCCTGGCCTCCTCCATCGCCACGTAATAGGTGTCGGTGTTCTCCAGGATCCAGAGGGCGTGCACGGCAAAGTCGGTGACGGCACAATACACTTTGGCATGCCGGCGACGGCGGCGCGAGGCACGGGTCAATAACTGCAGCGGCATGAAATGTGTGCAAACCGCAATGTCGGGGTCATACTCCTTGTAGAATTTAAGAAACGAGAGGGTGTTGACCTTGTTGAAGATCGAGCGGATCTCCTTTCGCCATGCGACATCCCCCTTGCGGTCGGCCTCGGAATAGAGATACCCCCACAATTCCGGCGCCTTGCGGACCAAGTCGAGGTAGCCTTCTGAATAGGTCTTCCTGAATATCCCGGCGGTATAGTCCAGGATGTCGCAGACCTTCACCTCCGCATCGGGTCGCGCCTGCTGAAACGCCTTGGACAACGCTTCGGCCGCCCGCCGGTGTCCCGCGCCCGCCGATGCATGCAATAAGAGGATCTTCATGCCGTCTCCTTTTCCGGGGTGGATCTGTAGGACCATCCGATCAGGGCCACCCCGGCCGTGAGGGACAGGATGTAATCCACCGGGACACCCAGCAACCAGAGCTTGTGCCAGGAAATGAATCCGGGCGAGAATTTCCCTAGCCCGAAGGCCGGGTTGAAGAGGAACCACAGGAAGTCCTCGATGATCCAAAACACCATCACCGCGCCCAGGATACGGGCCTCAAGCCGCCACGTGAACGTTCCGGCCACAAACAGTCCCAGGTGAAACGCAAGGGCCATGAACAGGAACACCCAGACGTGGTAGCCCGTGATCGGCTTTCCACCCCAGAAAAGATTCAGCCAGGAATTCTCGAGCCGCCAGGTCGGGAGGTTTGCCGCCCACCCCGCCCCACCCT
>CAZMSS010000214.1:0-5089 GCA_964568965.1 uncultured Verrucomicrobiota bacterium | reverse complement strand
TGGCCCACAAGGAGGAAAGCGCAGGGGGCGTGCTGGACACAAACTGCATCGAAGCTTTGACCACGGAAACGGCGGCGTCCATCATCGACAGGTTGCGCACCTTGCCGGATGATGTAAAAGTCTACAATCTGGTGTATGTGGTCAACGAAACACGGCAGCTCAAGGGAGTCATCAGCCTCCGGGGACTCTTCCGCGCCTCACCCGATGCGACCCTGGGGACGATTATGGATGAGGTACTGGTCCACGTTTCGCCTCAAACCCGGCTGAAGGAAGTGGCCCGCGAACTGGCAAAATTTGGATTTCAAGCCGTCCCGGTTGTGGATGAAAACGGCGTGTTTCTGGGTATCGTCCGCTACGACAGCGCACTGGCACAATTGGCGGACTTCCTCAAGGATTGACAGGTTTGATATGACACGGTGGAAAAACTTCAAATCGCATCTTGCCTTGTTTGCCATGGTCGTGGGACCGGGCATCATCACCGCCAACGTGGACAACGACGCAGGCGGGATAGCCACCTACTCCGTGGCCGGGGCAACTTTCGGCTATTCGCTGCTATGGGTGTTGGCGCCTACCTGCTTCCTCCTGGTGCTCGTCCAGGAGATGTGCAGCCGTATGGGGGTCGTGACCGGCAAAGGACTTTCCGCCCTGATCCGGGAACGCTTCGGGCTGGGGGTTTCCTTCTACCTGATGATTGCACTGTTCTTCACCAATCTAGGGAACGTTGTCGCCGACTTCGCGGGTCTCGCCGCCAGCGCCGAAATCTTCGGGCTGCACCGCATGTGGGCCGTTCCCATCGGATCCTTCCTTCTCTGGCACATGGTCATCAAGGGTTCGTACCGGACCATCGAGCGTGTCTTTTTCGTCGCCTGCGTCTTCTATGTGGCCTACCTGATCTCGGGATTCCTGGCCCACCCCGACTGGAAGACCGCGGCTTATCAAAGCGTGGTGCCGACGAATCCCTGGACCGGCGCCTCGTTCTACATGATCGTGGGTATCGTGGGCACCACGATTGCGCCCTGGATGCAGTTCTATCAGCAGGCCAGCGTCGTTGAAAAGGGCATCCCGCTGAAACACTACCGCTATTCCAAGTGGGACACCATCGCCGGCGCTATTGTCGTCACGATCGTCTGCTATTTTATCGTGCTCGCCTGTGCCGCCACCCTTCACAAGGAGGGGATCATGATCGAGACGGCGGGCGATGCCGCCAAGGCATTGAAACCTGCCGCCGGGAATTATTGCGCCGGGCTGTTCGCCTTCGGACTCATGAGCGCCTCCCTGTTCGGGGCAGCCATCCTGCCAATTTCAACCGCCACGAGCATCTGTGAGGCCATGGGCTGGGAACGCGGGGTAAACCGGAAATTCACCGAGGCCCCGCAGTACTACTCCCTGTACACCGTGGTGCTCTTTGCCGGTGCGGTCGTGGCTTTGGTAACCAGCAACAAAATGCTCGTCCCCATCATGCTCTTCTCGCAGGTGGTCAACGGCGTCCTGCTTCCCGTGATCATCTTTTTCATGCTGCGCATCACCAGCGACAAATCAATCATGGGTGAATATGCCAACAGCAGGCTGTTCAACATCGTCGCCTGGTCCGGCGCCTTCATCACCGCCGCCATCAGCATCATCATGGTCGTCATGACGTTGCTCCAGTAAGGGAGCTACTTCTGACATTCACGCACGAAAGAGTGCTTGCCTTTCAGGATGGCATGATGTACGAATAACGTACATTTAAGTAAGCACTTATAATCGAAACTCGTCACCATGAAAACAACCCTCTCACATACTCCGAGCATCATCAAAATCAAAGAGAGTCATATGCCCAAGAAGAGTACAACGGATATTTCCGGTTTTGGAGCAAGGTTGGTCGAACTGCGCAAGGCTGCGGGATTCACGCAACTGGAACTTTCACAGGAACTCGGCGTATCGCGCCGCATGATCGCCTATTACGAAGGCGAAACCGAGCACCCGCCCACCACTATCCTGCCGCGTCTTGCCAGGGTGCTCGGCGTTTCCGCCGATGAACTCCTCAATAGTGGTGGTCAGCGCGACGCGACGCCAGTACCAGCCAGCATCCGTCCGCAACGCACATTGCAGCAACTGAGAAATACCCAGCGAAATCGAACGCGATCAAATGAAGAGACAGATATGAAAACGATCTATCCGACGGCAGAGGGCTTGGCGCACAAGACACGCGTCAAGGAAGTCTATCACGAGGACGATATCCGCATCGTCCAGGGGGATTCCCGCCGGGCTCTCTCACAGATCCCCGACAACACCTTCCAGTGTTGCATCACCAGTCCGCCCTACTGGGGTCTGCGTGACTATGGCATCGACGGCCAGATTGGTGCGGAGAATGACCCCGACGCCTATATCGCCGATCTGGTTGGCGTCTTCCGCGAAGTCCGGCGCACGCTTCGTGAGGACGGAACACTCTGGCTCAACATCGGCGATTCCTATACCAGCGGAGACCGGCGCTGGCGCGCGCCGGACAAAAAGAATGCGGGCCGTGCCATGAGTTATCGCCCACCGACCCCAAAGGGCCTCAAGCCCAAAGACCTGATCGGCGTGCCGTGGCGGTTGGCGCTCGCTCTTCAGGCGGATGGCTGGTTTCTTCGGTCGGATATCGTATGGAACAAGCCCAACTGCCAACCGGAATCCGTTAAGGATCGCCCGACACGAGCGCACGAGTATGTCTTCCTGATGAGCAAGGCGGAGTCATATTTCTACGATTTCGAGGCCATCCGTGAGCCATCCGCGAACGGCCAGGATCCGAAGAACCGCCGCACGGTCTGGAACATCAATACGAACGGCTTCCACGGTGCGCATTTCGCCGTCTTCCCTCCGGAACTTGTGCGTATGTGTCTGCTGGCTGGCTCGAAGCCGGGCACCAAAGTGCTGGATCCATTCTTTGGATCCGGAACCGTCGGCTTAGTCTGTCGCGAATATGGCCGCGAATGTGCGGGGATTGAACTTAACCCGGAGTATGTGAAGATCGCCCTGGATCGTCTCGGCAAGGCAGGTCCTGCGCTACCGCTCTATGCAGTGGCGAACTCCCACTGAGCGTGAACGCGGCACAGGTCTTTACGCAGGTGCCGCACCTGGAGTTTCCGCTCTGATCCGGCATCAAAATACAGTTCGAACTTCAACGTCCCATCGGCATCCGTGACGCGACAATACCCGGGCCGGGTTTCCTGTTTGGTTTTCCGGCATATTTCGAGTTTGCCTTGTCCGGCTTCCTGCAACAACACCTTGGGGATTTCCACCAGCTCGTATCGCCAGCAAGCCGAATCCTTGGAAAGACAGCGCAACATGAAAAGTCGCTCATACGCATCCATGTGCCGCAGGAACGACTCACGCAAAACCTTGAGACCGTCGGCGGTCTTGGGCCATTTCCCTTTGCCCATTTCCATAAACTTTGAGATGTGGATTTCCGTTTCCTTGATACCTTTGTCCGCCTGGGTCTTCAACGAGAACGGCACGCCATCCACGGTGAGATCGTGGCCCCGGTTGGTGCGCGACGCGGCCAGCGTCGCCGTCTTGCCGCAAAGGTTTAGCGTCTTTTCGAGGGCATACTCGAAGCGGTCTTTCGAGAGCGCTTCCTTCGAGAAGCAATGATGGATGCGTAACACATCGCCGAAGTCTCTCAACAAGCGGGCGTCTACAATGTCGGAACCCGGCTGCCGTTCGATATTCAGGAAGGGTTTCCGGAACTGCGTCACCACCGTCTCGATCAGGTGGAGCTGCTGCTCTGTCAACTCCCGCAAAGCCACTGCGAGCCGGTCCACTCGCGCCAGAATTTCCGTCGTTGTCATGGTCCGGCACTGTAGCGGAACGCCAGGCCATTCTCAATCAACTTCGATATCCACGCCAGTTTTCTTTCCCTGCGGTGAGTCCACCGAACCGTTTTCCCGCGGAGCCCAATTTTCTCTTTAGCCCCCCCCGTCGGGCCCCTGCGGCGGACGTCGGACCTTTAACAAATCCGATGCTAAACGCGTTTAGCAGCCTGTCTTCAGCCAGGTTAGCCGCCACTTCCTCGGGCTGGCACCCGGCTCGGGCGTACCTCTGAATGGTCACTCCGTCCATGGCGGCCCGGCCCCCCGCCGCATCAAACTCTGCCAACCAATGTGGGCGATCACTCATCTGCTGCTTCTGATCCAATAACGCGTCGACATCCTGTCTTCCTGCCGCCTTGCTGTCCGGAGCCCATTCCTGAACTTCCCACCCGCTCGCCCTGAAACTCAACCGCTCTGGCACACTGTTCCTGCGTTGCTTCGCCCCAGGAGCTCCTCAGGCGCATCATTTCTTGTGGCAAAGCGCATGCGCCTCGTCATCGCAGGAAATCCGTCTGAAGTTGTTCTTCCCGAAATCGGTTACCTTATTGCATCTGGAAGCCATGTTGTGATTTTTTAGGGAGATCACAGGGACAGGCCTGTTATTGTGCCAGTCGAAAGCTTCCGGCTCAGCCGGAGACTTCGCCCTACCTTGAGATATATATCTAATGTTTTTACACGTAAGTCATTACAAGCAAATGAGTAACAGATGTTGTTCACATATGTGAACTCAAGGGAACCACAGGGACGGGACTGTTATCGTCCCTTTAGTAGCTTCCTGACCGCGGCATCGGCGGCAATCGTTTCAGCGGCGCGTTTGCTGGTGCCCTCTCCTACGCCCAATTTCGCCCCACCCACGATTGCCTCAACGACGAAGTGTTTCTGGTGCGCAGGGCCAGCCTCTGAAACACAGCGATACTCCGGCCCCCTGCCATACATCCGCTGGGAGAGCTCCTGAAGCTTCCCTTTGGGATTCTCCCCCCACTCTTCCCGGGGAGTTTCGCCAAACAGGGGCATTAACAATTTGACCACGATCTTTTCCGCTGCCTTGACCCCGCCATCCAGATAGGCGGCGCCGATCACGGCTTCGAGTCCGTCTGCCAAAAGGGTTTCACGCTGGCGCCCGCCAGCCCGTTCCTCCCCCTTGCCCAGCTTGATAAAGTCACCCAGCCCGATTTCGCGGGCAACGGCCGCCAGCGCCTTCCCGCTCGTCACCCGGCTCCTCAATTCCGTCAGAACCCCCTCATCCCCGTCCCGGTTGC
>CAZMSS010000213.1:0-5092 GCA_964568965.1 uncultured Verrucomicrobiota bacterium | reverse complement strand
CGCTTGATCACAAACAACGACCACTACTTGCGGCATTTGAATTTACAACCTACCAATGTGGCGGTTATTTCGCCCACGGGAATACCGTGGCCAAAATAACCGCCACACTTCTTGAAGGAGGAAACATCCAGGGGGAGGAGAGGTTTTGTGTGTTGTTCCATTTCCTCATTTTCCTGGAAGGTGTTCTTCTAGCTTAAGGCGCGGGAAAGAGAAGGAGGTTCCACAGCCTAGACTTCTCCTCCCCCTCTTTGTATTCCTTCAAGAGGTGTTTCGTGAAATTCACGGAAACGGTACTCCGCTTCCGTGAATTTCACGAAACATTATCGTCTCTTCATCTTCTCTGTGTCTCCGTGCCTCAGTGGTGAATCCTTCCTCTTTTCTGCTCGATTACCATGGCAGGATCACCTATTAATTTGAACTTCATGTCATTGGTTCAAATATTCCTGATTGCTTTTGCGCTGGCCATGGATGCCTTTGCGGTATCCGTGGCGGCGGGGTTCTCCATTCCCAAGGTCCGCATCCGGCATGCCCTGACCTACGGCGCCTGGTTCGGCGGCTTCCAGGCGATCATGCCGCTGGCAGGATGGCTCGGGGGCCGGACCTTGGCTCAGTATATCGGCGGCATCGACCATTGGATCGCCTTCGGGCTTCTGGTCCTGATCGGCGGAAAAATGATCTATGAGTCGTTCCAGATCGAGGAAGTTGAAAAAGAGAAGAATCCGCTGGATACCAAAGTGCTTTTCCTGCTGGCGGTCGCGACCAGCATAGACGCCTTTGCCGTCGGGCTCAGCTTTGCCTTGCTGAAGGTGACCGTTCTCCTCCCGGTTGTGATCATCGGGGTGGTGACGTTTGTCCTGTCCTATGCCGGTGTTTACCTCGGGGCAAAAGGAAGCCACTTCTTCGAGCGGAAGATCGAGGTTGTGGGCGGATTGATCCTGATTGCGATCGGGATCAAAATATTGTGGAGTCATCTGGCCTGAGGCCGGACTACCGCAAGCCAAGCCGTTTCATCCAGCTCACGAAATCCCTTGGCAGCGGGGCCTCGACCCTGATCTTCTGGTGGGTGAAGGGGGAGGTGAAGGTCAGGCTGGCGGCGTGGAGCATCTGCCGCTCAATCTTGCGGAATTCCTCGGGAATGGCCCCCCGCACGGCATAGGTCCGGTCGCCCAGGACCGGGTGCCCGATGTAGGCGAGATGCTTGCGGATCTGGTGGGTGCGTCCGGTCTCAATTTTCACCTTGAGGTGGCTGACCCCGGGATTGCTGGCCACAAGATGGAGAAGTGTTACCGCGGGCTCACCTTCCAGCGCGTATTCAACCCGGCGTTCGCGTTCCTTGATCTGCCCGGCGGCCAGGGCGTGATAGACCTTGGAGATCTTCTGCTCCTTGAAAAGTGCCACCGCCTTGTCAAAGGCATCCTTCGACCTCGCAATCAGGATGCAGCCGGAGGTGTCGCGGTCCAGCCGGTGTACGGCCTGGAGGTTGGGCTGGTTCAGCATTGATCGCAAATCGCCCTCAAGACTGTCGGGCCCGTTGGAAAGCCGGCCCGGTGCCTTGTTGATGACCAGGTACTCGTTGTCCTGAAAGAGGATTTTCGGCGTGGGTGCCGCCGCTTTCTGCTTCGTGAAAGCACCCGGCACGATGACTTCCACGACATCGCCTTTTTTTAATTCATGCTTCGTCATCCAGATCCGGCGCCCGTTTACAAAGGCCAGCCGCTGGTCGAGGATATCCTTGGCTTTGTTCCGGGATAGATTGAGCTGCCGGGCCAGAAAATCCTGAAGCGGCATTCCCGCCTGTTCCGGCCGAACCTGGTGTCGTTGTGATTGCATGGAGGTAATTATGGATGGAAGAGAGGCGGGTGTCGAGGGGGAAGAAGGAAAAAAGGGAGGGTCCCCGGTTAATATGGGGCGAAGGTAATGGGCGCGAACCGGTCGGGCTGGTGAAAATTCAGGGCCTCACCAATGGGTGCCCAGGAGGCCCAGTGGGGGTGTGAGGTTTTATCCCCGCATTTGTAGAAATTGGCGCGCCAGATCTGCCCCGCGACTGCTCCCAATGGCCCCGCATAGTCCTCGATCAGGGAGAAGGGGATGCCGTATTCCAGTGTCCATTCCACAGGCCCGGGGAGCTCGGGTTCCACCACGGGGGGCATGGAGTGGTAGGCTCGGATCCGGGTGAACCAGTGGGCGTCGATCAGCCTGAATTTGGCAAAGCCGGTCGGCGTGCGCCGCGGGTCCTCGACATAACTGCAGAGAAATGTGCCCCCGCAGTTCCCCTCAACATTGAAGTATCCCGGGGAAGGCTTGGGTTGAAAGAAGAATTCCACGCAACTGTCCTGCCAGACCGGATCCTGGGGCCGGGTGTGGATGCTGCGGACATGGCGATCCTGCACCTTGAAGTGAATATAGATCGCCTGATCGTCGTAGAGCAGGCGCGCATTCACCACGGGGTGGTGTGCGCTACCCGCGGGGTGGAACAAAGCGACGGATAACGTGTCGGCTTTACTCCAGGCCGGACCGTCCCAGCTCCCCGTGAATTCGGGAGTGATGCCGGCTCTTTGGATGACATAGGGTGACATGGGTTCCTTCAATACAAAATCATGGACACGAAAGCAATGTCGGGCCTATTGTTCACCCCATGAAATCATCGGGAAACGGAAAATTCGGCATCTTCGTCACCGGCACCGACACGGGCGTCGGCAAGACGGTGGTTGCCGCCGGCCTGCTGGCCCGGCTGAGGGCCGACGGGGTGGATGCCGTTCCCATGAAGCCGGTACAGACCGGATGCCGTCTCGTCAGGGGACGGCGGCTTGCCCCCGACCTTGCCTTTTCCCTCAAGGCCGCCGGTCTCAAGCCCGGGCAGCGTGAATTGGCTGACATGGCCCCTTACTGTTTTACACCCGCCTGCTCGCCCCACCTGGCCGCGAAGGAGGCAGGCGTGACCCTGTCGCTGCCCGTGATCGAGCGCGCCTTCAGGCGGCTGAACCGCGCCCACGAGGCCGTGGTTGTCGAGGGGGCCGGAGGGATCCTGGTGCCCCTGAATGAACGGCAGACCATGCTGGACTTGATGATCCGGCTTGGGCTCCCTGTGCTCCTGGTGGCCAGACCGGGACTGGGAACGCTCAACCATACCCTGCTTTCGGTGTGGGCGATGCGTGCGGCCGGCCTTACCGTGTTGGGTGTGATACTGAACCAGGCTAAGCCCGGTCGCTGGGGGCGGATCGAAGATGATAACCGCCGTACCATCGAACGCCTTGGCGGAGTGAAGGTGCTGGGGTGCGTGCGGTACGGGGACCCGGTTCAGTCCTTTCCCGCCACCCGCTCCATTCTGGTTCCCGGCGGAATCTGAATCGTCACCTCGCCATCCAGCTCCGAGAAATGTCCCTTCGGCTTACAGGCGAAGTCCAACATCCAGGTATCCTGGGACTGGTTCCAGACGGCGGAGTGCCGGATGCGACTCCAGGGCCAGCCGAACCCCTGGACTTCGCCGGTGATGATGATCCGGTCGCGGAGGTCGGGGTTGGCCTTCAGGGTGATGCGGCACTTGCGGACATCCAGCCGGAGGGCGGGGGCGCCCTTGGGACATTGCATGTCATACCGGATTTCCTCGAAGGCTGGCGTGCCCAGGAGCACCGAGGCGATTGCGGCGACCGCCAGGGGCGGGGCGACCCAGATGAGCCAGCGTGATCGCAGAATGGCAAACCCGTTGTTCTGTTCTGGGGCCTCGGCGGCCTGCGGAATTCTCAGCACAAAATAATACAGGCCCCAGGCGACCGCGCAGGGAAAGAAGGCAGACCACAGCACATCCGAGGCAAAATGGGCTCCTGCGGCCATGCGGGCTATCCCGATGAGCGTCCCGTAGACCGCGGTGCCGGCAAAGGCGAGTGCCGCCAGACCCTTGTGACGGCGCCGGGCCAGGAAGTAGAAGACAATGAAATAATAGCCCATGGAGCTGTGACCGCAGGGGAACGATTTCCCCCGTCCGCTGGTTCCTTTTTCGTAAAAGCACTGGTAATTCATGGTCCCGCCGAGTTCCGTAACCTGACGCGGACGGGGACGCCCCCAATGATCTTTGAAGAGGGTGTTGACGAAGAGGCCGGGACCCAGGGCCATGGTCAGGAAAATCAGGGCGGCATGTCTGCGCCATTTGGCCAGGGTGGGTTTATAGGATGCCGCGACCAGAATCCCGAGTCCCGCCAGTGCTGTCAGCAGGGCCGGCCAGGGGCCGAAGGTATAGAGGAACCGCCAGAACGTATCGAATTCATGCGGCCAGGGGCGTTCCGCACCGGGGTGATAAAACCGGGACAGGAGGGTGATGTCCAGAGCCGGGGTGAGGAACGGCACCGTCGCGACCCCTGCCAGGAGAAGAATCCAGAGCAGATCCGGAAGCCATAGCGAACGGGTGTTTGGAGCAGGGGGATTAGTCACAACGTTTGATGAGGATGAGCCCCAGGCCAATTGAAACGACCGCTGGTATCCAGACGATCAGGTGCGGTTGGGTCCAGGGATATTTGATGAGGGTTTCGGCCACAATGATGAAGAGATAGAACGCGAAGATCAGGCCCAGGCTGATCCCGATGCCGACGGTTGTTTCCTGCCGGTGGGTTTTGGTGGCCAGCGGGGCGCCCAGCAGGACGAACGCAAGGCAGGCCACGGCCAGAACGATCCGCTTATGGAATTCAACCCGGAGCGACATGTCCTGCCGTTCCAGGGCTGCGGCATCAAGTTCAGGATAGGTCTGCTTGATCCGGTCCCGGGCGTCCATGAGTTCAAGCAGCGTCATGTCGCTTTTCTTTTTCACGCTGTTGGCCGAGTCCGCTCCGGTGAGGCGGCTCAGGTCGATCACATAGGGGAAATGGCTTGCGGTTCCCGGTCCCGGGCGGTCCGCATAGAAGGGGTCAATGCGCACATCATATAGATCCACCAGCAATCCTGACTTGTCGGAGGTCGGGGCGATGGTCCCGCGCTTGGCCCGGATGGTGCGGGGAGGGGAGCCGCGCTGGGTCTGGTAGATGAGGACATCCTCGATGTTCTGGTCGTGTTTGGCGCCGATATAGAAGGTGATGCCGGGAAAGTCGCGGATGGGGCGTCCCTC
>CAZMSS010000212.1:0-5094 GCA_964568965.1 uncultured Verrucomicrobiota bacterium | reverse complement strand
GCCACCACCCTCAATTCAGCGTCCTCCGTAGGGGCGGGCGCCGGGCTCACCTATTACTTCACCCAGTTCGGGCTCAACATCGACGCCGTCATCAAGATGTCGGCCACCGATAACCGCTCCAAGATCATCGCCTCTCCCGTCATCCTCACCACCGACAACAAGGAGGCCAAGATCGATGTCTCCGAAGAGCGCTATTTCTACAAGGGCGTCAGTTATACGGGATATAGCAGTGTCGGTAACGCAGCTCAAGCCGTCCCTAACGTCGAATCACGCAAGGTGGGGCTCTCCCTGATCGTCACCCCGCGCATCAACGCCAAGAAGTTCGTCGTGATGGAAATCGCCCAGAAGATCGAGAATGTCAATGGATACCAGACCATCAGCGACGGTTCGCCCAATGGCGGGGCCAACGAGTGGCCGATCGTCGCCTCCCGCGAGATGAACGCCTCGGTGTCCGTCCGGAGCGGGGAAACGATCATTCTCGGCGGACTGGTCGAGAACAACGCCAGCCAGGACACCTCGATGATTCCCTGGCTCGGCAAGTTGCCGATCCTCGGCATCCCCTTCCGAAGTTCCACGGATAAGAGCAAACGGAGTGAAATCGTCGTCTTCATCACCCCTTACGTGCTTGATTCACCGGAAGAGATCGAGGCAGAGGCAACCCGCCGGAAGAACGCCCTGAACTCCACCACGGAAGGACTCTGGGAAAAGGGTTGGTCTGACAGCAAACTTGCCGAGCCCCCCAAGGGCCGGGGTGGCCAATGGTGGCGTAACCTTTTGAAGTAGAAGAATAAAGAGGGTCTATGAAATCCAAGCTTATGGTTTTGTTGTCGTGCATGGTTGTCTCCGTGATGGCCGCCGGTTGCAGTTCGCTCAAGGTGGTTGAAGGCAGCATCGCGCCGCCCAAATGGGTTGCCGAGCCGGCCCTGGCCTCCAGCTACGACCCCACCAACTACGTCTATGCCAGCGGGATATGCACCTATTCCCTGGTGCTGGAAGAAGGCATCAACGATGCACGTCACGACGCCATCCGGAAACTGGCCGAGCGGGCCGGGGTCGCCGCGGATGATGTCTACCAGACGGATCGCAACGACAAATACACCTCCACCCAGAACGGCATGCCAAACGTCCCTCAAATCATCGAGAACTCACACGGGGCCGTGCAGACCAGCGGCAAAGTTGAAACCAAAACAACGCTTACCCCGAAGGCCATGCACACCTCCCAGACCCGTCTCCATGACGTGGATCAATCCCTCCTCTGCTACAGCGTCTGGCAATACGGCCCGAGCATGTGGGCACGCTACTGGAACGGCGACACGGCCATGAGGTTCTATGATGTTTATGTGCTGATGCGCTGCCCCAAGGCCGAACTCGACGCCGCGCTGAAAAAAGAGCGCTCCGTTGACGGCTACGAGATGAAATAGCCTTAATAAACGCTTTTCAATCCGGCCGTTTCCCATTATTCTGCCCCCTCAAAACGAACGAAGGGGTAGAGCATGAGCACAACAAAAAAGGCTTTGATCACAGGCATCACGGGGCAGGACGGTTCTTATCTGGCGGAATTGCTGCTCCAGAAGGGCTATGATGTCACCGGTATCGTCCGGCGCTCCAGTTCGATCACCCGCTCCCGCATCGACCACCTTCTCGACAGGGGTCTTAACCTCCATCTCGAATACGGAGATCTGGCCGACAGCTCGTCACTCCGCCACATGCTGACAAAGGTCAAGCCGGACGAAGTCTACAACCTGGCTGCCCAGTCCCACGTCCGCATTTCCTTCGATCAGCCCGAATATACCGCTGACGTTACCGGACTTGGCGTCCTGAGACTTCTTGAGGCCATTCGCGA
This sequence comes from uncultured Verrucomicrobiota bacterium, assembly GCA_964568965.1. Taxonomy (GTDB): domain Bacteria; phylum Verrucomicrobiota; class Kiritimatiellia; order CAIKKV01; family CAITUY01; genus JAABPW01. The sequence goes on along the minus strand of CAZMSS010000212.1, from coordinate 3,251 downwards.
CTACAATAACGCCAGTGGGGCCAAGGTCAGGTTCTACCAGGCTTCCTCCTCCGAAATGTTCGGCGCCGCCAAGCCACCGCAGAGCGAATCCACCCCCTTCCATCCCCGCAGCCCGTACGCTGTCGCCAAGGTGATGGGGTATTGGCAGACGATAAATTATCGCGAATCCTACAGCATGCACACCAGCAACGGCATCCTCTTCAACCACGAGAGTGAGCGGCGGGGCGAGAACTTTGTAACCCGCAAAATCACCCGGGCGGCCGGCCGCATCAAGGTCGGCCTCCAGAAGACCCTTTTCCTGGGCAACCTGGACGCCAAGCGCGACTGGGGTCATGCCCGTGACTATGTCGAGGCGATGTGGCTCATGCTGCAGCAGGAACAGCCCGATGATTACGTGGTCGCCACCGGCGAGTCCTACAGCGTGGCCCAGTTCCTGGACGAGGTCTTTGGCCACCTGAACCTCGACTGGCATGACTACGTCAAAATTGATCCGCGCTTCTACCGTCCCGCCGAAGTCGATTACCTGCTCGGCGACGCCTCCAAGGCGCGCAAGAAACTGGGCTGGACCCCTAAAATCACCTTCAAGGAACTGGCTCGGGTCATGACGGAATTCGACCATGACCTCGCCGAGCGCGAGGCTCACGCCGCCTCTTTCACCAGCGGCAAATAGCGCGTTTATTGTCTGGTCAACTCCTGATTAATTAACTACTTTTACTATATTGTAGTTATTTAAACAGGAGCGAGATGTTAGCCAAAGTCTATAGTGGCGCAGTCTACGGCGTTGACGCCTATCCGGTGGAAATAGAGGTTAACGCCGCATATGGCGATCCGAGCATCGTGATTGTCGGACTTCCTGACGCGGCCGTCAAGGAGAGCAAGGATCGTGTTCATACCGCCATCAGCAATTCAGGATTCCAGCCCCATGTTGGCCGGACAACCATCAACCTGGCCCCGGCTGACATCAAAAAAGAGGGCCCCTGCTTTGATCTGCCCATTGCCATAGGCATTCTTGCCACGCAGAATCATCTGCCCCCCGCAAGGCTGGCGGACTTCGCCCTTATCGGCGAGCTCGCCCTCAGCGGGGAAGTTCGCAGGATCAAAGGCGTTCTGCCTATCGCCCTGTCTGTAAGAAAATCCGGGCGCCGCGGCCTGCTGGTCCCCGCTGACAACGCCGAGGAAGCGGCAGTTGTCAAGGGTCTCGAGGTTTATCCTGTACACAACCTCAGGGAAGCCGCTGATTTTCTTGCTGGAGCGGGTGGCATCGAACCCTATCAAGTCGACGTTGAAAACACCTTTTGTGCTCCCTCGGAACAGGATGATGACTTTGCGGACGTCAAGGGACAGGAACACGCCAAGCGGGCGGCCGAGATTGCGGCCACTGGAGGTCATAATCTGATATTGCTTGGCTCACCGGGAACCGGGAAAAGCATGATTGCCCGGCGCATTGCGTCAATCCTGCCCCCAATGACCCTTGAAGAAGCCCTTGAGACCACCAAAATCCACAGTATCGCCGGAACCCTGAGATCCCATCAGGCCCTGGTCATCAGAAGGCCATTCCGGGCTCCGCATCATACCATTTCCGATGCGGGACTGCTTGGAGGGGGAAGCCACCCCATGCCGGGTGAAGTCAGTCTGGCCCACAGGGGCGTCTTGTTTCTCGATGAACTCCCGGAATTCCACCGCAACGTTCTGGAAGTGCTCCGCCAGCCCCTTGAGGACGGACACGTAACCATTTCCCGGGCATCCGCCACGGTGACCTTTCCGTGCCAGTTCATGCTGGTGGCCGCCATGAATCCCTGCGCTTGCGGATACTATGGTGATCCCAAGCAACAATGCCGATGCAAGCCGTCCCAGATCCAGAATTACCGCAACAAGATTTCCGGACCGTTACTCGACCGCATAGACCTCCATGTGGAAGTTCCGACCATCCGTTACCAGGAATTGGCCGGCCTCGTTCCCGGCGAGAATTCAGCCACGATCAGGGCACGCGTGATGGCCGCCCGACAGATCCAGTTGGACCGTTTTAAATCCCTGCGGCGGGTCCATAACAATGCAGGAATGAGGTCAAAGGATATTCAGAAATTCTGCCCCTTGGGACCGGATGCCCAGGATGTTCTGAAAATGGCGATCACCGAATTGAATTTTAGTGCCCGTGCCTATGACCGGATCATCAAGGTCGCCCGGACTATCGCCGATCTTGAGAACACAGAACGAATCGAAGCCCATCAGATGCAGGAGGCCATCCAATACCGTACCCTTGACCGACAATCGGGAGCCTGACAATGGTTTTGAGAAACCAAGGGTCCTGAAATAATCTGTAGATCCCCCCAGGTGTACCGCGACCCCCGGCCGCGGTCAGACGCCGCCCGGAGGTCGGCGTCCACCCGTGAATGGAGGCATTACAGATATGCGGAAAGCTTTTCCTTCAGCTGGGTTTTGCTCATGGCGCCAACCATCTGCCCCTTCACCTGACCGGCCTTAAAGACAAGGAGGCAGGGAATGGACCGGATGCCAAATTCAGCAGCAAGGTCGCGGCTTTCATCAACGTTGACCTTGGCGATCTTGATCTTATCCGCCATTTCAACGGAGAGTTCGTCCAGAACGGGGGAAATCATTTTGCACGGGCCACACCACTCCGCCCAAAAATCAACCAGAACGGGGAGGGTTGAATCCAGCACGTCCGTTTTCCAGTTCCCGCCCTTGATATAAATCACTTGAGAATTAGCCATAAGTTGATCCTCCTGAAATACGGGTTGTCAAACCCCAACTTTCCACCCCAGATCCGGATAGGCTTGAGCCGCCAGAACATAGAGCATGAAACATAGCGTGACAGCAGCGGCGGCAGCCGTAACAATAAAAAACCAATGAGGAGCGGGAACCCCGACTCCTGCCACGGACTCCTCCACAGAGGCGCCTTCCGTCCTGGCGACACTAATGCTCCTGCCAGCCGTCGCACTGTCGCCTGCCCCGCCATCAGCACGGCGGATCTTGATGGTTTTTTTCTGCGTCTGCTGTGGCTCCATCGCCTCGGCAGCAATGTCCACGCGCGCAGTCTGGCTCTTGGATGCCATCTCACCGGCAACGGGCACCGCCGCGGAGGCTTCAGCCTGAGATTCGCCGGAAAGCCCCGCCACCCTGGGTGTGGTGGAAAGAACCGGACGCTTTACCTTGATGGTCTTCGGCGTTGAATCCGGAAGTTTCCCCCCTGTCTCTTATACACATCTGACGCTGCCGACGAATAGAGAGGTGTA
>CAZMSS010000211.1:0-5127 GCA_964568965.1 uncultured Verrucomicrobiota bacterium | reverse complement strand
CCTTGCGCTCCCACCCTCCCCCGACAAAGAGCATGCGCCAGACAGCGGGCGCCCATTGCATGCACTTACCCGCCTCATCCCACGGAAAACACTCACCCGTCCCGCACCCCGGCTCGAACCGGGAAAGATCTACCGGGTTGGGAATCACCACCGGCTGAACCCGTGGAAATCTTGACGAGACTGCCTCCGCGACTGAACGGGAGACCGCATGAACCGCAACCTTTCCGATATCGGGAGATCCCAAAACACGCGTCTCGATCCTCGCTGTAATCCTGAATTCAAGTTGTCGATACAAGTATCTCATCCGGTCAGTGACCGAGCGCTGAGCGAGCCATTCGCCACGCATCACCTCAAGGTAATCATGGGCGCAAAATTGAACGGTCAAGGCATCATACCCACCCAATCCAAGATGGTTGCCGTATAGCACATCCATTCCCAGCCGCCCCCCGGACTCACAGAGCCGTCGGCGCCACTGCAGGGCGTAGCTGGCCGCTTCAATATTGAATCGATAACAGGGAATCGCGGGAATTCTGACATACGACACACCGCTTTGCAGGGCCGCAGGGTTCATAGAGGAATGAAACAGAGTCAGCTCATGTTCACCCCTCCAGCACTCCATCAGGGAATACAGCGACGCATCAACGCCACTTCTCCAGGGATCCATATGGAGAGCCACAATACCGATCTTCATGGCATGTCCCCTGTGGAGTTTTCCGGGAGCGTGACCGGAGTGCCCAGAACCAGACGGCAAACGGATTGCTCGACAGGACCAAACACGAACAACAGGCGCTTGATCCGATGGATCGCGGCCATGCAGACCAAATACCAGGCCTCCAAGGATTCCATCCGAATCCGAAAAACCTCTGAAAGAACCAACACACCAATATTCATAAGTTCACCCGCCCGCGCAGGAATGCCGCCTGAATCCCCTGCCCAGAAACGCCAGCAAGAAGGGAACTGCTCCATCTCACCGGAAGTGATCGCATCAGCTCAGGAAACAACGAATCTTCCCGAGGAACAAGTAGCACCATCTTAAACCATTCACTCTGCACCGTATCGGGCGTCAAGGGAGCAAACTCATAGGAGCAACGCCACATCGATTGATCAAGCCTGACAATGGCGTAGAGATCCATCCTGAGCTCTTCAGACAAGGACAGCAAAGCATTGACTGAATTTGGCTTCCCTGTCTCGATGCTGAATTCCATCGCGACCACAGGACGGCAACGTTGGATCATCTGGATCGCACCCTTCAGGGCCATCACATCAAACCCCTCAATGTCGATCTTTAAGGCGGCCACATCATCCGTTTTTGTCGCGAAGAACTTATCCAATGTAACACACGGCACGCTAAAAGTGGAAGGCCCCTCTCCTCCCAAGGACGACAGACTGGACTCCTCCCCCGGCGTGAAGGCTGCCGTTCCGTCCTGCTCGCACACCGCCATAGGAATCACCTCAATTTGAGGATGTCGAACGTGTAGCCTCGCCAAAGCCTCCAGATTGCGGGGATCTGGGTCAAACGCATACCCCTTAGCGATATAGGGAGACAAAAGCGCGGAATAGTATCCGATATTAGCACCTACATCCACAAACACACTATTAGACCGACGGCAAAGATAAGCCGCAAGAATCCACTCCGTGCCCCAATCCAGAGTGCCTCCAGTCACATAGATATCCGCTGCACAGAAAGACTTCCGTGAAACTGGAAAAACCACACCGTTCGGCAACCTCAAAAGGCAATCGCCACATCCCGCCAGGCGCATGGCGCGCCAAAAACATCGTCGCGCGACATAACGAATGAACCCAACCTCCTTGGCGAAAAGAAAATTCACGGATTTTGTCCTTCCTCAGCCGCTCCTGCCTCCTGCAGGCCCCGAGTCTGAATCGTCATGGTGGTGGACCAACCCACCACCAGCCAAAAAAATTCATTCATGAATTGTTGCCCACTAACAAAAAGGGTGGATGCATATCCAAACACCATCGCAGCAGCCCACTGCAACGTGATGCTCCGCTCTGTAGTCGCACCCTCCAAGGCGCGGGTCACGCCCTGCATCCACATGAAGAACCAGGCCACCACCAAAGCCAAACCCGGAACGCCGACCACCAGCATCAGGCTGATGATGCCATTATGTGACTGGAACAAGGCCACTGATGATCCGATACCGAGAGTCAGGCTCGCCTGCTCATGCCACCCCACACCAGAGAAGGCATAGTCCTGAACGGCACGAACCCACTCATCGATTGCATAACCGCGTTGCGTCAGCGTACCCACATCTAACATCCGGGACAGAAAAGGCGAGGCGAACTCAGGAAACCAGGAAGCCTTAAGAACGTTCTCAAGCAAGTACTCAACAATCCACACCACCCCACAAAAAGCACCAGCAAATATTGAAAGCAACAGAAGCGGGCGACTGGTCATGCGGATTCGCAACATCCAATGAAAAAACAACATAACCCCGCCTGCAAGAACACACGAGCGCGACAGCGTGAGGGACAAGATGCCTAAGAAAAAAATGCGCCGCATAGCTTTGCGCATGGTGCTTTCCTTCCGGATTTCGGAAGCCGCTTCCGCTACCATCCAAACGAAAGTCACAAATAAACCCCAAGCCAGAGGATCTGCAAAGGTTGCATAGGCACGCATGGGCTCAATCCCCGCCATGCTCGCCACCACCTTGTACGCCTGAATTGAGGAATCAGCGGTGCAACGGGCCCACATGCAATCAATAGGTGTCGGCCCCATGGCAAACTGCCACAGCGCCAAGATCAAAGCCAACCCAAATATCCAGAAAAGCACTTTTCTCATTGAGAGCCACACCTCGGCGTTCAAGGTTCGCCCCACATAGTACCCCAGGGTCGCGCCACTATACCGAACCAGCGACACCAGCCCCTCCATCATGGATCCAGTCGCAGCGGATTGCCAGATCGTGTAGCCTGCCCCCAATAAAAAAAACGTGGCGACAAGGAAATCGGCAGCCACCCATCTGAGCCTTGAAAAGCGGCCCACAGAAAGCCCCAGCATCACCAGCAACAGGAGATAGGGGGTGCCCTGAACCTGGTGATAAACCCCCAAGTCCACGGGACCGCCAATGAACAACATCCGCTTAACCAAATGCACCACGGAGACAAATACCACATACCAAATCACCAGCCCCTCAAGCCGCATCCGGGTCAATGAGACCGCGATCAAAGTCAGAATTCCGGCAAACACCCACACAACCTGCCTTGAGTTTTCGACGGAGACCCCGACGATTAATGCCACGGTAATAATCAGACCCCATCGCAAAAAGGACTGAAGGAAAGATGGCATCATAACGAATTCCCAAAAAGATTCGATTTCATATAGCGCATAAAAACGCACCAAGACACAAGAATCACGCAAAACCTGGACACAATCACCCACTCTATCGAAAATGCCGCAGCAATAGCGGTGGTCAATCCCGCCGCCGCCCCAACGATCCATCCATTCACCCAGAACGCCCGCGTGTCACGCGCGACGCGCAGCACCATCACGGGACCATAGTCCAGAAGCACTCGCCCAATGATGATCCCCGAAAACAGGATCGTGGCCAGCCCCAGCCCGCTCCCCTTGTCCGCTCCGAACAAGGCCTGCATTCCCCAATCCCCCCAGAAAATCGCCAGCACCGGCAAGGGCAGTAGGCCGGCCAGAAGAACCCAGCGAACCCGTCGCAACAACGCCACCACGCTGACCATCCCGCCTTCTTCCCGAGCATCCGAGAGGCGAGGTAACACCACTAGCGCCAAGGAGGTCAATGCCTGGTTGACTGGAGCATAAAGCGTTTCAACAAGCCGTAGGGCGCCACCCGCCTTGACTCCCCCGAAGTAGGCCAGGACGGGATAGGCAATAAAATTCCCGAATCCCGCCATGAGATTCCCTCCCAGATGCCACTTTGCATACCCCCAATGGTCTCGCCACCATCCCTGCTCTCGCGACCGATCCGATGCGGCCAGATCCCGGGGAAACAACAGTCCCACAGGAACCACCGCCAGGGCGAACACGACCATGGCCAGACAGGCATCATCGCGCCGAAGAGCATGAATCAGCGTGATTCCGCACCCCAACACTCCCAGAAACATCAGGGTCCCTTTCAACGCGCGTACTGGATCAACCCGGGCATAGCACACTCCGCGCGTCTGCCACAGGGTGAAATACGCCGGAGCACATAACGCCGCACAAACCAGCACTTTTGCGCCACAGGATGAGCCCGCGAGGGCAAATATCCCGGCAAGCCCAAGTAGAATGACACACGCACCTCCGCACAGGAGCCAGTGAAAACGAATTGCCCACCGTAAATAGGAGGACAATTCCTCTCCGGCGAAACGGGCGAAATTCACGGAAAATGGCTCAGCCAACAGACTGACATGGAGTGCACCCACATAGAGGGCAACCACCTGTCCCAGGGCAAACACACCAAACTCCTCACCCGTCATCATTCGGCCCCAGAACAAGGTCATCAAGAACAGCCCGCCGGACTGCAGTCCCTGATCAAAAAATCCAAGCAGATACCGCTCCCGGCCACGCCGCGACAACAGCATCCCCGCCAGGGAAATTCCCTGCAACCAAATCCCCTTGGCGTTCAATGACGTGACCCTGTCCTTTCATCCAATTCCGAACCCACCCTGCCTCCACCGACACATGAAGCGGATTGCTCTGCCCGCTAATGACGCAAACTGTAGATGCCAGCACCTATTAATGCAATCCAGAACACACAAGCCCCAAGGTGGCGAAATGGCGAACATCAGGAACAATATGCATTGTCTATTAGCGGCATCACTGATATTTATTAAGCCATTGCTTTGATTGTCAGTGGCATTGATTTATCAACTGAGGAGTACGACATGGACCTGATCCCCATCGAATGTGGAAGTTGCAAGGCGAAGCTGAAAATCAAGGCGCATCCGGGACGGATGCCGGCTGAAGTCAAGTGCCCGAAGTGCGGGAAATCTATTCCCGTGGGGAAAGGCGCGGCCTCTACTCCTGCGCCAGCGGCTGTGCCTCCGGCACCGGTTGCAGCTAAAGTTCAGGAACCGGCAGTTGCGCAACCTGCTCCCGCACCCGTGACAGCCCCTGTCTCTTATACACATCTGACGCTGCCGACGAATAGAGAGGTG
>CAZMSS010000210.1:0-5146 GCA_964568965.1 uncultured Verrucomicrobiota bacterium | reverse complement strand
CCGTGGGTGAACATGTTCTGGATCGGCAGGATCACGACCAGCAACATTACGCAGCACCTGGAGGAGCTGCGGGCGAAGGGCGCTGGCGGGGCGATGCTGATTGATCTGAATGCGGCGGCGGACGCGTCTTACATGAGCGGCAACTGGCGGGGGCTTTTCAGGCATTCGGTGCGTGAGGCGGACCGGCTGGGTTTGAAGATCGGCGTGAACACCTGCCCGGGCTGGCCCTGCGGCGGGGCGTGGATCACTCCCGAGAATGCAGCCTGGATGATGGTCTCTTCAGAGACGGTCATCCAGGGGCCGCAGAAGGTTGCGGGCAAGCTGGTAGAGCCGAAAGGCAAGGGGACGCTCTATGCCGATGTGTCGGTCCAGGCGTTTTCAATTTCGAAGGAGCCGGCTCATCCGAAGCCCGTGATCACCGTGAGCAGCAATCCGGATGATGTGCAGAAGCTGCTGGACGGGAATTTCAACACCAATTGGAAGCCCGGCAAGTCGGACGAGAAGCCATGGATCATGGTGGATTTCGGCAAAGCCCATGGGGTGGATTGGCTGTGGCTGGACATGAGCGGGCAGGTGGTTGTTGAGGCCTCGGATGATGGCGTCGCCTTCAAGCCGGTGGCCACCCTGGCCGGCACGGGGGGGAACACGATTTATCTGGCGGTGCCGGCCACCACGGCGCGCTGGTTCCGCATGGCTGTGCAGAAGGATGCAACCGTGCGCGACTTTGCGCTGGGCAGCAAAGCCGAGGTTGAGCGGGTTTCCCGCATGGCGGCCAAACGGGGGATAACCAATCCGCTGGGCGTGACGGACACACGGCAGATCGATCAGGTCAATCTTGTGCGCGAGGACCTGGTTCCACTCCCTGACGATCATCCGCTCCAGGTTAAAGACCGGATTGACCTGACCGGCAAGGTTTCTGAGGATGGAACCCTCAACTGGGACGTGCCGGCGGGGGCCTGGAAAGTCGTGCGGATCGGCCGGACGACGACCGGGCAGAAGCTGGCCTTCGGTGACGGTCTGGTAACCGACTATCTCAATCCCGCGGCAATGGACAAGCACTATGAGCAGGGAATCAAGCCGTTGCTCGGCGATGCGGGCGCGTTGGTCGGCAAGACCTGGCAGTATTCCATCGAGGACAACTTCGAAGCCGACCTCATGTATTCCTGGACGCCGAAGATGCTCGAGGAATTCAAAACACGGCGCGGTTACGATCCGGCACCTTACCTCGCCGCGCTGGCGGGCGAGATCGTGGACAGCGTTGAAATCACGGATCGTTTCCTGGCCGACGTGCGGCGGACGATCGCCGATTGCGCGGCGGACCAGCACTACGGGCGCTGGGCGGAACTGGCGCATGCCGATGGGTTGAAGGTGCGGGCGGAAGCAGGCGGCCAGCATCATCCGCGCCTCTATTTCAACGACGGGCTCATGAACCAGGGTCGCGTGGACGTGCCGGTGGCGGAGTTCTGGGAAATCGAGTTGTGGAAGGAGAATCAAGGCGCGCCAGCCGACCATAATACGATCACCACGCCGGGGTGGATGGATGGTGCCCATAACGTCAATGCCAAGCAGGCCGCGAGCGCCGGGCATCTTTATGGCAAGAAAATGGTCGCCTCCGAGGCGTTCACCAGCGGCGGCCGCCGGGCGCGCTGGGGCACCGCCCCGGCCGATCTGCTGATGCACGCCAATAACGCCTTCTGCGAAGGCATCAACGCGCTGAGCATCCATGGCTCGGCCACGTCAGGCCCGGAGATCGGCTTGCCCGGCAAGTCGGTTTTCGGCGGCATCCATTTCAGCCACAACCAGACCTGGTGGAACCAGGGCGCCGAAGGACTCCTTCGGTATCTTGCACGATGCTGTAATATCTTGCGGCAGGGGTTGTTTGTGGCCGACGTGCTGTACTACAGCGGCGATGAGGTGCCGAACTTCATTCCGCCCAAGAACATCGATCCCTCGCGCGGGTTCGGCTATGACTACGACGTCTGCAATACGGAAATCATCCTCACGCGCCTGTCGGTCAAAGACAAGCGGATCGTGCTCCCTGACGGAATGAGTTACCGCGTGCTGGTTCTGCCCGAGCGTCCGGTGTTGCCGCTGGGCGTGGCGCGGAAGCTCCAGGAGCTGGTGGCTGCCGGGGCCACGGTGATCGGCCCGAAACCACAACGGACCCCCAGTTTGACAGGCTATCCCGAAAGTGAAAAAGAGCTGAAGAAGATTGCGGATACGCTGTGGGGAAAGAAGACAGCCGCGCCCACGATCCAGCACTCCTACGGGAAGGGGCGGGTCATCTACGGGATGAGTATTCGCGAGGTTCTGGCGAAAGACTCCGTCCCGGTTGATTTCGCGTTTCAGAGTGACTCAACGAATGCCCTGGTGGACTTCATTCATCGCCGTACCGATGATGCCGATATCTACTTTGTGGCAAACCGGCATGGCGTTGCGTTGAAGGCCGGGTGCACCTTCCGCGCGAGCGGCAAGCCGGAGCTCTGGAATCCGGTAACGGGTGAGCAGAGAGCGTTGCCGGAGTATACGGTAACAGCAGATCAGAGGACGGATGTGCCGCTGGAGTTCGAGCCTTATGGTGCGGTATTTGTGGTTTTCAGGAAGGGTTCAGGGGTCGGGGTTCAGGGTTCAGGAACGAATTTCCTGAAATTGAAACCGGTACAGGAGATTACGGGGGCCTGGACGGTGCAGTTCGATCCCAAGTGGTTCTATCCGATAGATGGGCTGAGCGGCGATCAGGCCAAAGGGTTGCTGGCTTTTGACAAGCTGGAGGATTGGACGAGGAGGCCGGAGGCGGCGGTGAAAAATTTCAGCGGCACCGCGGAATACCGCAAAGTCTTCGACTTTCCGGAGGTGGCAGGGTTAAGTGTTCAGGGGTCAGGAGGGAACCCTGTTCCTCGCCTCTTCCTCGATCTCGGCACCGTCAAAGAGACGGCCCGGGTCAAACTCAATGGCAAGGATCTGGGCGTGCTCTGGTGCTCGCCCTGGCGGGTGGAGATCACCGGGGCCGTCAAGACCGGTGAGAATACGTTGGAGATCTCGGTGGTGAACCTGTGGCCGAACAGGCTGGTTGGGGACAATGGTCTTCCCGGGGGACAGCGGCGGACGCGGACCGAGATGTTTTTTGGCGGGCCCGATTACCAGTTCCCGTCCGGTCTGCTTGGCCCCGTGACGATCCAGACGACCCAGCCAACGGCAACAAAAGAGCCATCCAAATGAATTAATGGTTTCAGGATAGAATGAAACGTGCATTAAGAAAAGGAACAGTATGATACAGCGGAACGGGATAAAAGCGGCTTTGATGATCATGGTTGCCGTCTGGGTGTCCGGCGCGGGCGCGCAAGACACGGTCAAACCCGCGAGCGACGCCTTGACGCGTCCGACAGCGGAGCAGGCCCGCTGGCAGGACTACGAGATCGGTGTTTTCTATCATTATGACTTGAATGCCTTCAAGCCCGGGTGGGATCATCGCCAGTACGACAACTTTCCAAAGGCGGACATTTTTAATCCCACCAACCTTAACGTGCAGCAATGGATGGAGGTTCCGAAAGCGCTGGGTGCGAAGTACGCGGTTCTCACGGCGACGCACGGCAGCGGCTTCATGCTCTGGCAGAGCGATGCCTATCCATTTGGCGTGCGGCAGTCGCCGTGGCGCGGGGGCAAGGGTGATGTTGTAAAAGAGTTTGTGGAAAGCTGCCGAAAGAACGGCGTGTCGCCCGGCCTCTACTGCCATATGCGGGTCAACGGCTGGTGGCAGGTCGATCATCCCGGCTTTGTCAATCGCGGCAAGGGCGGCGACGACGCGCTGCAGGCCAAATACGCGGCAGCTAAGATTCAACAAGTGAAGGAATTGTGGGGCAAGTACGGCCCGCTGGCCGAGATCTGGATCGATGGCGGGTTGCCCGACCCCAAGGCAGGCTTTGATCTCAAACCTTACGCCAAAGAACTCCAGCCCAAGGCAATGGTTTACGGCGGCAACAACTGCCCGTGGACCACCATTCGCTGGACCGGTGGCGAATCCGGCAAGACCAAGTACCCTAACTGGGCGACGGGCACCTGGCCCTGCGACGACCAGCCCGGTTCGCCCGATGGCAAGGACTGGCTGCCCGCCGAAGCCGACGTGGACTTGTTAGGCGGCGGCTGGAACTGGTCGCCGGACTCGGACGGCAAGCTGCGCAGCCTCGAGCAACTGATGGAAATCTATTACGGGTCGGTGGGCAACAACTGCAACCTGCTGATCAATGCCGCGCCGGGTCCGGACGGCCTGATCCCCGAGGCGCAACTCAAGCGCTTCCGCGAGTTCGGTGCTGAGATCCAGCGGCGCTTCGGCAAAAGCCTGGCCGAAACCACCGGCCAGGGCAACACGCTCGAACTCCCGTTAGGCAAGCCGACGAAGATCGATCACCTGATGCTGATGGAGCAGATCACCGAGGGCGAGCGGGTGCGTGAGTATGTGGTCGAAGGCAAGGTCGGCGATCAGTGGCAGAAAATCGGCGGGGGCAGTTGCATCGGCCACAAGCGCATCGAGCGGATCGCGCCGGTGGCCGTGACGGCCGTGCGTCTCAACGTGCTCAAGAGCGTCGGCACGCCAGTGATCCGCAAATTAGCGGTCTATAATGCCAGCGCCCACCAACTACCATAGGAAAGATAAACGCATGAACGCAAAACAAGTCATCATCGCCATCGCACTGTTAGCCCTCGGGACCGCCGGTTCATCGCTCAACGCGGCCGACAAGCTGAAAGTGTTGCTCATTAACGGTGAGCATCATGATTGGAAGGCCACTACCCCAGTCTTTAAGGCGATTCTCGAAGAGAGTGGACGTTTCACTGTAGATGTTTCCACCACGCCGCCCAAGGGATCGGGGCCCGATCTGTGGAAAGACTGGCACCCGAGGTTTACCGACTACGACGTGGTGTTGAGCATCTACGGCGGACAGTATTGGCCGGAAGGCGTCCGCACGTCGTTTGTCGAGTACGTCCGTAACGGTGGCGGATTGGTCATCGTCCACGCCGCCAACAACGCGTTCGGCGATTGGCCCGAATACAACGAGATGATCGGCGTCGGCGGCTGGGGCGACCGCACCGAAAAGGCCGGGCCGATGATCCGTTGGCGCGACGGCAAGAGGGTGCTCGACGCCACCACCCC
>CAZMSS010000209.1:0-5293 GCA_964568965.1 uncultured Verrucomicrobiota bacterium | reverse complement strand
CCGGTTTCCTCGCTGGAAATCTGGAGGGACATCTACAAGGCCGACCCCGAGTCTCGCGATGGTATGCTTCTCAAGCTCGCCATCGGCGCCGCGATCAACCCGCCTCCCGCCTTGAGTTCCTATAGCAATGTTCCCATCACTCCCCTCGGCCGTTACACCTATTTCAAGACGGCAGACAAAAACAATGAGCTGGTGCCGAGCTTCAAGAAGCTCACCGCGTGGGAATATTCCAAGCTGATGCGCAACAACGGGCCGACGGCCTCGGATGCGGAATTCACTTGGGGTCGCGAAATGATCAAGACCTTCCGTCCTGATTTCCTGATCGACGAGAAGGTCGTAGACATTGTCAGCATGGTGTGGCGCCGTAACTCACCGGTTCCTTATGCCGGGATGCAAACCATGCTGCAGGGCGGTGGGAAATGTGGTCCCCGCGGGACGTTCGGCGTCTTTATCAACCAGGCGTTCGGTATCCCGGCCATCGGCGTCGGGCAGCCAAAGCATGCCTGCGTGGCCCACAAGACCATTGATGGCACCTGGCGGGTCAGCTTCGGCCGCGGCTGGGTAGTGTCGAAGCTCGACGGGCTGGCAGGGCCTGATTTCGTTGAAGGCTACGAGGCGCGCTATCGTCCGGACCAGTTCGCGATGGCGGAGCATATGCGCTGGCTAGCCTCCTCACTGACGTCCACAAACCAGGCGGGTGCCGTTCTGGCTGTTGCCCAGAAGTATGCGCTGGAGAAACCCGCCGTGGTGGCGAAGCCGGCGGTCGCGCCGGCGGCACCCGCAACGACGGTGGCCGCAACCCCGCCTGCGCCGGTGAAGGCGGTGGATGGCGTCCTGACTGTTGACGCGGCGGCCTTCACGAAGCAGCAGGGTGAGGGAATGTTCGGGGGTTACCCGGGCGTGATCGTCATGGATAGTCCATCTGGTGGGAAGCAGATCTATTTTGCGCAGCAGATGAAGTTCTGCTGGGCGGAGTATGTCCTCGACGTGCCCGCATCGGGAACCTATGAAGTCACGATGAAAGCGGCCTGTGTTAACGAGGATCAGGTCCTGGACGTCTGCTCCGGAACCAATGTACTTGCCACGGCCGCGATTCCCCTGAACTATGGCTTGTGGGAGACGACCAAGCCCGTGGATGTCAAGCTGGAGAAGGGGATTCAATCCGTGCGCATCGCGCTGCCTGTCAATAATCCGAAGCGGGGCATCGCGCTCAAGTCCTTCCAGCTCAAGCCGAAAGGCGCGACCTCGGTCGTCGCGAAGCAGTAAGGGGGGAATCATCAGAGGGACAGGGTGTGGCCTGTCCGCTCGGCGTGGCAAGCCTTGCCCCCCTGTAGAGTCTCCTCCTTGTTATCATGGAAAGTGAGCGTGACATGACTACGCACCGGACAATCAGTTTTCTGGCTTTCGTTTTGTCAGCCTTGGCCTTTGGCGTGCCGTACGGGTGGGCGGCGGGGCCGGTGGTGAACACGGTGGTGTCGCAGGTATCGACCTCGAAGTGGGAGGTGCTGCAGGAGCCAGTCTATTCGGATCAGGATGACGACTGGGCCAAGGATCCCTCGGTGATCAAGGTCGGGGATACCTGGTACATGTACTACACCAGCGCCAATCCCTGGGGTGGCGGCAAGGGGCCGTGCAGGATCGATTACGCGACCTCCCCCGATGGCCTCACCTGGACCTGGAAGGGATTGTCCATCCCCAAGGGCAAGCCCGGCGAATGGGATGAGGAGCGCCCGCAGGCACCGGCCAAGCCCATTCTCAAGGATGGCGTTTACTACATGTACTATGCCGGCAAGTGTGCCACGAAGGCCGTTGCCATCGGGTATGCCACGTCTACTGATTTGATCCACTGGACCAAGAATCCCGGCAACCCGGTGCTGAGCCAGGGCAAGTGCAATGACCCCTTCATCTTCATTGAAAACGGGGTCTATTATCTTTTCTTCACCTCCGGCGGGGATTGCATTAATTACGTGACTTCCACCAACCTTGTTGACTGGTCCAAGCCCATGCCGACCGGGGCGGTGGGCGAAGGGAGCATCGTCATCAAGGACGGCCCGATCTATACACTCCTGGGCTGCATCGGGTTTTCCGGCAACGGCGAATTCTACCGGGCGTACACGACGATGAACTTCACGAACGGGTTTGTGGCCACCGGCGACCGGATCAACATCAAGAACCCGGAGTTTGCCAAGGGGACCTTGAGCCATGGCGATATCATCCGGCAGGGTGATGAATACTGGTTTTATTTTCAAGCCACCCGTGACGGGGGCAAGATCTTCAAGGTGGGTCTGGCCAAACAGCCGGTTCCGGGAAAATAGGGATAAGGAAAAATATATGAAAACGAAAAGAACCAGTCAGTCAATCGCACTCAGCGCCGTCATCGGTTTGCTGGCCCTGGGTGCTCACGCCGCGCCTCAGGCGCCTTCGACAGGCTCAGTGCAGGTCGGCAAAAGTCCCGTCAAGGTCTTCATTCTTGCCGGCCAGTCGAATATGGACGGGCAGGGGGTCATTAGTGGATGCAAAGGATCCCTCGAATCTGTGGTCAAGGACCCCGCGACGGCCGCGCGCTACAAGCACCTTGTCGACAAGGATGGCAAATGGATCGTTCGCGATGACGTGTGGTGCTCCTATGGCGACAAGGGCAATCTGACTGTCGGCGGCTATGCAACCGGCGGTATCGGCCCCGAACTCGGCATCGGACTTGAACTTGGCAACTATCTCGACAATCAGGTGTTGCTGGTCAAGGTGGCGGTGGGAGGCACGAGCCTCGCAGGCCCCTGGCGTCCCCCGAGCTCCGGCGGAACGACGGGTTGGCTGTACTCGAACGTGGTCTTCGGGGTAAAGGAACAGCTGCAGAACCTCAAGGTTGACTTCCCGGGTTATGACGGCAAGGGGTATGAGATTGCAGGCTTCTGCTGGCATCAGGGGTGGAATGATGGGTGCAACAGTGGCACGGCCGCAGAGTATGAGAAGAACATGGTCAATTTCATCAAGGATGTCCGCAAGGACCTCGGCTTGACGAATCTCCCCTTTGTGATCGGCGGCAGCGGATTCGGCGGCTGGGATCAGAAGAATACCCGCCGGTTGTGCATCATGGATGCCCAGAAGAAGGCAGCGGAGCGCGAGGAGTTCAAGGGGAACGTGCTGTACGTTGAAACCCGCCCGTTCTTCCGGCCCAAGGAAGTTTCCCCGCACGCATTCGGGTATCACTGGAACGGCAATGGCGAGACCTACTACCTGATCGGCGAGGGCATGGGCAAGGCGATGGTGGAGTTGCTGGGGGGGCCGAAGGCCCCGGCTAATGCCGTGAATCCCCGGCCGCAGAAGGAGAAGAAGCGGTCATCCACCCGGAAGGCGCCGGTCGCAGTGGTCAAGCTCCCTGAGCTGACCCTGGACCTTGGCAACAAGGTGACGATGAAGCTCCTGAAGATTCCGGCCGGCAAGTTCAAGATGGGCCCCTCAGGCCATCAGCGTGAGGTGACCATCAGCAAGCCGTTTTATATGGGCCAGTACGAGGTCACGGCGGAGCAGTTTGAGCGGTTTGTGAAGGAGACCGGGGCTGATTGGCGCAAGTCGGAGGTTTCCAAGCGAAGCGATCATCCCGCCGACCGGGTATGCTGGGACCTTGCCCAGGAGTTCTGTAAATGGATGTCCAAGAAGACTGGCCGGACAGTCACCCTGCCCACCGAGGCGCAGTGGGAATATGCCTGCCGTGCCGGGTCGACGACAGCATACTGTTTCGGGGATGATGCCGATGATCTGCCCGACTACGCACATTTCGACATGGATGGGTGGGATGGATCAGCCAAGCAGTCACCCCAGTTCGCCCCGGTCGGGTCATTCCTGCCAAACCAGTGGGGCTTGTACGACATGCACGGTAATATGAATGAGTGCTGTCAGGATTACTCTGGGGACTATTCGCCGACCGATACGCTGGATCCCAAGGGCCCGGAAAAGGGTGGCAGGCGGATTATGCGTGGCGGGAGTTGGTCCAGAGGGGCCGACGATGCGCGTTCGGACGCTCGCGGCACAGTGAGGCCTGGCATTTGCGGTCCGCGTGAGGGCTTACGGGTTGTGGTGGCGGAATAGGTGGGAATCATGGGCGTAAACAGAATCGGTCGGGTAATGCTGCTTGTTGCTGCAATTGCTTTGCCGGTGATGGGTGTTTACGCTTCCTCCCCATCCGACGCTGAGCGGATTGTGTCCAAATACAGGACCTTGTTCGAAGCGCCACCCAGCGTCATTCCCTCACGCCAGGCGGTGGATGGGCCACTCCTGGGCAACGGCAATGTCGGCGCGGTAATCAGCGGCAAGCCGGAATCCCAGTATTACTGGCTCAGCAAGAACAGCTTCTGGAGGCTCAGGGATGGCCAGCGGCAGGGCGGCCCGCGCCCTTTCGGCGGGTTGGAAATCCATATCCCGGCCCTGTCCAATGCGACATACCGGGTTTTGCAGAAACTCTATCCGGCAATTACGGAGTCCCAGTTCTCCAAGGGGGCGATCACGGTCGAAATGAGGTCGCTCGTGGCGGCGACGGAGGACGTCCTGCTGGTTGAGCTTTCCGTGTCGGGTGCGCCGGTCGAGGTGCGAGCTCTGCTGTGGACGGCGCCGGGCCGGGGTTCCCGGTTGGAACTGGGGAACCAGAAGGAAGATCGTGACCAGAAAGCACTTTACTGGGCCTCGAAGGCATTTTTCAGCGATGTGGCGATCCCCACGTCGGCCGCTTGCGCCATGAGCGTGGTGGGGATCTTCGATGATGTCGCGGCCAAGAAGAAGGCGGCCGTCGCCAGCCTGGAATCGGTGTTAACGGAGTCGGAGGGGGATTTTGGAATCCTGGACGACCCCACGAAGGCCAAGCCGGGCGCGCCACCTCCTCCGCCTCCGGGGTGGATCTTCACCCTGCGGCCGGGTGATAAGGTTACGATCGCGGTGGCCATGCAGAGCTCGTTTGACGCCAAAGATCCGCTGGCGGCCGTGAAGGCGACGGCGCTGGGAATGACCGTCGGGAAAGCGCATAAACTTCAGGAGCAGCACACCCAGTGGTGGCGTGAGTTCTGGGCGAAATCGCTGGTTGAGATCGACAACCCCGTTCTGGAGCAGCGGTACTACCTGTCCCAGTATCTTCTGGGAAGTTGCAGCCGGAATCCGGACTTTCCCCCGGGATTGTACGGGCTGTGGGTCACCGATGACGATCCGCGCTGGTCGGCGGACTACCATCTCAACTACAATTTCGAGGCGGCTTTCTATGGCCTGTATTCCGGCAATCACATCGAGCAGGCGGCTCCCTTCGATGCGC
>CAZMSS010000208.1:599-5393 GCA_964568965.1 uncultured Verrucomicrobiota bacterium | reverse complement strand
GTACCTGATAATTCGCATGGCCCCGGTTATGCATGGCACAGCGACGGGCGTGATTGTGGCGATTCTCGGTGCTGTGGCTTTTTTGACTGGTTCAACCACGGCTGTGTTACAGAGCGACACCAAAAAGGCGCTGGCTTACTCCACAATCGCCACTCTTGGACTGATTGTGCTCTGCGGAGGCATCGGCACAATTCCGGCGGTCTTTCTGGCGATATTAATGGCTGTTGTTCATGCCGTCGCCAAAGGTCTGAGCCCCTTTTACGCGGGATACATTCCAAAGCAGTGCGCCGGGTTGCTTGGTACGGCGTGCGGTTGCATTGGGCGCTACCTGCCTGAAGCGCGGCTCCAGCGCAGGGGTAATTTGATTGCCATTGTACTGCTCGTGGGGCTATTCCTGTTGAATCTGCCGTGAGCCTGCGGATGCGTTGCTGAGCAGGAGCGGTGGCGCTCAAAAAAGCCGGGCTGGGGAAGTTGTGCCTACGAAAGAGTCAGGCGGCGCAGCCAGTCCCGGAAGTCGCGAGGCAGCGGGGCGCGGGCGACAAGCAACGCGCTGGTGAAGGGGTGCGGCATGGCCAGGCGCTCGGCGTGCAGCATCTGGCGCGGAATCTCGCGAAAAGCGTCCGGCAGCTTCGCGTCCAGACCATATTGACGATCACCCAGCACTGGATGGTGAATGGCGGACAGATGTCGGCGGATTTGATGCGTGCGCCCGGTTTCCAGTTTGATCTGTAAATGCGAGGCCGTATCGTTAGCGTCCAGCACGCGCAGGTGGGTAACGGCAGGCAGGTTGTCGAGTGACTTGTTAAGTGTATCTGTTGGGCCGTGCACGCGGCCAGCGGCAATGGCGTGGTAGAGCTTCAGGACCGTTTTTTCTTCGAAGACTTCGATAGCTTTGTCGCGGGCTTCCTGGTCGCAGGCAAAGAGCAGGCAGCCCGAGGTGTCGCGATCGAGACGATGGACCGCCCGCAGGGCTGGTAGATTCCATTCGGCCTGCAGCCGGGTTTCGAGGCTGTCGGCGCCGTTCGCCAGAATCCCCGCCGGCTTGTCGACGACCGCATAACGTGCATCTCGAAACAGCACTGCAACGGCGGCAGGGCGGGGCGCGGCACCGGAGGCACGGGCTCCGCCGGCCTTTTCCGGGAGGCCGGCCACCTCGATCTCGTCGCCCGTATTAACCGCATGATGCGCAATCCAGATGCGGCGTCCGTTGACAAATACGCCACGGGCGTCAATCAATCGCTTGGCGGCGTTGCGCGACAGGGTTAAATGCGCGGCCAGCGCGTCCTGCAAGGTGCGTTTTTCGGTGCCACGTGTGATGCGAAAGCGGTTCATAAACTAGGAAGGGTTGTCCGCATTAACCGCTGGAATGATGGCCAGCTCTGGAGCGGCGCAAAGCGACGGTCGTTGCTGATGCGTGTAATGGCCGTTTCGCCGCCAGCGCGCACGGCTTGTTGCAGCGCCTTGAGTGTATCATCCCAGCGGCTTTGCATGGCGCGTGCGGACGCCAGATCAAGCCAGGCGTTGCTATCCGTCGGCGTCTGGATGCAATAGACTGCCATGGCATCGCCGACCAGGTCCGGCATGCGCTGCTCAACTGCCATTTGCGCAATACGTAGATAGGACTGGGGCGGCAGCTGTTGGTTTTTGATCAGGCTGCGACAGAGTTCTGTAAAAGGCGGAAGCATGCCCAGACGGCGGTAGACGTCGGCCAATTCCAGCGCGTCGCCAATTGCGGTGCCGGCGCCGCCAAGTTTCTTTTCCAATTCGGTGCGTCGCAGATTCAGGGCGTTACGGCCTTTCATCTCTGCAACAAATTGTCCCGCACGGTCATTGCCGGGGTCCTGGCTGCAGAAACGTTCCATCACCGCTACAGCGTCGTCGCTGCGATTGCTGCGCAGGTAGAGATCGGCCAGTCTGAAATTGGCCTCAGGGCTTAGCGGATAAAGTTCCAGCGCCTCGCGGAAGGCCTGCTCGGCCTCGCCCACGCGTCCCCGGGCCAGATATAATCCGGCCAGGGCCGAGCGCAGTTTGGAGAAAGACTTGCGCGCCACAACATCTCGCAGAAACATCCGTTCTCCGGTTAGGCGCCGCGTGTACCAATCCCAAAGGTCCATGTCATCGCGGGTGTTTTCCACACTCAACGGAATCAGCTCAGGGTTGATTTTCATGATCAATCCGTGCGGTGTGAGGTAAGGATACATCCAGTTGATGACGTAGCTCTCCTCCACGTAGAAAGAGTGCGTGCGCTTGTTGTGATCGAAAATCATCTGACACAGAATGCCGTTGATCAGCATCACGCCACCGACGCCCTGCACCTGCACGCGTCCGTTTTCGATCTTGATGTCGGCGCTGGCCGGTGTACGCCCGGCGCGCACATCTTCCACATAAGACTGGAACGCGCGATTGCCGTCCACAACCGACGGAATCCAGATGGCGTCGCCGTAGAGATCGCGCATAACACTCATGTAGGTGTTGTCGGCCAGCGCATTCTGCGTGATCAGGAACACGTCGGGCCGCACCTCGGCGTTGTAAATCATGTAGGTGGGGACAAAGCGTCCCGGATCGGTGCCGCCAAAAAACACGGCGCCCGGGCCCATCGCCGGCGGGAACTCCGGATTGGGCAGCGGTTCATCGTTGGGGCTCAATTCCTCGGTCATGGCCTCGGCGCCGCGCAGCTGGTAGTTGCCGAACTGCCAGCCGTAGTCGTGTCCATTCATCTCAGCGCCGCCGTTGATCCGCACGAGCTCCTTGTTGTAGGCGTTTTCCGCCAGCGGGATCAGCGGCGGCACGAGCAGCGCGCCGGCGATCGCGAGATAGGCCAGCATCCGCCAGCGGGCCAGCCATGTTGCCAGCGTCGCGAGGCCGATCACGATGCCGTAGCCCACCCAGAACGCAAAGAGCGCATGCGAGGAGATGAATTTCACGCGCTGAATGAACATGTCCTGAATGTCGCCCTTGAGGCTTGCAAGGTCCACCAGGACCACGCTCATCACCAGGAAGCCCGCCAGGGTGGCCAGCATCCACTTGCGGCTGGCGGCGTCGAAGTCCATGCTCAATCCGGATTCGGACGAGGACAGGTGCAGGATCAGTCCCGCCAGGACCAGCGGTCCAAGCATCACGGCCAGCAGGCCTGCGCGCTCCATGGCTGACATGCCGGATTCCGGGTTGACCACCCGTCCGGCCAGCATGCCCTCGACCAGCAGCACAACCGCCGCCAGGCCCAGCAGCACCAGGCCCGCGAGCAGGCGGTCCGATGTCGTGGCACGCGTCCGTCCGAAGGCGGTCTGCCATAGGTCACGCACCTCGTCCATCACGATAACCATTACCCCGATGGACATCACGATTGCCATCAGCACAATCAGCCCGTGATATGGTACACTCAACCATTCAGTGTCCTGGCCGGCGGGCATCACGACCTCTTCCAGCACGATCAGGCTGACGGCGAGCAGCGCCATGATTACTGCTGGGGTGATCGCCTGGTAACGGCGCTGGCCCACGCGCACATTCCAGGCCGCGAAAGGCAGCAACCCCGCGATCACGATCGGCAGGGTGAAGGTTCCGCGCAGATCGGAGAGGTAGTCGCCCACCTGCCGCAGGAAATCCATCGAGAAGATCGGCGTCCGCACAATGCGCTCATATTGGCCGCGGCTGATGGCGTGCTGAAAGCCCTCCCAGGTCCGGGGGTAGCCCCAATTGATCGGCGGATTGGTTTCCGACGAAAGCGGCATATAGGCGTAGACGGCGAAGCCGAGTTCGGCGGCCAGCACGGACGGTGCCACCGTGCGGCCGTTTGGCAGCAGAAAATAGACGATCGCCAGCCAGCCCAGGTTGAGCAGGAAATAGACGTAAAACGTGGTGTGCGTCGGATGGTCAATGGTGGGCAGATAATCGGTCAGAACCAGGCCGATCGCAATGCCGTACGGCACCGCCGCGATCAGGAAGTCGCGGAAGAGCCCCAGGTCGCGCACCATCACGATCACCACCAGCGCCACCATCAGCAACAAGAGCACTTGGTAATTGGTCAGCCCCAGGCCGAACAGGAAGGCGGTCAGGTAGAGGATGCGGTCCTGCGGACGCTGCCGCCAGACGGCCGTCATCACCGCCAGCGCCAGCAGGCCGAAGATGGTATAGCCGATGTAATAGACGCCGACCTGGGTAAAGTTGTCCGCGTTCATGCCGGACACCAGCTTGACCACCAACCCCGCCATCACCAGCCCGAGGAAGATGCCCATGCCGATCACGCTCCACGAAAGCACCGGCAGCTGCGCGTGCGGGCGGCGGAACCAGACGTAGCCCAGAAACAGGATCATCACCAGGAAAAAGGCGTTCAGCGAATAAACCTCGACGATCACCGACTGCGACCAGACCACCGGACTGAAGGCCATCACCAGGCTGGCCGCCACCCCGGCCGTCCAGCAGATGGCGTCCTCCATCCGCGTGCCGATCCGTTCCGTCGTGCGCGCCAGACTGCGCAGCAGGTCGCGGCCCGAGCGGCAGATCAGAATCGAGGTGAACCCCGCCGCCAGCGCCCCGAAAAATCCCGACGCCACCGCCACGCTCCAGGCCGGATTCGGCTGGCCGCGGAACCGGGCAAAGAACAAAAGCTTGGTGAAACCCCAGGTCAGGATCGCCCAAATAGGATAGCCCGGCGGATGCGGCACGCCCAGATGCGCCGAACCCACCGACAACTCGCCGCAGTCCTCCATCGTCACCGTGGGCGCGGCGGTGAAAAGATAAACGCCGAAAACGATCGCAAACGCGATCCAGAAAGCGCTCCAGTCGATCCAGCTGAAA
>CAZMSS010000208.1:0-589 GCA_964568965.1 uncultured Verrucomicrobiota bacterium | reverse complement strand
ATAAAAACTCGATCATAGGAAATGCCGCCGCGCTTGTCATCCAGGAAGAAAATGCTTGCTCTCTCTTGGCCTGTACAGGATACTGTTCATATGAAAGCGATGACCTATACGGCAGCGAGAGAGACGCTGGCCGACACCATGCAGCGGGTTTGCGAAGATCATGTTCCTGTGGTTATCACGCGCAGGCGCGATCAAGCGGTGGTGATGATGGCCCTTGCGGATTATGAGGCATTGGACGAAACCGCCTATCTGCTGCGAAGTCCGAAAAATGCCAGGCGCCTGCGTAGCGCCATCGATCAACTTCGTGCCGGCAAGGGAACGGAGCGGACACTGCCGGTTCTGACATGAAAATCGTGTTTGCAGACCGGGGGTGGGAAGACTTCATCTACTGGGTAGAACACGATCGCAAGCTCGCCGCCCGCATAGTGCGCCTGATCGACGAGATCGGACGCCAGCCCTTTGAGGGAGTGGGAAAACCCGAGCCATTGCGTCATGACATGGCGGGATTCTGGTCCCGCCGCATTACGGATGAGCACCGCCTCGTCTATGCCGTTGAGAAGAACCGATTGCTGATTGCTCAGGCCAGGTA
>CAZMSS010000207.1:0-5424 GCA_964568965.1 uncultured Verrucomicrobiota bacterium | reverse complement strand
CCACGCCCAGGATCACGTCGTTGACCTGCATGATGCCCGACGCCGGCGAGTTGGTTCCCACATGCGTCACCAGAATCTGACGGCTGGCCGCCGTGGTCCGCCCCTGGGAACTGTCAAGGTTGCTCGCGGGCCGCGTGTAGATCCAACCCCGCAGCCCCGTCGAGCCCAGGTTGTAGGTCCGCGACCGGTCAACGCCGTTCGTCTCGCCCTTGATGAGATCGGCAGGAGCCGTTGCCGCGCAAACAGAAACGCTGGACACGACGGTCAACGACATTACCGCCAATCCGACTTTACACCACATTGCCGTGTTTATTTTTTCACCCCATATACGTTAACACGCTGAAGCATCAGTGGACGGGGTGAATCCCCCTTCGTCTCGACCTTGATGAACCTGACCAGACGTCCGGGCACAGTGGCCCCGGTATCAAAATGAGTCACGGGCACGATCCAGACGGATTCCCACGTCTTTGCCCGCCACACTTCATCCCACTTCAGGCCATCCTCGGAGAGGGACATGATGAGACCCGAGGAACGCCTGTCATCCTGGCGGTTAACGATCTCGACAGCATTGACCAGCTTCACGGCCCCAAGGTCGATCTTGGCCCACGGGTTTGCTTCATCGTCAGTGTGGAATGCATAATCAGTCTTGTCGCCCTTGAAAAGCCGCACATGATTCTCACGGCTGTCCCATTTCGACCTGGAACTGGTCTCCAGCCTGGCCTCCTCGCTGAGAATCACGCCAAACGCCGACACGTTGTCCTTGGGTAGCCGGACAGTACTGGTAATCACACCTGATTCAACCGGGTGCTCCATGGTCAACTCAATAACTGTCACTGGGGTGTCCCGGTCGCTTTGGGCCACATCCACGGAGAACTCTGCGGCGCCTTGCTTGAACGTGGCTGGTGCACCGGTCAGAGTACGGGCGGAAAGCACCTTGTTGGAGATCGGGGCAAAGGCAAGCCCCTCCTTGGGCCAGTCATACACATGAAGGAAGAGCGTGTTGCCCTTGTGGCAGCTACCGCCCCACGAACCGTTGCGAATAGGTCCGCCGCGGGTTCCGTAAACCGCTGCCCCGTATTTCTTCAGCCACTCACCCATGGCGCGAGCCACCTTGGCCTCCCCCTCGGCAAAAGTGCCGTCCGGACGCGGCCCGAAATTCAACAATAGGTTGCCGCCACCGGTCGTGCAGCTGACGAGCATCTTGATGCAATCCTCCGGCCCCTTGAACCCCTCCTCACCATGGTAGGACCACCCCTGCCCGACATGGATGCAGGATTCCCAATCCCCGGCGATGTTCATCCCTCCAATGCGCCCCTCGGGCGTTTCGTAGTCGCCCTGCGTCATTTTCGCGATCTCCGGACTGGCTGGGGGGCGGTCCTCGGGACTCGGGGGCCCGCAGAACCGGGCGGCACGGTTGTTGACGATCAGTTTTGGATGGAGCTGGTACATCATCGAGAAGAGCTCGTCGAACTTCCACTTGCCCCAGTCGCGCCCGCCGACGTGGTCAAACCACATCACATCCACCTGCCCGTAGTTACCCAGCAACTCCCTAACCTGCGCCCGGTAGAATTCGTCATATTTCTTATTGTCGCCAACGAGGTAGTCAGGATGATGCCAGTCACGCGTAGAATAGTAGATCCCGAGCTTCATACCCTGCTTGTGGCAGGCGTCGGCATAGGCCCGGATGATATCCTTGCCGTACGGGCTGGCCATGATGTTGTAATCGCAGGCCTTCGAGTCGAACTGCGCGAAGCCGTCGTGATGCTTCGCGATGAGCACCATGTACTTCATGCCCGACTCCTTCGCAAAGCTCACCCATGCTTCGGCATTGTAATTCGACGGATTGAACTGCTTGTAATAGTTATCGTAAACGGGATCTTCCGTGCGCGGGGTCTGGATCCCGTTGATGTCCCACGGCCGGTTCGCGTTACGCCCCCAGCCGATTTCTTTCTGACCGACTGAGCAGGGCCCCCAGTGGATGAACATGCCGAACTTCGCGTCGCGGAACCACTGCATGCGCTCATCACGCTGTTCCGGCGTTTCATGAATCTGCGGGACCTTTGACAAATCAGCAGCCATTGCCCACCCCGCAACCTGCAGAGAAGCGGCCAACACAATCAGCATGTTTCTGTTCATGTTTCACCTTCCACGCGGACCTTTGTTGCCGTCATTGTTGTGGAAAAAAAAGGGAATTCCGGGCATTGGAGTCGATGCCCTTATATGGAATGATGTTATCAGCCATTGGATCCCTTACACCCTATCAGTAATACCCACGACTAAGCAGGCCATCATAAAGTCCTTTATCCGGGGATACGACTGTTTTTTCCGATAATTAATTGTGTATTTATAGCATCCAACTGGCGTCCCTATGGGACGCCAGTGTCTCATAATCGAGACATGAAACAGCCTTGAGACTCATTCCATGCTGATATTTCATGATTCCTTAACATTTCGCTCGGGTGATCGGGTGCCTGCAGGCGGTGATTGCAAAGACTTTGTCAATCCCCGCCCCGGTCCTATCCCGGCACGAGGATTGCTTTATAAATCAGGCGACCTGAGGTTGGTGATGTTCAGAACGGCGTCTCAGACGTCATCAAGTTCCGACTCAACTGGCCGACTGGGGAACCCGGTAGCAGGTATATGCTTACCAAGACGACCGCGGACCGAAACCCCGCGGTTGTTTTTTGCCCCGTGGTTCGCCGCATTAGGGGGGTGCGGCGGGCTACTCCTCTTCCTCCCCGAGATCCTCATCCATCAGTGACATGGCTTCCTCGAGCAGAAAGTCGTCCGCATAGGCCAAATGCCCGGCAACCGCATACCGGATAGCCTGGAACGGGTCGCCGCCCAACACATCTACCTCATGGGCATCCGGGCGGCAGATGCGGCTGAAGGCATCACCCAGCTGACTGAGTAATTTGGGTTCGGAAATCCGACCCAGGTCAGCCTTGGCCCGGCACACGGTCAGGAGGAAACTGAAGGTCTGACCCATGTCAGCCGGGTCCTCCAGCAGCACCTCCGTGTACCACATCACCAGCCGGCAGCGCTGCTCGGGCGTCATCACAACCTGGCGCGACATCTCATAGATTTCCGGGCAGTGCTTGAGGAAGTCCGTCACCCACTCATCGAGCAGGAACTCGGCATTCAGAACCAACTCCGTGAGGGTCCCCGCCTGCCTGATCATGGTCTCAAGCCTCGGATCATCCAGCCCTTCGCCGCCTATGGGATCATCAAACATGCCATAATAATACCATCATCGACACTCTCTTGGAAGTACGGAAGAAGAAGAAGAAGAAGAAGAAGAAACAGACCTGCACTCCACCTCACGACCCCCAGAAGCGATACAGCCAGGAGGTTGCAAAGTAATTGGTATAGAGCCGGCCATCGAAGAACCAGAGGGTGGTCCGGGCGACATGATACACGATCAGGGTGGCCCCCGCCATGTAGGCAAGCCGTGAGGAATACAGGAAGTCATAGAAGGTAAGCCGCCGCCCGAGCACCAGTTCGGCGGCCGCCGTGGGGATCGCCAGGAGAAACAGAAGCAACAACGGGAACGCGACAGCGTTATGGGCGGCCGCAGAGGCCAACCGCCCATGCATCAGGTCGCAGAAGGCATGCGTCAACCCGCAAGCCGGACAGGGAAGCCCCACAATCCCGTGCATCAGGCACACCACAGGCCCCCGATCCACATGGGGCGCATACCCCCATGCCGCGATCAAGACCCCGGACACCAGGAGCAGCACCAGCCTCCGGTTGCGGACGAACTCATCGCCGCCGGGAAACCGCATCCTAGGCCTTCTTCTCGTAAATCTCGTTCACATGCCCCTGCAGGATCATCGCGGCCACCATCGGGAAAAAGATGCCCAGTAGCACCAGCATGGTGGTTTTGTCCTTGAGGTCGGACCGTCCCGTCAGCACCCCCAGTTGCGGGAGCGTGATGCCCGCGAGATAGTAGTAGTACACATTCACGGGAACACAACACCCGGAAAGAACCGCGGCAACGGGAGAGATCACCTTGCGTCCGGCAACGGCGTTGAGCACTTCTGCCATCTTGATGTTCCAGTAGATCAGGTACAATCCGCAGGTGATGAACCCCAGGACCAAAACGAGGATGGGCTCATTCCTGAAAACCGGAATGGTCGCCCCTGCCGGCATAACCGGCGGCACGGCCACCCCTACCACAAGCGGCGTGGCCTTCCTCGGGATTTGAATTTTCTTTGCGCACTGAGGACAGTCCACCACCATCCCGGCAGCTGATTCATCAACCTTCAGGGGATGTTTGCACTCCGGGCAGTCGAACGTAATTTCAGCCATGGTCGTCTCCTTATCCTCGTGTTGACATTCACAATACCAGATTGCCGCGTATTAAGCCGTTACGGCACACATCCGTCAAGATAATGCGGGCTACCTTCCCTCTTGACCGGATACCGATTATTTTGATCTAAAGCGCTTTAGATGAATAATTCCAGGATCAAGACCGGCACGCGGTTGTGCGATGTCGCCGAGGCGGCAGGCGTCTCAATGACCACCGCATCGGCTGTCGTCAACGGCAAGGCCAACCAGTTGGGCATCTCCAAGGCCACCCAGCAGCGGGTCCGGACGGCCATCCAGCAACTCGATTATACCCCCAGCCTCGCGGCGCGCGAAATGGCCGCCGGCCGCAATCCCCTGCTCGGTCTGGCCATCGCCGCCAGCGCCGCCATCCCTCCGGGTTTCACCGCCACCCTCCAGCCACTCCTCGCCGCCGCCGGATTCCGGCTCCTCATCGCCTACCTGCCCGAAGACCAGATGGCCGCCGACTCCGCTATCGACGACTTCGCCCACGCGGGAATCGCAGGCCTCCTCTATTGTCCGCCACGGACCGGCAACACCCTCACCATCGACGCCGATTGCCCTGTCATCGCCATCGGCGTGCCGATGAGCGGCGTTCCTTCAGTCTTCGCAGATCAACAGGACGCGGGTCGACGTCTTGCCCTGCGCCTGATCGACAAGGGCCACAAGTCCATCGCCATCCTCGGCCCCGCTTCACCGGTGCTTGCCGGTTTCATCAAAGCCTGCTCGGCGGCGGGAGTCACGGCCACTCCATACTCTTCAGTAGCACCCGTGGTTACCCAGCCCGCCGCAGCCCGGGCGGTCTTCTGCGCTGGCTCCATAGCCTTGCTGGATCTCTATTGCCATGCACTCAAGGCGGGGCTCGTTCCCGGAAGCGACCTCGCCGTGGTTGCGGACGATGACCAATCCCTTGCCAACAGCCTCACCCCCGCCCCGACGGCACTCCTCACGATCACCCTGCCGCTCGCTCAGGCAACGGTTACCCTCATACAGCGGACCCTTCAGGGCACACCCCAGGGAAATATCCAGATTGTCCCCGCCATCGTGGATGGCCCACTCCCCGCCCCGGTCCAGAACTGTCTCTTATACACATCT
>CAZMSS010000206.1:0-5508 GCA_964568965.1 uncultured Verrucomicrobiota bacterium | reverse complement strand
ACCACTTGGAACGGGCTTCGAGTTCGATGATCCAGGAGCGGACAACGGAGGTATCGGGAGCGCCGGGGGCGAGCTCAAGATACCGGCGGTAATACTTGGCGGCCTTCTTCGGGTCTTTCAGGTAATCCCCGTACAGCACACCCAGATTGTAGCTCACCTGGGGATTCCGGGGCTCCGCTTTCAGAGCCTTGAGATAGAGCTTCTCGGCATCCCCGGGCCGTTTGGCTGCCAGCAGTTTCTGAGCGGCAAGGAGAAGGACGGGGACGGAGGTGTTGAGCTGTTGAGCTGTCGAGGTGCCGGAAGGTGAAGCGCCCTCCAAAGCGGCCGGAGCACCGGAAGCAGAGCGCTGATCCCTGATCTGAGATTTCAAATCCTTGATCTCGGATTTCAGCGCCTTGATCTCG
The DNA here is from genome assembly GCA_964568965.1 of uncultured Verrucomicrobiota bacterium. Taxonomy (GTDB): domain Bacteria; phylum Verrucomicrobiota; class Kiritimatiellia; order CAIKKV01; family CAITUY01; genus JAABPW01. The sequence goes on along the minus strand of CAZMSS010000206.1, from coordinate 5,104 downwards.
GACTCCAAAGTGCTTATCTCCGACTTCTGCCCACTGCTTCCTGCCTCCTGCCTCCTGGCCAGCGCCTCCGCCTCGAACGTCTTCTTCGCCTGGGCCTCAAGGCCTTTCTTCAAGGCAGCTTCGCGCTTCTGGAGGGACGCCAGCTCGGCCTGGGCCTGCTTGACCTGTCCGGTCAATTCCGCCACCGCCGTCTTCAGGATCGCCTCGTTTGTCGTCGCCACGGTGCGGCCAACGGACTCGTTCATGGCGGATTCCCGGGCCCGGGCCACTTCCTGGCGAAGGTCGGCATTTTCCTTTTCAATCTTCCGGAAGAGATCCGAACCCGGGGCCGGGGACGCGGCAACGGCCGGAGGCGGCAGGTTGGTGGAAGGCGGGGCGACGGTGGCCACGAGCACCTGACGCAGTCGCTCGATCTCGCGGACCAGGACCAGTTTCTCCGACTGCAGGCGCGCCATTTCGGACCGGGTCTCGTCGGGGGTCTTCAGCTGGGAGATCAGGACGGTCAACTGGTCGCGCTTCCGTTCCAGATCCTGCACGTCAAGGAGCAGGGCGGCATTTTTCCTGCGCACCTCCCCTGCCTCGACCTCCAGCCTGGCCTGCTCCTTGCGAAGCTCCAGATTCTCCTCCACAACCCGCTGATAAGTGGCCGAATCAATCCGCCCGCCAGAAACATCGGACTGCGCCTGTACGGGGAGGGAAAGAAGGAGAAAGAGAAGAAAGACTTCACCACTGATTTGGGAAATGGGGGAAATCCAGAAAGAGGAGGACCTCACGCGAAGACGCGAAGACGCGAAGGAAGAGGATGTTGCGGTATTTTCGTTCGGGAGTACCCGAGCCAAAAATTCCGCAACGGCCTGCCTTGCGTAGCCTTGGCGTAGCAAGGTTCTTCCGGGGGATCGGGGAAAAATCGACTCCAGTTGTACTTCGCTCGCTGCCATCGTGCCCTCAAAACCTTTTTCCGAATTCACCGGAGCGGTGTTGCGGGAATTTACGTTTGGGTATTTCCCAAGCGTAAATTCCCGCAACATTCTCTTCTCCGGATTTTCCTCATTTCCCAAATCAGCCTGCCCTTCGTAGTCCCGTTTTTGCGGGACGAAGGAGGGTGGTGAAGTCCCCTCTACTCTTCCTCACGGCGTCATTTCGGTGGTCAGGGGGCTTTCGGCGCCGCCTTTAACGGGCTTCTTCATATCCTTGGAACGCTCGAAGAACTTGTCGCCGGTCACGATCCGGGGGGTCAGGAGGACGATGGTTTCCGTATTTAATGTTGTTGTAGAGTCGTACCGGAAAAGCGCCCCCAGCAGGGGAATGCTTCCCAGAAGCGGAATCTGCGTGCGTGTCTTGGTTTGATTTTCATCAATCATGCCGGCGATGATGATCGTCACGCCATCCTTCACGCTGATGCTTGTTTCAGCATACGATTTCTTTACGACAGGAACACCCGAGTTCCCCTCGGCGCTCGAAGGATCGGCATCATACCATTGCAGCACCGAACTGACCTCCGGGCGGATGTCGCAGGTGATGAACCCGAGCTCGTTGATCCGCGGCGTAACCCCCAACGACACCCCGACATCCACGAACTTGTATGTCTTCCCGACTACATTTGAACTTCCGGTTTCATACTGCAACTCCGAGTACGGCTGGGTCGTGATCGCCTTGATCGTCGCCTCCTTGCCGTCCATGGTCGCGATATGGGGATTCTGCAGCAATCTCGTTTTTCCGACTTTCTGCAAGGCCTCCACGACCGCATTCACGTTCGCGCCAGCCGCAATGGTGTGATAGGTAACCGACCCGGCTAGCGTCTTGCTCTCGCCCGTCAAGAGGCTGGCTGGAGAGGCGGAAGCAAAGGTCTTGGAGACCGGCTGCAGGGAAAAACGGGGGTCCAACCCCTGAAACAGGTAATCCCAGTTCACCCCGAAATGCCAGTCGTCGGACAAAACAACCTGCACGATCTTGGCCTCGATGAAGACCTGCTTCTGGGGGCGGTCGAACAGGGCAACCACATCGCCGACCTTCTGGACCACATGCGGCCAGTCGGTGATGATGATGGTCTTGGTCCGCTTGTCGGTCCGCAGCTGGCCGATGCTGTTTTCCTTCGTCAGCATCGCCGTCACCTGCGGCTCGACGTCCTCGATCTTGGAGTACTGCAGCACGAAGTTCGTGGTCACGGTGGGGAGGATGCGCTGGTAGGTGGGAATCTCCGCCATGCGGATCACATTTTCCATTTCCCGGATCTTCTCGGGTGTGTCGATCAGCACCAGGGTGCCGGTGGAGTCATCGAAGACGATCTTGCCGAGCGACCCCTTCACGTTTTCCAGAAGCCCGGCCATCTTGCTGGGGACGGCGGACTTGAGCTCGATGATCTTGGCCTGCTTGCGCTCGTAGAAACTTTCGCCGTACTGCTCGCGGTACTCCTTGTCGGTCATGACCTTGACGATGTTCCCCTGCACCTGGTAGGCGAGGCCGTTGGCGGCCAGGACAATTTCCAGGGCATCGGCGAGCGACACATCCTTGACCATGAGCTTCGAAGACCCTGTCACCTCCCGCCCGATGATGATGTTGAGGTTGGCCTTGACCGCCAGGAACTTCAGGAGATCGACCACATCCATGGCGTCAAGCAGGTCGAGGGAGATCTTCTTGTCAAGCCCCGGCAGGTTGTACTCGCTGATCAGGTGCGGCTTCGCGACGGGCGCCGCCACGGCGGGCTGAACCACGACGGGTTGAGCCGCGACGGGTTGAGCCACGGCGGGCGGATCCGCAATAGTGGTCGCCGGCGCCTGGGCGAAGGATGCGGCGGCGAGAATGAGAGAGGCGAGGCAGGTTAAATATAAGTATTTCATCGTATTCTTTCTCCAGTCAAATAATCAGGAGTTTTGAACAGAAGATCGCAAAGAGCACGAAGAGGAGGGATTGTATGTCCCGCCTCCGGCGGAACACATAACTCTCTTCTTTGCGTTCTTTGCGCGCTTCTGTTCAAAATATTCCAAAAAGCCCACAGGATGACTCTCCCCAAGTTCTACTTCAGCTCGTATTCCTGTTTCCGCTGCTTCAGGACGATCCGGTCGGCCAGCACCTTGTCCAGCACAAAGTCCGTATCGCCGACGGTCTGGCCCAATTTCACAAAATACGTCTTCGAATCCGTCTTGTTCTTGATAATGGCCATCGAATCGGCGGGGGAGGCCCCATCGACCGAAACCGCCATGAGCTTCAGATCCTTGGGCGCCCCGGCTTTTTCGGCCGCCACGGATCCACTGGGGCCGGCAACCCCCTTGGCGACAAACGGGTTGCGGGCGGATACCTTGTCGAGATAGAAATCCAGCGAAGGAACAGTCTCCTCCACGATCGTCTGGAGTGTCACCGAGAGGCTTCCCGCCCCTTCAATCTGCCGTTCAAGTTCCTTCGCGATGCCCGGCTTGATGGACATCACGGCGTAAAAGATCACCACAATCAACCCCAACACCACCACCGCAAGCGCCCGGTTCAGGATCAGAAGGGGCGAAAGGGAGCCCCAGGCAGGGCTGCCTCTAAGCGGCTGGGAGACCGGGATGGCAGGGGCAGAAGGGGCCGCTGGCACCGATTTCACATCCTTGATCTCAGATTTCAGATCCGGCGCGACCGCAGGCTTCACATCCTTGATCTCAGGTTTCAGATCCGGCGCGACCGCAGGCGCAACAGCATCAGCCAGCTTGAGTTTCTTCCCGGGGGGCACTGCCCCCTCACCCCGACCCTCTCCCGCAAGGGGCGAGGGAGAAGATTTGGGAGCGGATTCAGGAATAGAAGGGAGAGCCCGTTCTGCACCCGCTCCATCTGCACCCTCGCCCCTTGCGGGAGAGGGCCGGGGTGAGGGGTCCGGCGCGGCCACAGGCGCAGCAGCAGGAGCAGCCTGCCGCTTATCCTGCTGTATCAATGCCAGTAGTTTTTCCTCTGGAGTCATCTACTCTTGTGCCTCATCTACACTTACTCGTGATCCGAATCCCTGTTTTCGCATCCCTGACAGCGGGAACGGATTACGATTTTTCGAAAATTCTATTCCCCCAGCCGAACAATCCGACATTAATACACAATCGGCACCGGTTCGACAACCCCTGAAAGAGGGCGGAGTTCTGCGGCCAGGGCTTCCCGCACCAGGGCCTCATCCACGACGGTGCGGTCCTTCATCACCAGCATCTCGAGCAAATTATGACACAACATGGACATTTGGCGGGGATATCCGCGGGTATGCTCATGGATCACGCGGAGCGCATCATCGCTGAACAACCCCTCGCCCTGGTACCCGGCCTGCTGGAGCCGGAAGTGGATTACCTCGCGCGTCTCGGCAAGGTTCAGGGGGTTGATGACGCATTTCAGGGCGATCCGGTCCCAGAAATTGGGCATTTTACTCAAAACCGGCACGAGTTCCATCTGGCCGACGAGGACCAGCTGGAGGATTTTGAACTCATTGGTCTCGTAATTGAGGAGGATCCGGAGGATTTCGAGGACGTAGTGCGGAAGCAACTGGGCCTCGTCGATAAGCAGGACCACCCGTTTCTTCTCCTGGACCCCCGTCCTGAACAAAAACTGCTCCACGGCCTCGATGCAATCCAGTCCGGAGGTCCTTTTGGGATCGATGGGGGCATGAAAGAGGGCGACGAGGCGGGACAGGAATTGTTTCTGGGTCCGGAAGTAGGGGTTGAGGATCATGTAGAAGCAGACGTCCTGCTCCTCCTTGAGGACCTGGGAGAGCTTGCGGCTGAGGGTGGTCTTGCCGGTACCAACGTCGCCGACGATTACGCTAAGGCCGCGTTTGAGGCTGAGGGCGATGCGGAGGCGGGTCAATGCCGCCTTATGTTGGGCCGAGAGGAAGAAATAGGAGGGATCCGGGCTGGTCGAAAACGGCTCATCATGCAAGCCCAGGATTTTGTAATAACTCATACTCCCCCAGCCCTCCAGAACCTACTGATACCCCGCACATTATGCCGGGCAGGCCGGAAATTCAAGAGAAGAAGAGAAGAAAAGAGAAGAAGGGATTCACCACCGAGGCACAGAGGCGCGGAGAAGATAATTCAAGAGAAGAGAATGTTGCGGGAATTTCAGGCGGAGAGTACTCCCCCTGAAATTCCCGCAACCC
>CAZMSS010000205.1:0-5516 GCA_964568965.1 uncultured Verrucomicrobiota bacterium | reverse complement strand
TTTTGTGGTAGTGGGCCAGGGTTGTGATCCACCGGGTGCGGAGACTCACAAAGGAGCGTTCCGCGTCAACCCACTCGAGGTAGGAGAATTTCCCCTGTTCATATCCCGTTTTGGCTTTTTCCATGGCATCGCGGGCGGCGGGGAGCGCCTTGTCGCGAAGCACCACGATTTCGTTCCAGGCATTATCCACCTCCGCCAGCAATTCCTCCTGAGCGATCTGTTGTTTCAGAACGGCGGCCTGCTGAAGATGGGTGGCGCGGGACAGTTCGTGGCGGGCTTTTTGAATGCCCGCTGCGTTCCGGTCGAAGAGGGGAAGCGGCAGGGCGATTCCCCCCACCCAGGCGATCTCCTCGTTATCTTCAAAGCGGCGCACTCCCGCTGAGACCACAACATCGGGGTGGGTCAGGGATTCCTCCCGTTTTACGGCGGCAAGCCGGGCGGCATGTTCCTTTTCAGCCCGTAAGAGACCGGGGGCGGTTGAACGGGCTTCCGCGGCGGGAGCCCACGCCTTCACGGAGTCAAGGCGTCCTGTCAACGTGTCGAAGTCAGGCATCGTCTTTCCCATGAGGACGGCTAACCGGCAGTGTGTCAGTTTTGCCAGACGCCGGGCTTTGGCTTGTTCGACACCGGCCAATGCGGTCTCAACTTCAGCCTTTGAACTTTCCAGAGGGGCAACTTTCCCCGCCTGCACCCGTTGCGAAACCAGACGGTAGCGATCCCCGGCAAGCCGCACGTTATCCCGGGCTATCGCCTCCAATTCCCCTGCCTGAAGGGCGTCCACATAGTGATCCACGAGGGTTTGCCAGAGGTCGAGCCGGGTGGACTCCAATTCAGCCAGGGAAAGATCGTTTCCGGCTCGGGCCAGGGCCGTTCGTGCCTGGCGTTTCCCGCCAGTCTCGATGGGCTGGCTCAGGAGCAGCGTGGTCTCGGCGGAGTTCCAGCCTGAGTTCGGTCCGGATCCCCCGAAGTTTTCAGCCTCGAGGGAGAGCCCGGGGTTGGGTCTTGCGCCGGCCTGAGCGGTGGCGCTGTTGGCCGCATCCACTTGAGACTGTGCGGCTGAAAAATCCGGGTTGTGGCTCAAGGCCTGTTGCCAGGCCTGCTCGAAAGAAAGCGTGGTTTGGTTGGAATTTGAGGCCGGTTCATCCGCTGATCCCTGCGGAGGAAGGCTGCACGCAAAACCGATTATTATTAGAAAATGCCTGATGAATGATGTCATAAATCCCCTGTAACGTCGTGAATGTCAACAGGCCCGAGGGGCCTGCTCGTGTGAAGACGGATTGCCGGAAGGATCAGGCAATCGGGGGGCGGAAGATGCGGGAGGCAAACGAAAAGGCGGCCGAAGTTGGGGAGTGAGGAACCAGTCGGTCAGCAATCGGGGTTGAAAGATGGGACCCATCCGCCGGGGTGATATCAGCCGGGGTATGCGCGACACAGGAGCATTCCGGGGTACACCCGTCATCGTGGCCATGGCTGTCGCAGGGGAAGAACCCAGCCACCAAGGCGACGAGCGCGAGGATCCCGAGAAGTCTTGTGAACGTTTCCTTCATGAGCGGCGTAATCTATGGCTTTGCCGAATGGGTGTCAACCGTTCACTCACGTCACAGCAGGTCACACGCATCTTAAGTCCCCGGTAATCGAAGAATTATAACACGCGCTGGGAGTACCCAGCTCAAGCCGCGAAGGTCGCAAAGGGGGATAGGGATGCTGATCCGGTGTGAAATGTTGCGGTAATTTTACAGTCGTGAGTACCCGACTGTAAAATTACCACAACACCGCCTTTTCGAAGAGGGGATCTGTGTTCTTCAAAGAGCGGGTTTCACGAATTTTCCGGGAGGCGCGCCCATTCCAGATACGCGGGGCTCATCGGCAAGCCTGCCTCCCGTAAAATTCGTGAAACATTGGCGGGGCCGTCGTCTTCTCCTGAATTACTTCGCGTGCTTTGCGGCTTGAGCTGGGTACTCCCAGCGGGTGTTCAAGATCTTCTGTGTTTTGATGCGTTTGCCCTGCATGTCACAGCCACAATGGCTGTTCTCCTGGGGACTCGGCATCGAGGTGGCCGGAGGCCAGAAGGATGTCAAGCTGGGCCAGAAGGCGCTCCTTGTCGCGGGGGAGCCGTGCTTCCAGGGGAATGATGTTGGAGCTGTGATTGGCCCGGAACACGGTATTTGTCAATTCGAGTGCCTGAACGATCTGGCGGAGTTCTTCAACGGTTTGACGTTCGGTGAGCTGGGTAAACGTCCCTGAAGTAACATCGGCGTGCAACTCGGTTCCGGGTATCGGCACGACCCGCAGGGCGGACAGGAGTCGGGGTTGCATGGAATTTAGGGCGAGTGCCGTTGCCCGGGCGTGTTCCCGGAGCCGGGCCTGGCCGCCCAGGCCGAGCAGGATCATGACGGATACCCGCAGGCCGCATTCTTGGGCGCGGCGGCCGGCCTCAACCATCCCGGCGGCGGTTTCCCCCTTTTTGACCGCTGACAGCGTCTCCTCATCTCCACTCTCAAGTCCTAGATAAAGGGTGTGGAGTTTCTGCTCCCGCAAGGCGCGGAGTTCAGCGTCGCTTTTGGGTTGGATGGCATGGCCCGTGGCATAGAGGTTGACGCGGGCGAGGGCGGGGAAGTATTCGTTGAGGAGAGACAGGATGGCCTGTAACTCGCCGAAAGGCCGGCGCATGACATCGCCGTCGGCAAGAAAGATCCGCCGGGTGTCGGGGGCATGACGGGCTTCGCCGGCAATCATCAGGCGTATATCGGGGAGGGAAAGGCGCCGATAAGGGGTGTGCCGGTACATGCCGCAGAAGGTGCAGCGGTTGTAGGGACAGCCCTGTTCCACCTGGAGGATCAGGCTGTCGGCTTCCGCCGGGGGGCGGAATTGAGGGTTGTTCAAAGGCGGCTTCATGGGCAAAGATGATAGTCGAAAAAGGCGGTCGGCCCTATGACATTTTTTTTACAATCTTTTTGCCGGGGCGTGACGACTTATCAGGGGGGATATGGTGTCATGGTCTCATGAAAGGGGAACGGATGCGGGTGTGTCCGCCCTGATCAAGAGGTTTCTCAAGGAGGGCGTGTCATGAAAAGGATGAAGTGGAGCTGGGTGGTGGGAGTGTTTGCGGCAGGTTTGCTGGCAGCTGGCCCTGCAGTGGCCGCCCGCGGCGACAAGGTGACGTGCCGGGTTGACCTGGACCGGGCCGTCCTTCCGGCCGGCGATGTCACCCGCGCCGTGATCAAGGTGTCGCTGGATGCGCCGGCGCTGCGCGAAAGGGCGGAGCGGCAACCAGTCAACCTGTCCGTTGTCCTGGATCGTTCCGGCTCGATGAGTTCGGAATCGAAACTGCAAAAGGCCAAGGAAGCCGCCATTACGGCGTTGCGCCGGCTGGGCCCGCGCGACCTGTTCTCGCTGGTCATCTACGATCATGAGGCGGAGACCATTGTGCCGCCGCAGAGCGCATCCAATAGCGAGTGGATCGAGTCGCGCATCAACGAGATCACCACGCGGGGCAACACGGCGCTCTTCGCCGGGGTCAGCCAGGCGGCGGCCGAGGTCAGGAAGAATATCGAGGGCCGGTATGTCAACCGGATCATCCTGCTGTCCGACGGGCAGGCAAACTCGGGCCCCAGCCAGCCTGAGGATCTTGGACGGCTCGGCGCCGCCCTGATGAAGGAGCGGATCGCGGTTACCACGATCGGATTGGGCAGGGATTACAACGAGGACCTGATGACGAGGCTGGCGCAAAACAGCGACGGCAATACCTATTTTGTCGAGTCGAGCCGTGATCTGCCCCGGATCTTCTCGGCGGAGTTGGGCGATGTCCTGAGTGTGTTCGCCCGCGACGTGATCCTGGAGATTGAACTTCTCGGGGGAGTGCGTCCGATCCGGATCATCGGGCGCGACGGGCGGGTGGACAACCGTCGTGTCGAGATCCGGCTGAACAACCTCTACGGAGGGCAGGAGAAATACGTGCTGGTTGAGGTGGAGGTTCCGGCCGGGACAGAGCGGGATGTGTTGAAGCTGGCCTCGGCGAAGTGCTCCTACCACAACCTGATCAGCAGCCGCGAGGAGCAGGCCGGGGGTGAAGCCTCGGTGCGGTTCAGCAAGCGGGAGAGCGACGTTTCGAAATCCGTGAACATTGACGTCCAGAAGCAGCTGATGCTCAACGAGATGGCCGAGGCCAAGGATGAGGCGATCCGCAGGGCCGACAAGGGCGACTCCAAGGGTGCCGGAAGCGCACTCCGGTCCGTGGCCGTCTCGGTGCGGGAAAAGGCGAAGAAGTATAATATCAACGATGAAGCGGTGCAGAAGGAAGTTGAAGTGACGATCAATGCCGGTGCGGCGGTTGAGGCGGAGGGGATGGACAGCCGTTCCCGCAAGTCCATGATGACCGACAGTTACCAGATGAGAAACCAGCAGATGGCGCACTGATATTCGTTCTTCACCCGGGAGGGATGGCGGGTTAGGATACAAGGCGGAAATGTCACTGAAACCATCCAGTTTGCGTGTGGGGGTTGCCCTCCTGGCGGGGGCGACCCTTGCCATCGGCGGACTGTCCTTGCGGCTGCTCCACCGGGAGGAAGCCCGCCTGGCGGACGATGCGCGCCGTGTCCTGCAGGGGCGTGCCCAGATCATTGCCGATGACCTTCAGCTTGCGGTGCAGGGAGTGGAGAACGAGCTCCTGAACCGGCTCGCCGCGCTGTCTGCGACTGACTTGCCCGGTACCCTGGCCAAGTGGCCGGAAACGCATCCGCTGGTCCGGAACACCTTTATCTGGAATCCCGCCCGCCACCGGTTGGAATGGCCGGACCCTGCCGCGCCGACGACGGAGGAGGAGAAGGGGTTTATCAAGCGTACCGAGCACCTCTTTGCCGTGAGGCTGGAGCCCCTGCTTCGCTCCAGCGAAGGAGAGTTACCCCTGGTTGGACAAGAGGATTCACCGCGTGTGCGTTTGCAGCAGGAGGCCCGCAAAACAGTCAAATCCTCAGGTGCCGGGAACGGGCGCCATGGCTGGATCCCCTGGTTTGAAGGTGACCAGCTTTTCCTCCTGGGCTGGGTGGAGCGGGAGGGGCGGGTGATCGGCCTTGAGTTGGAAATGACCGCCCTGCTGGCGCGGGTTATCCAGTCTTTTCCCCGCGAGCAACACCCTGGCCGGGCCTGGGCCCTTTTGGACGGTGCGGGCAATGTGGTGCATCAGGCAGGTAGTCTGGATATCCCGAGGGGGGGCAAGCCGGTTCTTGCCGTTGGACTGGGAGCAGTGCTGCCGCACTGGCAGGTGGCGCTGTTTTCGACCGGGACGGTTGTCGCAGGGGCCGGCGGCAGTGTCCGGTTGGTATCCATGCTGATGGTCGGGGCCCTGCTGGCCTGTATACTTACCGGTGGCGGGCTGCTTCTCTGGGAGGCGGGACGTCGCGCGAGGGAAGCCCGACAGAAGACGACCTTTGTCTCCAACGTGTCGCACGAGTTGAAGACGCCCCTGACTACCCTGCGCCTTTATGCCGAACTTCTGCGCGAGGGGCGTGTCGCGGGCG
>CAZMSS010000204.1:0-5534 GCA_964568965.1 uncultured Verrucomicrobiota bacterium | reverse complement strand
GGTCAGCCCTGACCCCGACAATGGACTGGCTGAAGGCCAACGCGCTATTCAGCTCGCTCAAGGCGCACGGGACGGCTGTCGGCCTGCCCAGCGACGAGGACATGGGTAACAGCGAGGTCGGGCACAACGCCATCGGGTGCGGCCGCGTCTTCGCGCAGGGAGCAAGCCTGGTCAGCAATGCCATCGCCTCCGGCGCCATGTTCCGCGGCGAGGTTTGGAAATCCCAGGTTGCCAATGTCATCAAGAACAACTCCACTTTGCACTTCATGGGGCTATTCTCCGACGGCAATGTCCACAGCCATATCGACCATCTCAAGGCCATGCTCACCCAGGCCAAGGCCGCGGGAGTCAAGCGTGCCCGCATCCATATTCTGCTGGATGGCCGTGACGTGGGCGAGACTTCCGCGCTGGAGTATGTGGATCCCTTTGAGCAATATCTGGCCGGACTCAACGCCGGAGGCGCCGTGGATTACCGGATTGCATCGGGCGGCGGACGCATGAACATCACCATGGACCGGTACAACGCGAACTGGGACATGGTCAAGCGCGGCTGGGATACCCATGTCCGCGGGATCGGCATCCAGTTTGCCTCGGCCCATGAGGCCATTGAGTCGCTCCGCAAAGCCAAGCCGGGCGTAATCGACCAGGATCTCCCCGCCTTTGTGATTGCCACAAACGGGCAACCGATCGGCAAGATCGTCGACAACGACAGCGTGATATTCTTCAACTTCCGGGGCGATCGCTCCATTGAGATGACCCGGGCGTTTGATGATGACGCAGTGACCGAGTTCGAACGATCCCCCCGACCCAAGGTGCTCTTCGCCGGGATGATGCAATACGACGGCGACTTGAAGCTCCCGAAACGCTATCTGGTGGAACCCCCGGCTATTGCCGAAACCATGGGTGAATACCTTGTCAAAAGCGGCGTGACTCAACTGGCCATCAGCGAAACCCAGAAGTTCGGGCACGTGACCTACTTCTTCAACGGCAACCGCTCGGGAAAATTTGACGCCAAACTGGAAGACTACATTGAAATTCCCTCAGATATCCTGCCCTTCGAGCAGCGGCCTTGGATGAAGGGGGCGGAAATCACGGATGCGGTACTCAAGGCCATTGAGGCAAACCAGTATAAGTTCATCCGCCTCAACTTCCCCAATGGCGACATGGTGGGCCACACAGGCGTCTATCAAGCCACCCAGATTGCCGTGGAAACGGTGGACCTGTGCCTCAGCCGCCTGATTCCGGCCGTGCAGGCCGCCGGCGGTATCATCGTCATTTCCGCCGACCATGGCAACGCGGACGACATGTACGAGCACGAGAAAAAGACGGGCAAAGCCAAAGTGGAGAACGGCAAGCTCAAGGTGAAAACCGCGCATTCCCTCAACCCGGTTCCCGTTTTCATCTATGATCCTTCCGGCACTGCGAAACTGAAGTTGGGCAAGCACACCGGACTGGGCATCAGCAGCCTGGCTGCCACCTGCCTCAAGCTGCTCGGGTTCGAGCCCCCGGCCAATTACGACCCGAGCGTCGTGGAAGTGGGATGACGGGAAGAGCGGGACAGTATCCAGTGTTCAGTGTTCAGAAAATCCGGCATCGTGAAGGCTGAAAACACTTTACCAGACATGGACTTCCACTGCCTGAGGTGCGGGAACTGCTGTCGCCACGAGGGCGAGGTTCGGCTGCTTGACGGGGAGGCGGAGTCCATCGCGCAGGCACTCGGCATGGAGACGGCAGACTTTACCGACCGGTTCACGAGGCTTCGTGAGGATCGCCGGGGGCTATTACTCGTGGACCATCCTGACGGTTCCTGTGTTTTCCTGGAAGGCACCCCACCCTCCTGCCGGATCCAGGAAGCCAAGCCCCGCCAGTGCAGGGACTTCCCCCGCGGTTGGCGCTACGAGGACTGGGATCACATCTGCGCCGCCGCCACACCGCCGGCTCTTATCCAAAAGGAACTTTGAACTTGCTTCAACGCCGACAAGCCCGTATTAAATGCACTCACTTTTACGAGCGGAAGGATGTTATTTATGGATACTGCCGAAAATAAAGGACTGGCTGAGAATCAGCCGCAACAGGGCGATCTCGAAACACTAAGCGACGGCGCCAAGGAAGTAAAAAGCTGGATCATCACAGCCGGCGTCGCTGCGGTTATCATCCTGGCCGTATTCCTTTACCGTGCCAACAAGGCGGGCAATGAGGAAAAGGCATCCCGCATGCTTGGCGAAGCCCGCAATGTTCAGGCCCTTCAGTCGATCCTCAACCAATACCCTTCATCCTCGGCGGCCATGCTGGCCCGCCTGCAAATGGCAAAAGCCCAGTTTGACAATGGTGACTACATCGCGGCCCAGGCGGAGTACAAGGACTTCCTTTCCAAGTACCCCTCTCACCCGATGGTTGGCATCGCCGAACTCGGGCTGATCCATTGCGAGGAGTCCGCCGGTCAGACGGAGAAAGCCCTTGGGGAATACACCCGGTTCACGACCAACAAGCCGAACCACTTCCTGGTTCCCACGGCGATCTTCGGAAAAGCCCGCTGCCTGCAGGCGTTGAAGCGGTACGACAAAGCCCGGGCGACGTATGAGGATTTTCTGGCCGCCAACCCCAAGAGCGACTGGAAAAATGATATCGAAGAGGCGCTCAAGCAACTGGACCGCGAAGCCCGAACGCCGACAGTGAAGCTGTAAGATCAGCCCTTCTTCTCGTCCGTCTTCTTCGCGTCATCATCAGGCTTTGCGCCATCTTCACGGCCCTTCTTGAACTCATTCAGGCTGCGCCCCAGGGAACGGGCAAGATCAGGCAGCTTCTTGGCTCCAAACAGAAGCAGCACCACCAGCAGGATAATCAGCAATTCGGGCATTCCAAAGTTACGCATAGCATTTTCCTTTCAAGTTGATCGAAAACTATACACCCGCTCCACGCCAAAGGCAACAGGGCTATTAAAAAATGGGGGGATCTGATCGGAGACCAGATCCCCCCATGCTCATTCTCTATCCCGTCGTGTTACGCCTGCGGAGCGGTAGCCACCTCACCCGTACAGGGGGTCATCGCCGCCAGCTTGGTCAGCATATCATACTTGGCCAACACCTTCTGATCCACAATGGCCATCAGCTTCGTGGCCTGTTCCGGGTTGATCTTCTTCAACACGCGGAACCGGTTTTCCTTCATGGCATGCTCACTGAACTTCATTGTCGGCGCCTTGCTGTCCAGCGTAAGCGGATTCTTGCCCTGCGCCAGCAGCTCCGGATTGTACCGGTACAGCGGGAAGTGAGCCGAGTTCACGGCATCCTTCTGCCCCTGCATGCCCGAGGTCATGTCGATCCCGTGCGCGATACAGTGCGAGTACGCGATGATGATGGCCGGGCCGTCATACTGCTCGGCTTCCATGAACGCCTTGACGCACTGGCCCGGATTCGCACCCAGGGCAACCGTTGCCACATAGATATTCCCGTAGGTCATGGAGATCATGGCCAGATCCTTCTTCATGGCCAGCTTTCCACCCGCCGCGAACTTCGCCACCGCCCCCATCGGGGTCGACTTGGACGCCTGGCCACCTGTGTTGGAATACACCTCGGTATCCAGCACCAGCACCTTGATATTGCGGCCGGAGGCGAGGACATGGTCCAAACCGCCATAACCGATATCATAAGCCCAGCCGTCGCCGCCAACCACCCAGACCGCCTTCTTCACGAGGTAATCCGCGAGGGACAGCAACCGGGTGCATGCCTCAGTCTTGCAACCGGCCAGCTTGGACTTGAGCGTCGCCACCCGGGCGCGCTGCTCTTCAATCCCCGCCTGGCTCGACTGGTCTGCCGTCTTGATGGCTGTCAACAGTTCCTTGTCAGCCTTGAGACTGTCGCAGGCTCCGCCGATCAACTGGTCAACGAGTTCCAGTGCGTACTCGTTGAACTTGTCAACGGTCAGGCGCATTCCGAACCCGAACTCGGCGTTATCCTCGAACAGCGAGTTGGCCCAGCAAGGACCACGGCCATCATCCCGCTTGGCATACGGGGTGGTGGGCAGGTTGCCGCCATAGATCGAGGAGCAGCCCGTCGCGTTGGCGACGTAGAGCCGGTCGCCGACCAGCTGGGTCAGCAGCTTGACATAAGGTGTCTCGCCGCAACCCGCGCAGGCGCCTGAGAACTCAAACAGGGGCTTCACAAACTGGCTACCCTTGACTGTGTCCTTCTTGTAGAGCTTGGTATCCGTCTCGGGGAGTGCCAGGAAAAACTTGAAGTTCTCAACCTCGTTCTCGCGGAGCGGAATCTGGGGCGCCATCATGATCGCGCGCTTGCCGGTTTCCTGCTTCGTCGCCTTGTCGCGCTCGCGACCGGGGCAGTTCCACACGCAAGCGCCGCAACCGGTGCAATCCTCAGGGGCCACCTGGACGGTGAACTTGAGGCCGGCGAATTCCTTGCCCTTGGCCTCCGTGCACTTGAAGGTCTTCGGCGCCTTGGCCAGTTCCTTGGGATCATACGCCTTGACGCGGATCGCTGCGTGCGGGCACACCAGCGAGCACTGCGCGCACTGGATGCAGAGATCGGGATTCCACTCGGGAATCTCAACCGCGATATTGCGCTTCTCGTACTGCGTCGTGCCGGTCGGCCATGTGCCATCCTCGGGCATCTGGCTGACAGCGATACTGTCGCCCTTCTGCTTGATGAGGGTCGCGGTGACCGTCCTGACGAATTCCGGGGAATCCGCGGGGACCACGGCCGGCATCTTCAGCTTGCCGGCGACCTTGGCGGGAACCTTGACTTCCTGAATCGCGGCAACAGCGGCATCCACGGCCTTGAAGTTGGACTGGACCACGTCATCGCCCTTGCGGCCGTAGGTCTTCTTGATCGCCTTCTTGAGGCCCTCCACGGCCTCGGCCTGGGGCAACACACCCGAGATGCTGAAAAAGCAGGTCTGCATAAGGGTATTGATGCGCGCGCCCAACCCCAGCTCGGCAGCCAGCTTGTTGGCATCGATCACATAGAACTTGATCTTCTTGTCGATGATCTGTTGCGCCAGCTCATCGGGCAGGTGGTTCCAGACTTCCGCGGCCGTGAACGGGCTCGCGAGCAGGAACGTGGCACCCGTCTTGGCAGTCGCCAGCATGTCGTACTTCTCGACGAACGAGAAGTTGTGACAGGCCACGAAGTCGGCCTTGGTGCACAGATACGGACTGCGGATCAGGCCAGGCCCGAAGCGCAGGTGCGACACGGTGATCGTGCCGGCCTTCTTCGAGTCATACACGAAATACCCCTGGGCGGAGAAATCCGTGTCGTCGCCGATGATCTTGATCGAGTTCTTGTTGGCGCCCACCGTACCATCGGAGCCGAGCCCGTAGAACATGGCCTCGATACGGCCCTTGTGCTCGAGCTGGAAGTTCGGGTCGAAGGACAGGCTGGTGTGGGTTACATCGTCGTTGATGCCGATCGTGAAGTGATTCTTCTTTCCGGCGACCAGGTTGTCGAACACGGCCTTCACCATGGCGGGGGTGAACTCCTTGGAGCCGAGGCCGTAGCGGCCACCAACAACCAGCGGATAGA
>CAZMSS010000203.1:0-5560 GCA_964568965.1 uncultured Verrucomicrobiota bacterium | reverse complement strand
GATACATCAGCCTTGAACGAATCTTCGAGGAATCCAAGAAGACCTACTATGAAACACTGGAAGCCAGTTCACAGGGCTGGCATCAGGGAAAACACGATGTCCACCCTTGGCTCAACTATTATTGGGGTGTGCTGATCCGTGCCTACAAGGAATTGGAAGAACGGGTTGGGACGATCAGAACCGGCAAAGGCTCTAAGACAGAACAAATTCGGTTGGTCATTGGGCGGAAGACGAAGCCGTTCTCCATATCGGACATTGAATCAGACTGTCCAGGAATCAGCCGTGACATGGTGCGGGTTGTGCTTCGCCAGATGCGCAGTGAAGGTCTTCTTACTTCGACAGGCCGGGGCCCTGCCTCACGGTGGGAAAAGAAATAGGTCGGAAGTAGCAAAGAAGGTGAGTGGCGATTTTCCAGGAAGAATCTCTTCGGCAACCAAGGTGAATGGCACCTTCAAGTCTCAATCCAACACGCGGCATGGGTTGTTTACCCTGGAGTGGGTTGGCTATGATTCTTCATCGCCATTCTCCACTTTTCTTCCACTTCTTGCCAAATGTTCCGGAGCCCGAAGCCGCAAGCGATGCCGGAATTATGAACTCCCTGATGCTCTCCACCACTGTTTTCAGGTCGGCAGGGGACGATTTCAAGCGAGTACGGCGAACAAAGGCAGTCCATTGTGTCTGCTTGGGTCTGTCTCCAATGAACTCGGCTGTCAATCCATCCGGCACATTCGGTGGCAGGGTTGTCTTTCGCCGCTTGAATGTGGCCTTGATGGCGTCTTTCAAAACATCACCATCAAAATCGAAGTTCCGAGATAAAGCCCAGATGTCGTAGTAGTCCTTCATCCGGCTGTTGATGATGCCACGCCGGACAATGGTTTCGAATTTCTCCGCTATCGCCGTCTCTCTCGGGTACATGGGAAGCTCAGGAGCCGGGAAATCAAGAAGGGTCGGAAAACGCTCCTTCACCGCCTTGGGAGTGATGGCATCGCCAAAGCCGATGTCAACTTGCAGGGGAATCTTTGCCTGTCCAAGTCTTGCCAATAAAGTCACTCGTATTCCGCCATACTCCGAATCTTCTCGAATCGGCTCCGCTTCCACCGAGCCAGCGTCAAACGCCAACCCATCTTCTTCAACCGAAATCGTGCAAAGGGAGTTGAAGATGTCTTTAAGTTGAGTGGCGGTGTGTTGTTTCAACGCACTTAAATCCAAATCTCTGGTAGGCCGGTATTGTTCACCAGCCCAGACCAGAAACATCAATGCCCCTTTGACGGTGAACTGCTTGGCGTGGGGAGACTGGCTGAGACGATACAGGAGGCGTTCACAGCTGTATTGTACCAGAACAACCTGAAAATCCGCCTTGTCCTTGACGGCGTGGTTCATCAGCCGTTGCCGAACCGATGCGGACAAATCTTTCGGTTTTAAAACGGTCATTGCACGGCCTCCAGATAGGGACGCATGACGTTGGCAACTCGACACACCTTGGCATACTTCCAGAGGTCAGCCGGTGTGCATTTGCGTTTCCTGACGCATTCCTTCAGAGCCTCCAGAGCCACATCCAGTCCGATTTTATTCCGGTACTTGAAACAGTCAGTTATGGTCTTGGCGGGATTGGTAATGCGAACGGTGACGCCTTCAAGATTATGAGCCTCTGTTCCGATTGAGAATGAAGACTTGGAAAAAACCATGATACGCAGGGGCAGTTCTTTTTCCCGTGGCGATGCAGTTCCACGTTCAAGAGCAACCCAGACTTCAAGGGGATTCTGTGTTCCAATGTTGTGGAAACGAAGGGCGGAGAGGAGGCAGACAATGCCTTTTGGGACTCGTTTGGCTACCGCCGCCAGCGTGACATTTTCGGATATGTCTCCACCGGCAAGCCTGTAAACTCCACGGCCCGTCCGCAGTAGTTGGCCCGTAGAACTCAGCCGCCTGAGATACTCAGGGTGGATTCCATGAGAAAGCACGTCCTTGACCCGCAGAAATCCAAGGGTCTTCGCCAGTTTCAGCACCTTCTCCGCTTCATTTCGATTCCTTTGCATGTGTAAATCTATCTACACTTGTAAACATCTGTCAAGAGATTTGCGAATACGCCAAGTATGTTGAAAAAAGATGGTGGCGAGGGTCGGGCCACGGGAATTCCGAAGATTCTGCACGCCATGAAGGCAAACGGCTCACCCCCGCCGGTGTTTGACTTCGACCCGGATCACACCTTCTTCATGTGTCGCCTTCCGGTGCATCCTCAAGCAAAGATGCCGGATAGTCTGCCCGGACATGAAGTTGAACAAGGCACCGGGAAAGTCGAGTCAGGGGTACAGTCAGGGGTACAGTCAGGGGTACAGTCACAGATGGCAATATGAGGAGGAGCTTCATTTACGCAGATGAGGATAAATAATTTTTGTCCGCTTCTTCAGATCCGCCAATTGCACCTCATTTGTTGTTCCGTAAAAGAGTGATGGGGTATTGGTTAGGTCTTGAAAGGTGTAAACGGGATGCCTTTGGGTTGATGCCGGATCTGACTTGCATGAATACCATTCTACTCGCCCCCCAAGAAACCCGACATTGGCTCCTCTACCTTTATGATTCTGAGGCGGACAGAATATTACCACGCAATTGGACGGGTCATTTTCCGTAAGCCCTGAAACATAGGCGTAATTAGTCCATTCATGGATATTCTTTGAGTTACCCACCGCACCCATCATCGTGGAGCCGGACTGCAAACAAGATGGGCATACGAAGACAGTCAGATCAGATGACCCGGCAATAATATAGTTGGTGCCTACGAGTTGGGTATAGGTCGGCGGGTGGGCGTCCTCATGGTCATTCGCATACATTTTCAAGAACAAGATGGTCTGTTTAATGTTGTTGGCACAGGTAGCTCTCCTCGCACTTTCTCGCATTCGATCACTGTTACCACATGGGATTGACGCAAGAACGAGTATCGCCAGCAAGATTGAAACAAGAAGTTGCCATAAACCTTTCCAGTGCTGTTTCCCCATGAAGGAACGAATGGATCGATGGAAGAGGATGACGGAACCGCAGATAATCGCCAAAACAATAGCAATCGCAACCATCGCCATGATATATCCAACTATCACGCCTACCTCCCCATCCATCCGATTGTTCTGAGTATGGCGCAACCCATCAGCCCAACACCAACCACCCCTAAAGTGACCGAACAGGCAAAACTGTTATTGCTTTGAGGCACGGGGTCATTCGGAATAACCCTGTCCTCCATCCATAGCCTATCTCCATAATAAGATGCCAATGCTCCCCCAAGTAACGCTGCTCCAATCGCAAAAGGCATTATGTCCTGATGAGCTAACAGGGAGTCGGAACGATAACGCCTTGGACAAACGACAAAATAGCCAAGAATAGCACCAATAACCGAGCCAGCAATGAACTGGAAAACCCAAGCTAACCAATCTGCTTTTGGAGGTTTCATAGGCTATTTATCTCACCCCCCGATTCGCCTCATATCGTTCCAATCTCACCATGTCCTTCAGCTTCCCGTTTACGTATTCAATATAGCAGACGTAAGCCTTCTTATCGGTCAGGAAGCGTATATGTTGTGGAATATTCAGCCTGTAAGCGGGAACCTTTGGAATCCCCATCTTTCTGGCCTTTTCAACTCTGTGGTTCCCATCAATCACGTTGTACCGCCCTGGAGCTATTTCGGCCAGGACAATGGGACTGGAGACATCAACGGTATCCACATGCGTCCAGTTGATGAACTGGGACTTCTCAGGCAGATCGTCCACCGCCACATCCTCAACCGGGATTTTGTCCGCATTGCTACGGACATACTCTACCATCTTGGTGATATTGAAGACAAAGATGCCGTTCGCGTAAAGTTCATCCCCATCGGCGACGGGACAGAGGGTGAAGTTCTTGTCCAGTTTCAACTTCTTCATGGCGGGTTATTCTGACCAAAGACACGAAGACTTCCAGACAATTTTGCTCTCGAACGGTTAATGCTTTCCGCAGCTGAGTTCAGAGATCACGAATCACAATCCCGGATCACTTTGTTCCCTTCTTCACTTCAAACAGGAACTCTTCAATCCGCTTCAAATCCTTCTTCACGTTGTCCGAGTTTGAATGCCCACCCCTGAAGTCCTCATAGGCCCTTCTGGTGAGGAGGAACTTGCCAGCCTCGGGAGTCCCCTTGCATGTCGCCTTGGCATCAAGGTCAAAACAGGAAAACGATACAACATCCGGGTTGTCTGGCACAGGTCGGAAAACTATGGCGCATTTTCTTCCTTTGATCACTAGCCCTGACAGCCTGTCCTCGATGACCGCTGAGAATTCAGACTTTCGGAAAATGTCGTACTGCTTGTCGGCGGAGAAATGTGAGTAGTCGGTTTTCATTGAGGCGGCTCCTTGATGTCGGAAGATTAAGCCTCAACCTGAAGATTCGCAAGCTCGGTGATACCCCACCTTCAAGTCCCGCAACCTCTCTTTGATCATCTCATCTGACTTTGGATCTTTCCCTAAAGCCATACGATAAAGTTCTTCCGCCTTTTTCTCATCACGCTTGAACCCATCCGTAGCTTCAGGATCTTCCCACAGCCCCCTATAAATGTCGCCTAACGTAATATACGCCCACGGATCTGACGGGTATTCCCTGAAAATCTCTTGAAACATCGCCTCACCTTCAACCCATTTACCAGACATGCATAGGGATTCCGCAATGCCTCTTTTCATAACTGGCAGTATTTCAGGGCTTTCGGGGAAGCATTCTATGACCTCCCAACAGAAATGAATACGGCGGTCATGGTAGTCGGGCTCTTCAACGGCGGCATTCAATAGTTCAATTTCCACGTCCTGAAACCAGTTGAGCAGATATTGGCTTTGAAAACTCACCCCATCGGCATCCTCAACCTTCCGCATATTCATGGTGATACGAGGTTTCAGGTTCTCCCATACCTTGAGCCATAAATCGCAACCAGAAACAGAAGTGTTTTGCTCCGTCAGTTCATACCCATCCTGCACCCAATCATCCAACTGCATCGTGCTTATCTTGTCGGGAACCAATCTACGCCATAGCACCTCAGCGGCCATCCACGGGAAATCCTCATCAAACCCTTTAGCCGTAATGGTGTATCGCCTTTCCCACTCCATGTAGATATCACCGGAACCGTAATGGTTATGAACGTCTATCAGGAAGGCTTCTTGGGTAAATGGAATCCCGCACATCACCAGCTTCTCAATGATCTTGCTCGTTGGAAGATCCATAACGTCCTCCCGATACCATTGATGCTTCCGTACAGGGACATTATGGGGGAACAGATTAAGCGGGTTATCAATGCAGCACCGCTTAAATTTCAAACCGCTTCCACAGGGACAGGGGTCATTCCTGCCAATATCAATATGCATGTTTCCCTTACCTGCTTTGTCAAAACAACCTCAAAGCTCGCATGAACAAATTAATGACATCCATATAGAGAGCCACTGCACTGTCTATGGCATTTTCTACGGTCTCGGGAATCTGATTAGCCCATCTCCAATCCGCCCCGACATATCATACCCACTCTGGGATCGTGCTTGTGAGGCTGATCGCCCCCCT
>CAZMSS010000202.1:1265-5603 GCA_964568965.1 uncultured Verrucomicrobiota bacterium | reverse complement strand
CCCAGAAAGCCCTCTTCACCCATGCCGGCGAAGGAAATGGCGATGTGCGGCGCATCCTGACCGACCTCCTGTCACGCGGGTATGATGGCGGATTTTCCATTGAACCCCATCTGGCCGTGGTCTTTCATGAGGACAAGGGCGAAACGTCCGAGGCTGTCATGTACCGTAATTATGTCGAGTATGGCAGGCGTCTGGAGCGCCTCCTGAATGACATCAAGACCGGCGCCTGATATCAGACCCCTTCAAACGCAACCATGACGTGCGATTTCACCTCGGGCACCACAATCTGACAGTACGCCCCTTCCATTGTGAAGGGTAGCGGGTCGCCGGACGGGGCCAGGGTGACGGCCTTCGGCCGCTTTCCTGTCCGCACCGCCAGCGGGATATCCCGCACCGGGTACAACTCTTCAATCCACTCGACGTTGATGTGACGCCGCTGGGGCTGGAAATTGACAAGGTGGGCCACCAACCGCTTCGGCTTGGCCTGACGATTGACTGAAATCTCCATGGCCGAGGGAGCATGGGTCTTCACCATGGGTAGCGGGAGCACCTGCTCGAGGACACGGGACACAATACTCTTGTACAGCGAGTACGAATGCTCCCGGTAGGCCTTGAAGATTTCCGTCGAAATGTAGGCCACACGCCCCTTCACCACAACAACCGGATGGGACGTATTCTTGTCGTAAGGAGTTTGCTGATGGGAGCAGAAATGCTCGTATGTCCGGTTGAAGTATGTACCGACCAATCTCCCCATCGCCACGGCGCCGGCGGCGGGCTTCACAAAGGTGCTGGCCTCGTAAAAGACAAATTTGCTCTGCGGCCAGCCCTGGCCGAGGGTCTTGCCCAAGTCCAGATAGCAGGGGGTATGGGGATTCTCACCGATGTAACGGACCGGCAGGCCCGGACACTGGAATTTGCCGTCCAGCAAAGACGCCTTGTGCGAGGCGATCACCGCGCCACCGCTGGCCAGGAAAGCCTTCAGGGCTTTCTTCAACGACTCCCCGATCACACCCCCATCCGGCAGGATGACAACCTTGTAGCCCTTGAGGTCGGTCTCCGCGTAGATCAGGTTGAACTGCTGCTTGAGCTCCAGGAGCATGCGCCCGGCACCGTCAACCGACTTCTGAACGCCCCCCGCCAGGGGCTTGCCCACGTCCTCAGGTTTTTCAGGCAACATCATCACACCGATCTCAGCCGCGGCCTTGGCACCCACGCACCATGGTTCGCACTTTTCAACGTGTTTGAAAGCCGCGCCGATCACTTGATAAGCCCCCTTGTCCAGTTCCCCGCGGGGATGGCACTGGTCACCCACATTCATCACTGCGCCGGCGGACAGGATCGTGCCAGCCTCATACATCATCTGGTCGGTGGTCTTCAGGCCCCCGAAATCGGCCCAACTCTTGTGGAAGCGGGCGGTCATTCCCTGTAGCGGGCGGGGCAGAACGCGCCCATAGCGGGCATGAATGGGGAAGAATGCGTATCCCCAGCCCCCGGTAGGCAGCGCCTCGATCTCGATATGGGTAAAAACATCCAGCTCCTCAGCGATGCCGGGCCGCATACGGCCATTGAAGAAGATCGTGGCGTTCTTCTTGATCTTCCGGATGGTCCGGGCCAGACGCCGGGTGTAGTCGCGCGTGATGAGGAACTCATGCTTCTTATGGTCCTCATCGCTGGTGAAATCCAGCCCGCGCGCCTTCATGCTGTCGTAGCACCGCGGGCAATAGCAGCCGGGGCTCGGGCTGTAGCACATGTCGAAGAACAGGCCCTCGACATCATACCACTTCAGCGTCTCGACCGCTTGCGCCTCGAGTTCGTCGACGTAGGCCTTGTTGTTCATGCAGAGGTTGTACCAGCCGGGGGTCAGGGTCTCTCCCCACTTCCAGTACTTGTTGTCCTTGAGGTGCCCCACCCAGTCGTGGTGCACCTTGGCGTTATGCTCATCCACCCGCACGCTGATGTACGCCGGGGTCACGATACCGCGCCTGCGGCAGGCTTCAATCTGTTCCCCCAGCAGGTCATACTTCAACCCCGGGTGTACGGTTCCCGCCTGGGTGGGATAGTAGCTCAAGCCGTGGTGGCACTTGGCAAACAGGGTGATCCAGTTCACACGCGCCTCGTCCAACCGGGCTCCGAATGCATCGGCGTCGAATTCCGTGCCCACGTCCGGAATATGCCCGGATGTATGGAAATCGAGATGGATTTGACGGAACCGGGAGGACACCAACTCCGATGCGGAACACTTGATCGGACTCTTCGAGACCTTCTTGATCTTCATGGTTAATCCTTTGATCTCCGCGGAATACATCAGAAAGGGCGTCTCCTGTTAATCTTGATGACATAGGCACTGTCGCAGGGCTTCTCAGCAGGCATGTCAACCTCCATGGCCTCGGCGGACATCCTCCACTTGAGCGGACCACCATGACCCAGCAGTTCCACGGATGTAATCTCCTGTGGATACAACAGACCTTTGCATTTCTTGATCACGGCCTTTGTCTCGGGCCAGCCGAACAAGGTGGCATAGAGGGCATTATCCTTGCAGGTAAAGCGGATATCGCCTGCCGTATAATTGAGTTTTGAATTTTCCTTGAATGCCCCGGATTCCACCTTCGTCGGGCCCTCTCCGTAGTGCATCCACGGCGTGGTGCCATAGATGGCCTCGCCGTTAATCTTGAGCCAGCGGCCCATGTCCTTGAGAATCGCCTTGGCCTCGTCAGGCAGGGTGCCGTCGGGCTTTGGGCCGATGTTGAGCAACAGGTAGCCGTTCTTGCTGACGTTGTCGACCAGGTAGCGTATCAGGGATCCAGACGTCTTGTAACGGGCATCACGCATGTAGCCCCATGCTTCACCGTCGTCCACGGTACTGTCGGTGAGCCACTCGTTATAGCGCATCTCATCCGCCCCGCCCAGTTCCACATCCTCCATGCCGGTTCCAGGCGCCATCTGGTGCCACTTGTAAGTCAACACCACGTCCTTACCCCAGGTCTCGGCCGCATTGTAGTAATAGGCCATCATCTCACGCTTATAATGCTCCTGCACCCAGTCGAGCCCGAAGTCATACCACAGCAGGTCCGGCCGGTAGTTGTCCACGACTTCCCGGACTTTGCCATACCACATTTCGAGGAAGGCTTTGCTTGGCTTATCCTGCACCCCGAACCCGGCCAGCATTCCCCTGTCAGGCAGCTCGCCGAGCTCAAGGTTGTGCGGTTCACCATACAGGCCTGAATAGTGCGGATCCGCCGTATCATATTCCTTCACCCAGTGGGGATAGAACTTCCAGTTCTCAGCATGGTGCAAAGCCACCATGAACCGCATCCCCTGCGCGCGAATGGCTTTTTCCAGCTGGCCCACCACATCCCGCCTGGGCCCCATGTTCAGGGCATTCCAGCGGTTGAGTTTTGTGTTCCACATGCAGAAACCGTCATGATGCTCGCCCACCGGTCCGGCAAAGGCCGCGCCGGAACCCTTGAATATTTCCGCCCATTCGTCGGCATCAAACCGGCTGCCGGTGAACTGCGGAATGAAGTCCTTGTACCCGAACTTCTCAGGCCCCCCATAGTTCTCGACATGAAATTTGTGCTGGGGCGTGCCCGGCCGGTACATGTTGTGGGGATACCATGACACATTGGGTCCGCACGCCGGAACTGAGTAGATGCCCCAGTGCGTATAGATGCCAAACTTGCCGTCCCTGAGCCATTCAGGGGTCGTGTGCCGTCTCAGGCTGTTCCATGATGGTTGATATGTCATTCAGCTTCTCCTGATAAAAAACAATTTCGCACTGATGTCCATCTACTTCCCGCTCACCTTACTGAGTGCGGCATAAAAAGCCTCGGCCATTTTCAGGGATCCGGAAACATTCGGATGAACACTGTCCTCGAGATCCTTGATCGTCAGGGCGTCCATCGAGACAAAGGTTATCTGTTCCCCCTTGGCCTTATGGTCGGCGACAATGCCGGGGATAAGCTTGTTGAACTCCTGGATTATGGACATGGCCGGCCCGGTTTGAGGGGTGACAGATGCGAGATACAGCTTCACTTTGGGTTGAAGGGCAAAGACGTCCGTGACCAACTTGTCCATCCGCTCTTTCAGCTGCGGCACAGTGGTTGCGCCGCGAATGTCGTTTGCCCCGATCGCCAGCAGAATGATATCAGGCTGGTTTGCCGCAAAGAATTCCTTCAGGTGTTCATCAATCCAGCCCATCCCCATGCCGCTGTGCCCCTCGTGGTGGTCCTGTCCGTCGGCCGTAAGAGCGGCAGTCGGGTTTTCAGTCAATTTGCCGACAAATTGGAAGGAATAGCCCCCTTTTTTCAGCAGGGTAAACAAGGGATCACGATAGGCACC
>CAZMSS010000202.1:0-1165 GCA_964568965.1 uncultured Verrucomicrobiota bacterium | reverse complement strand
GCAAAACCCTCAGTTCAGGAATAACAACCCGGGCGGCTGTGCCATATGTCTTCAAGTAGCTCATGATCATCGGGATCCTTACCTCGCTACCATGCCCGCCTATGGTATTCGCAAGATCCATCAGCGCGCGGACACCTTCCTTGTAGTGGTACCGGGCCAGCACTTTCGCGCACGCCATGCGGATCTCGTTTACCGCCATGGTATTCGCCGGGGCCTGGTTCCTGATCGCGGCAAGTATATCCGGGGCAAGAGCTTGTATATCTTCCGTGCTCAGGTTGCTCGCAATCGTGTCGACGAGGTTACACCGCGCCCCCGCATCGGCATTGCCGGCCACAGCCCGGATCGCCGGGTACAGCAGTTTCCGATCAACACCATTGATCGAACTTCTCAACAATCCGTCAAAAATGGTTCCCGCCAACTCACCATGCGTGAGCTGGATGGGGTCAGCCCAGACGATCGGCTGAATGGGTTCCACCGTATCGACGACAACCTGGAGAAGATCCATGAGGACAGGCCTCGCCCCGTCACCCATGTTCCGGATGGCTTTGGCCGCCTTGACCCGCAGAAACCGGTCATCATGTTTCAGAAGGCGCACGAGGACAGGCAACGCATTGGTGCATTTGAGATACCCCAGCGTCTCACAGGCACTCTGGCGGACATGAGCATTCGGCCCCTCAGTCATGGCAATCAGCGCAGGAACCATTGCCGGGGCCTCGGGACGTTTCGCCAGCTCGGCTGCAGCCCAGCTGCGTACGACCGGTGACCAGTCCGAGAACGCCGCCACCAGCTCATCCGGGCTCTTCTTCCGGCATTCAACATCGAACCGACCGGATGAGATGGCCTCCGCCACTTGTTTTTCACTCAGCCAGTTCGCCTTGTTCGCATCCCGGCCGGTAATGTAGAGTTTTTTGAGAGGAACGGAATAGGTCAGGACATAAGTTGCGACCGGGCTGAGGCCATTATAGCTACTGCGCCCGTAATAGGTATTATCATCGGTTCTCCCGGGGCCGTACTGCTCTCCCCCGTCATAGGTGAAAGAACCGTCCGAGCGCCGCACCAGATCCAGGTGCCATGCGGCCTCTTTCACAAAGGCGGCTTCGGCGGCGGGGCCACCGACATTGGCGCCCAGCGCACTCCAGAGATAGCTGAAGCCCTGGCCGGTGTG
>CAZMSS010000201.1:0-5626 GCA_964568965.1 uncultured Verrucomicrobiota bacterium | reverse complement strand
CCGGAGTAGACAAACGAGTTCGTGACCGTACCGGCAATGATCCGTGCGCGTCTGCCTAATGGGTCATAGTCATATTTTTCCGCCGTCACGCCGTTGGTGCGGACTTCGGTCAGTTCGTAACGACCGTTCCAGTAGAGAGCCAGTTTCCTGCTGGCACTGTATTGCAGGTTCGTGATGTTCCCTGCCAAATCATGCTGCACCAGCGTTCCAGAGCCAAAGTTCGTCAGGATGTTGCCCGCCGCATAGCTGTAGAGATTCGTCACGCTATTCGTTATGGCCATGGTGCGGTTCCCGGCCAGGTCATAATTCCACGATGCCGAGTAGGTCAGGCCTGTGCTGGCATATTGCTTCTCGGAAAGAAGCCGATCCAACGAATCATAGGTGTAGGCCGTCCATCCACCATTTTCGCGACTGACATTGGTAATCATGCCTGCGGCATTGAATGAATAACCAAACCCGCGAACGGTGGTACCCCCAGCCGTTTTCCACGTAATATTCGTGGCGCGATCCAAAATGTCGTACCCTAGCCATTCGCTTATCGCGGTATTTGTCACCGAGGCCACCAGCCCGTTGTTCGTGTTGAAGGTCCACTGGAAGACCGACACCCGGTTGGAGGCCGCCTGAGCGCTCAGGGATAACGGCCTTTCCGCCGCATCATAAGTCCATCCGTACCGCACAAGGGTGTTGGAAACCGCGATATTGGTCACGTTGCCGATCGGATCAAACTGCCAGGCCACAGCATTTGTACGCCCGCCAAACACCGACCACTCAAGGTTGCGGCGCCCTAAAACGTCAAAGCCGTTGGTGATCTGGGTTCCGTCAACATTCCAGGAAGCGCCGCTATTTGTGTAACCATAGACCCCGCTCAGTTCGCCATCCGCAGTCCAGGTGAAATAATTCATTTTTCCGGGGTGTATCGTCCACTGCATCCGCCCATCCGGCCCGTAGGAATTTGTTAGGGCCGTTCCGTCGAACCGCTTGATGTCCTTCACATAATCGCCAACGCCCCAATTGATTGTCATAACCTGATTCTGAATATTGGTAATCGAGACCGGGCGATCCTGGGCATCCAGCTTGTAACTCTCTACTGGGCGGCTCATGGGATCGGTAATCTTCAAGGTGTTGAACTGCCGATCATAGGCAAAGCCAATCGTGACATTCGTGGGATTCGGCCCGTCGAGCCAGCGGCTCACCGAAGCCGGTTTTCCAGTGGGCAACCACGTTAACAAGTTGGTTCGGCCCGCTGTATCCACCATATTCGTCAGGTTGCCTAAAATATCAAAGGCGAAGGATTCCTTGAGTCCATCGGGACGCGTCACCCCCGTGACCTGCCCGATCGCGTTCACCGCCAGCGAATTGGTCCGGTATCCGGCATCGCCCGGCACAATCACCGCCGTCACCTGCCCCAGCCCATTCCTCACGAACCGCGCATCCGGCCCCAAGGTTGGCACCACCCGGCTCACGTAACCCGCCGCATCGTTCTCATAGCCCAGCCCGTGCCCATTGGCGTTCGTTACCGACGCCAGCAATCCATTTGTGGTGTAGAAGAACCGCGTCTCGAAGACGCCAGTCCCGTTCGTGCATTCCCGCACCACGCTGACCAGTCCGTTTGTGTACTCGAAAGCTGTTTTATGCCCGGCAGGATCCGTGGACGAGGCAAGGATGTCATCGGCATTCCAACTGTACAGGGACCAATTCGTGGCTGCGTAGCCGCAATATTTCACGCCATTGCTGAGCACATTATGGTGCCCGTCATAGGCTGCCACCATCTCCAACGTATCGCCACTGCCCCCATCCTTCACTGCTTGATTCGTGACATTCTGGGCCGCATCAAACTGGAAGTGAGTCCAGGTATTACTCCAGGCGGCCACACCCGGCGTGCCGGGGCCGGTGATGCCGGTTATCAGCATTTTAACCGGATCATAGGCATACTCATGGACCAAATTCGTGTCACCCCGATAATAGGTCACCCGCGTCGCGAACCCGCCCGGATTGGTATAGCTCAGGGTGTGATTGTTCCAGCACAACCCGGAGGGATCGAGCGTCATTCCTGTCCCGCGCGCCGTCACCACCGCCGGGTTGCCGTTCCACGCGGGGGAATTCGTCACATAGCCGACGCTGTAGGCAAAGACCTGCCCGGCCGCATTGACCCTCTGCGTCATCACATGGCACACATTTTCATAATCGTACCGCGTTGATTTCGCCACACCATCCGCCATCCGAATCGCATTGGTGAGCAGGCCATCCGCATTGTAGGCCAACGTCACATAAAGGTTAGTGCTCGGCGAATCCACCCGCGTCAGGAAGTCTCCCGTATAGGACAGCGCCAACGCTTTGCCGTTGTCATGGGTGACTTGCGTCAGTTTCCCCGCATTGTGCGTAAACGCCAGCCCCGTCCCGAAACCGTCCTCGAGCCGCTGAATTGCGCCGCTGACGTCGAACCGCGCCGCCGTCCCGCCCGGCCACTTCACCCGGAATTCACCGTTAGTGAAGACAAGGGCCAAATTCGCGGTCTGAGGCGGCACCAGCGTGAAACTGCCGTCGGCCTCGGTACAGAACCAGTAAGACTGGCCGTCTCCCGTTGTCATCACTTTGAACGTCCCCGCCCGGCTCCCATAGGCCGCATTGGAAACTGTCGCCAATGACCAGTCAAGGCTATGTGTCCAGCCCCGGCCCAAGGTATTTGAGGCCGTGGCTGCGCTGTTGTAGGCACGGACTAACGCCAGATCAAATACCGGGCACGCCACGGCCAGATCAGACTCGTCTAAAGTAATGTTCCCGTTGATAGTATTGATGGGATCGGTCGTAAGCGCCGTAGTCCCGCCTGCCTTGACATTCTGCTGAAGCATGTTGGCGGGAATGGTGAATTCCCAGAAGATACCGCTGACATCCGGCGGCGTACTGCCGTTCCAAGGTAGACTGGCGCTTAGGGCGGCATTACTCACCGAGGCGATCCACGGGGCCTGGTTGGAGGGCCAGTCAACCGCCTGGAAATTGACCCCGTATTCATCGGTTCCTCCTCCTTGACCAGCTTCCGGACGTTGGAGCATGAAACGGACGGTAGTTCCTCGCTCAACATTCACAACCTGTGAGTCATACCAGCCATTGCCAGCATTGCAGCCAGCCACCACGCTGTTATTGAGTATCAGATTCCATGTATCGTCGTTATGATCGGGATAGTCCTCCACTGTCACCCGCACTGCAAGCGAGCCGCGCTGGAAATCATTGCTGTTGGCGATTCCATCCCCGTTCCAGTCACCACCTGCATCGCCAGGATTGATGGGGTTCAGTCCTCTTGCAACTTCCCATCCGTCGGGCAAGCCATCGTGATCTGTATCCCGCTCCATTGGAACCGTCCCGGCCGTATATTCCTGGGCATCCGTAAGCCCATCATTGTCGGTATCCCCGGCGCCGTTATGATCCAACCCGCCAAAATAATACTGTTCCCACTCATCGTTAATGGAGTTTGAATTGGAATCCACAAACTGGAACCCGTCGCACCCGATGTCGGGAGTTATTGGATTGGCCCAAGGATCGCCATTGATGTCGGTCGCGGGCAAGCCCGACGGAGTTCCGGCCCCGATGCAGGGTGAGCCAGAAGACAGCAACCGGTAGCCTCCAACGAGTCGCGGATCATTGGTAATGATATTCGAAGATGAGTTGTTCGTATAGCCACCCTGAACACAGGTATAGACGGCGTTAACACCATCGGCAAGTTGTTGTCCGGAATTGCCCCACGCGATGCCATCGCGCACCGTTACGCAATTCGGCGTGCCACGCCCCACAAAACCGCCTGGTACGGCGAGATTATCGCAACGATTGCTGACAATCGCGCAGTTCTGGAGGTAGCCCGCATAACTATAGCCTGCCCCTGCATAAGTCCCCGCCCGGTTGTTGATGATCGCCGTATTTTCGATGATCGTCCCATATCCGCCACTATTGGCATACAGCCCACCATAGGAACCCGTCGCCTCGTTGCCATCAACCACGCAACGCCGAACCATGACCCAGCCGTATGGATTGCTGACAAAAAGTCCGCCGAACGATTCGCTTTTATTGCTGGCGAAATGGCAGCGTGTCACGCTGGCAGTGCCCGGCGACGCGGACACAGTGAGAAATGCACCGCCAGCATAGCCGCCGCCACCATTTACGCGATTCCCCACTACCTCGCATTGATCCATCGTAATACCAAGCCCGGAAACATAAAGCCCGCCCGCGCCATTCGAGCTTGTTACGCTATTGTTGGAGACCACCAGTCCCGACAGCTGGACAGCCGAGGCACTCAAGATATACATGCCGCCTCGCGTGTCGGGGCCCTGGGCAACATTTCCGATGACGGCCACATTCGTCATCACCATGGGAACCGCACCTGATAACGAAACAAAAACTCCCGCGTCACTCTTGGCTGAATTGCTGCTTATCCCACCTCCGACCATTATCAGTCCTCCGGCGTTAACGAAAATCCCGCCTCCCGTTCCACCATCAGACGCATTACCAGTCACAAAAGTATTGCTCAATACCAAAGGGGGTTGGCAGTCGGAATAGTAATGGATCCCGCCCCCGAGAAAATTGATGGCAGTTCGGTTGCCCCGGATTTCGCACCCTATCAGCATGGGTGAGTTCGTCCCCGTCACATTCATAAAACTCACGCCAGCGCCGATGTTGGCCGAATTACTTGTTACCACGCTCGTCTCGACCTTGGCAGCTCCCGCGCACAGAATGCCTCCTCCATAACTGTAAACCGAGTTGGAATATATATTGCATCCCGAGACCGTCACCCGATTCGATATCCATAGCCCGCCCCCGTTAAAGGCAGAATTCGATGCCACCGAGCAATCGGCTACAACCACAACTGCTGTCCCTGTCGGTGCGGCCTTGATCGCACCGCCATCGCCCCCTTTGTTTCCGAAGAATGAGCAATTGGTCAGGGTTACTCCGCCAGACACCATCACCGCGCCCCCGGCTATTGCCGACCCAAGCGCCCCGTTAGTCATAAATGTCGTCGCACTAACCAAGGGACTACCTCCCTTCACACACAGGCCACATCCCCCGTTGGTATAAGCTGTGTTCAACGGGATATTTCCAGCAATCACGCATTCAGTGATGGTCGGGCTTCCGGGCTGGCACTTTATTCCCGCGCCCCAGTCAGCCTTGCCGTTACGAATGGTGAACCCACGAACAATCGACAACGCCGTCTCGCCGTGATGGAAATCGAAGCCACGGTCGGCATATTGGCAGTCAATGACCGTACTCGAGGTACCGCTTTCCGAGACCAACATCATGATTTTCCCGCCGAAATC
Organism: uncultured Verrucomicrobiota bacterium; assembly: GCA_964568965.1. Taxonomy (GTDB): domain Bacteria; phylum Verrucomicrobiota; class Kiritimatiellia; order CAIKKV01; family CAITUY01; genus JAABPW01. The sequence goes on along the minus strand of CAZMSS010000201.1, from coordinate 326 downwards.
TAAGGCGCGGTTTCCTGCGTTGGTATAGGTACCCGCCTTCACTTGCACCACAGCATAATCCTGGGTCACACTGTTGATCATCGCCTGGATGGTGCTGACACCATTGGTCACGATATGCGTCGGCGAGGGAATGCTGTTACTCGAACTTGGATCGCTCCCGCGTTTGATTTCATAAATATTGAGATAGCCATCGCCATCCTTGTCCACCATTGCATCGGCAACAAGTGGATTGAGCCCGTATTTCACCTCTGCGCCATCCAGCATCCCATCGGCATCGCTGTCGCTATTGGTCGGGTTTGTGCCGTGCTTGTATTCCTCGGTATTGC
>CAZMSS010000200.1:0-5653 GCA_964568965.1 uncultured Verrucomicrobiota bacterium | reverse complement strand
TACACCTCTCTATTCGTCGGCAGCGTCAGATGTGTATAAGAGACAGCCTACATGGACCGCAGCCTGTTGGAAGGCAACCCGCACCGGGTGATCGAAGGAATGCTGATTGGCGCTTACGCCATCGGCGCGAGTGAAGGTTATATATACGTTCGCGAGGAGTATCCGCTGGCGGTCAAGCACATCAACCTGGCCGTTGCGCAGGCCCGCGAGCGGGGCTTTCTGGGACATAACATTCTCAACTCGGGCTTCGATTTCGAGATTCACGTGTTCAAGGGCGGCGGCGCATTCGTCTGCGGAGAATCCACCGCGCTGATGGCGTCCCTCGAGGGCAAGCCCGGCGAGCCGCGCGCCAAGTATATTCATACTGTGGAAAACGGACTCTGGGGCAAACCCTCGAACATCAATAACGTCGAAACCTGGGCCAATGTTCCAATCATCATCACGCGCGGCGCCGACTGGTACGCAGCGATTGGCAGCGGCACATCGAAGGGCACCAAGATTTTCTCAGTAGTCGGCAAGGTGGTCAACACCGGGCTCGTGGAAGTCCCGATGGGCATGTCCCTCCGCACGCTGATCTATGATATTGGTGGCGGCATACCGGGCGGCAAGGCCTTCAAGGCTGTTCAAACCGGCGGCCCGTCGGGCGGCTGCCTGCCGGAGTCCATGCTGGACATGCCGATCGGGTTTGATGAATTGAAGGAAGCCGGATCCATGATGGGCTCAGGCGGCCTGATTGTCATGGACGAGAGCTCCTGCATGGTTGATGTGGCCCGCTATTTTCTGGCTTTCCTGCAGGATGAGTCTTGCGGAAAATGCGTGCCCTGCCGCGAAGGCGTGGGGCGCATGCTGGAAATTCTCACGGACATCTGCCAGGGGCGCGGCAAGCAAGGCGACCTTGACCTTCTGCGCGAAATCGGCCAGGCCACGACGGATGGTTCATTGTGCGCACTCGGCGGGTCGGCGCCCAACCCCGTGCTGAGCACACTGAAATATTTTCCCGAGGAGTACCGCGCACACCTGCAGGATCACCGCTGTCCGGCCAAAGTGTGCAAAGCCTTGATCAGCTTCAGGATTCTTGCAGACAAGTGCACCGGGTGCACCGCGTGCGCCAAGAAATGCCCGCAAAAGGTAATTGCCGGAGAACGCAAGAAACCGCACACGATCAATCAGTCGGGTTGCATCAAGTGCGGAGCATGCCTGGATGCGTGCAAGTTTGCAGCTGTGGAAGTGCTTTGAGGAGAGTCGCGATGGGCGAACCGGAAGAGATAGCAGTGACAATCGATGGCCGTCCGCTGAAGGCCTTCGCTGACGAAACGCTGCTGCGCGTTGCGCAGCGGAACGGGGTTGCCATACCAACGCTCTGCGATCATAAGGCTGTCCTGCCGTACGGCGCCTGCCGCTTGTGCGTGGTGGATGTACAGCGTGGCGGAAGAACGCGGCTCGTAGTATCCTGCGTTTATCAGCCTGCCGAAGGCGATGTTGTGGAAACCAATAGCCCACGGGTGCGGCAGACGCGACGCATGGTGCTGGAACTGCTGGTAGCCAGATGTCCACGGGTTGCGCAGGTTCGCAGGCTGGCTGCGGAGTACGGCGCTGAACAGCCGCGCTTTCACCTTCCGGAAGGCGCCGCCGCTTTTGAACGCTGCATTCTGTGCGGCCTGTGTGTGCGCGTTTGCAAGGAAGTGATCGGCCAGTCCGCCATCGGATATGTCAACCGTGGCGCCCGCCGAGCGGTCACCAGCCCGTTGGGGGTGGAATCGAGCCGTTGCACAGGATGCGGAGCCTGCGTACACGTCTGTCCGACAGGCGCGCTGCACATGCAGGACGACGGCCATTTGCGGATCATGCAGGAACTGCATACCAAACTGCCGATGATCGCATGCCTGCAATGTGGAAAACATTTCGCAACAGAGAAGCAAGTGGGATGTCTGAGTGGACGTACGGCGGTGCCGCGCGAAACCTTGGAGACCTGCCCCGCATGCCGGCGTCGCGAGACCGTGAGACGTACGGTGGAGTCGGGGATTAAGAATAAACAAGCAATGAGAGGAATCGCTTCATGTCCAAGATCATAGCCAGCGCCGCGATTCGAGGCGGTCACGATATTTACGCTCAGGCCGAAGCCTTCTACGAGAAAGCCCGACAGGAGAAAGGGGAACAGACGCCGATCGGCTTCCCGGACACGGCCTACTATCTACCCATGGCCAATGCGCTGATGGGGTTGGAAGTGAAAACTGTCGGCGAGCTGAAGCCCATCCTGAAGCACGCCCGCGAGTTACTGGGTCCGGCGCCCGCCGACGCCCTTTGGTTTCCCTATCTTGGCACGGCGCTGGATGCCGGCATCGCCACGCTTCTTTCCGAAGAAATCATCATGGTCCTGCGCTACCTCTACGCACAGGAGCCGCAGCCCGGCTGCAACGGCTTCTTCTCGGACACCATTCTACGCACGCTGGGCATCCAGCTGGTAGACGGGCGCATGCCGGGCTTCGCCGCGATCCTCGGCGCTGCGCCGGACAGCGATACCGCCGTGCACATCGTCCGTGAATTCCAAAAGCGCAGCATCATGGTCTTCGTAGGCTCATCCACGAACGGCGTGAGCATTATTGATCAGCTTGCGGAGAAAAAGGTGCAGATGGGCTGGGACTCCTACATCGTGCCCTACGGGCGTGATACCGTCAGCGGCATCTACCCGCTTAACTGGGCCATACGCGGCGCACTGACCTTCGGCGGCCTTAAAGCCGGCCAGGCCCGCAAGTGCCTGGAGTACTGTAAAAACCGCGTGTTTGCCTTCGGCGTAACTCTGGGTGAGGTTGACGACCACAAATATGCCACCGGCGCCGGGGCCATTAACATGGGCTTCCCGATCATTGCCGATACAAACATCCCGGAAATCAAGCCCACCGGCATCTGCACCTACGAACACGTTGTGCATGAGCTGGACCACAAAAGTCTTGTGCCACGCTGCATCGAGGTGCGCGGCGTCAAAGTTTCCGTCTCCGAGCTGGACATCCCGGTTTCCTACTCGGCCGCGTTTGAAGGTGAACGCGTGCGGCGCGAAGACACGCAGGTCGAATTCGGCGGGAAGTATTCGACAGCCTTCGAATTTGTACATATGCGCGAAATGGATCAAATCGAGGACGGCCGGATCGAACTTGTCGGGCCGGATATAGACACGGCCAAGCTCGGAGGCTCCATGCCGCTTGGCATCAAGGTGGAAATTGCCGGGCGCGCCATGCACTCCGATTTCGAGCCGCTCATCGAGCGCAAGATTCATGACTTCCTGAACTACGCCATGGGCATCTTCCACATGAGCCAGCGCGACATCATCTGGGTCAGGATCAGCAAGGATGCCTACGCCAGCGGATTCCGGCTGAAGCACTTTGGCACGATGATCCATGCACAGATTCACAACCTTTACAGCAAGATTGTGGACAAGGTGCAGGTGACTCTGATCACCGACCAGCCCAAGCTGGAAGTCGCGCTGAAAGAGGCCCGCAAGTCATATGCGCAACGCGATGAACGCATTCTGGGAATGACCGACGAAAGCGTAGACGTGTTCTACTCCTGCTCGCTTTGCCAGTCGTTTGCACCGAACCACATCTGCGTGATCAGCCCCGAAAGGTTGGGCCTCTGCGGCGCTGTGAGCTGGCTGGATGGCAAGGTGGGCTACGAGATAGATCCTACCGGCGGAAATCAGCCTATCAAGAAAACACACGTTATTGACGCGAATAAAGGACAGTGGCAGGAGGTCAATGACTTCGTTCACAGGAGTTCAAACCGGACGATCGAAAAGGTCAGCCTTTACTCGCTTATGGAAGACCCCATGACATCGTGCGGATGCTTCGAGTGCATTCTGGCCCTGATTCCGGAAGCCAACGGTTTTATGATCGTCAACCGGGAATACAGCGGCATGACCCCTTGCGGCATGAAGTTCTCGACGCTGGCCGGCTCGGTCGGCGGCGGCAACCAGACCCCCGGTTTTCTGGGCGTTGGCCGCCTTTACGTGCTGAGCAAGAAGTTCATCGCGGCCGACGGCGGGCTCAAGCGCCTGCTGTGGATGCCCAAGGAGCTCAAGGAATTCTATCGCGACCGCTTCGGCGTCCGCGCCAGGGAGGTCGGAGTGCCGGATCTTCTGGACAGGATCGCGGATGAAACTGTGGCAACTACCGGCGAAGAACTGGTGGCACACATGCAAAAAACGGGGCACCCGGCCTTGGAAATGGCCGCTTTGTTGTAAATCAAAACTAAACGAGATTAGCTGGGAGGCTGGTTATGGCTCTGAAAGCACTGGATATTTTTAAATTACTGCCCAAGACAAACTGCAAGAAGTGCGGATGTCCAACCTGTTTGGCATTCGCCATGAAACTCGCACAAAAACAAGCCAGCCTTGACCAGTGTCCGGACGTCAGCGAGACATCCAAGGCCGAACTTGCCGGTGCCTCAGCACCACCCATCAAACTGGTCACCATCGGCACCGGGCCGGGCAAACTTGAGATCGGCAACGAGACCGTCATGTTCCGTCACGAGGAATCGTTCTACCACCCGCCCGGCATTGGCGTGATGGTATCCGATGCGCTGGGTGACGATGCGTTAAAAGACCGCATTGCGATGATCCGCAAGCTCAAGTTCGTCCGGGTCGGAACGGAACTTCACGTCAATGTTGTTGCAGTCGTCAACGCCAGCGGTCAGGCGGCGCCTTTTGTTAAAGCCGTACAGGCCGTTGGCGAACTCGATTTGCCTGTCATTCTGATGTCGGCACAGGCCGCTCACATGGATGCAGCGCTGGCCACCTGCGCAGATAAAAAGCCGCTCATTCACGCTGCCACTGACGCAACAGTTGACGCCTTTATCACCCTTGCCAAGGCCCGCAACTGCCCTCTGGCAGTCACCGCTCCGGATATCGACAAGCTCGTACCGCTGATTGAAAAGGTGCGCGCAGCTGGAATTCAGGACATCGTGCTGGACCTCACGACCGCCGGCGTATCCGGCACGCTGCAAGCCTTGACGGCGGTGCGGCGTATGGCGCTCAAGAAAAATCTGCGCGTGCTGGGGTATCCCTGTCTGGCAATCTGCCGGCAGGACGACGCGCTGGTCAACCTCGCCGAGTGCAGCATGTATGTCGCCAAATACGCCGGCATTGTACTTACTGATCTACACCTGCCCGAACAGTTGCTGCCATTGCTGACTGTCAGCCAGAATCTCTACACGGATCCGCGCAAGCCGATCCAGGTGGAAGCCAAACTGAACGCGATCGGCGCCGTCACGCCGGACTCCCCGCTGATGATCACGACTAACTTCTCCCTGACCTACTATACGGTTGCAGGCGAAGTGGAAGCCAGCCGCGTACCGGCCTACATCGGGGTGCTCGACACCGAGGGCACCTCCGTGCTGACCGCGTTCGCCTCCGACAAGCTAACGTCGGAGAAGATCGCGGCTTTTTTGAACTCGGATGAAGTCAAAAGCAAGGTTTCGCACCGCAAGGTCATCATTCCCGGGTACATCGCCGTCATGAGCGGCGGCCTGAAAGATGACTCCGGTTGGACCGTGCTGGTGGGCCCGCGCGAGGCCAGCGGCATCTCGAAGTTCCTGAAGACGACCTGGACGAATGCGTGAAGACCCACTCGATCACATCTGTCTCTTATACACATCTCCGAGC
>CAZMSS010000199.1:0-5679 GCA_964568965.1 uncultured Verrucomicrobiota bacterium | reverse complement strand
TTTGTTGACAGTAATCATCGGTATGTCTAGTAGTTGAACGAAGATACCCCCCCATTTATTGCATGTAAATTACTAATATTCTTAAAATTGCAACGCCTGCGTAAATAATTCTCGCCCAGGAGGCTGAACTGAAGCATGATTTTGGGGTGATGCCGGCTTTCAAACATATCATCTGGGACTGGAACGGGACCCTGCTGGACGACTTGAAGGCCTGCGTGGATGCCATCAATATCCTCCTCTCGCGGCGCCGTCTACCAACGGTAACGGTCGGGGAATACCTGGACATCTTCGATTTCCCCGTGAAAAACTACTACCTCAAGCTCGGTTTCGACTTCACGAAGGACAATTGGGACGCCGTGGCGGTGGAATATCATGCGGCCTATGCCAAGACCTCCGCCGACTCGCCCCTGCGCCATGGCACCCTGGCGGCGCTGGACACCCTGAAGGCCCATGGCATCGGGGTATCCGTGCTCTCTGCCTGCGAACTGGGACTCCTGAGGCGAATGATCAGGGAGCGCCACATCCTCCATTATTTCGAGCACATCTACGGCCTCGACGACCTGTTTGCCGCCTCCAAACTGGAACTGGGCCATGCCCTTCTGAAGAAGTCCGGGCTCCCGCGTGCGGAAACACTGATGGTGGGCGACACCACACACGACCATGAGGTGGCGGGTGCAATGGGGATTCCCTGCCTCCTCATGAGCGGCGGACACCAATCCGAAAGCAAACTGTCCGCCCTCGGGGCCCCGATGGTTGCCGATCTCAAGGGCGTCCTGGACTACATCGTCAAGGGACGGAAATGAACCCGGCATCAAAACGCCAGCTCGCCACCGTCGCCCTCATCCTGATGTGGCTTGGCGCCATGGCCTGGCTGATCTTTTACGAGGCGTATCCCGAGCTTCTGAACCGGGCCACCTCCGGCTACCACTCGGTCCTCTCGCGCGGCATCATGGTGATGGACCGCTGGATGACCATCTCCTATCAGGGCGTTCCCATCGGCTACACCCATACGTCCATGGACGTCGCGGAACACGACAAGGTGCGGCAGTACCAGATGAACAACCGCACCCTCCTCACCCTCACCGTAATGGGGCGACGGCAACGCATCGCCGTGTCCGCCGACTGCGAGGTAGATGCCCTTTACAACCTCCAAACCTTCTCCTTTTCCCTCTCATCCTCCGGATACTCCATCCTGGTGGACGGCCACCGGATCAAGGGAAATGATTTCGATGTCAAAATTCGCGCCCCGGGGTCGGTGAACCGCATGACGGTCAGCATCCCGTCCGATGCGGTCCTCTATTCCCCCATGACCGAAATGAGCCTCAAGTCGCTGACACCGGGCAGGCAGATGACGCTTAAGGTCTTCAATCCCGTCACCCTCACCTCGCAGAACATGACGGTCAAGGCCCTGCGCCGCGAGACGCTGCAGCACGCGAACCAACCGGTGGAGACAACGGTCTTGAGCGCCCTGGTGGACGGAATGGAAACACTTTCCTGGATGGATGGAGCCGGAACGATGATCCGGCAAACCACGCCCTTCGGCTGGACGATGGAAAGCAGCACCGCGCGCGACGCCTTGTCGGCCGGATCCAAAGGCGGGGCCACCAGCGACCTGCTGGCGGCGCTGGCGGTTCCGATACAGGGCGACTCCCGGCTCCTCACAACACGGCCCGCCGTCACCCTGCGCCTCAAGGGCGTTGCCCTGACCCGGCAGCAACTTGAGACGCACCGGCAGGAGATTGTTTCCATGGGCAGCAACATCACCGAGATCACGGTCAGGGCTGACGCCCTGCCCGCGACCGGTTGCCCGCGCGAGGCGATCCCCTCCGACATGGCGCCGTGGCTGGCGTCATCCGCCTTCATTCAGTCGGGGGATTCGCGCATGGTGGACAAGGCCCGTGAGATCACGGGGAACTGGACGAACAGCCTCGGGGCGGCGCTGGCGATCTACCGCTGGGTCAATACCACCGTGACCAAGTCACCCGTGGTCAGCCTGCCCTCCGCCCTGGATGTCCTGCTGAAACCGGAGGGGGATTGCAATGAACACACCTACCTGTTCGTGGGACTGGCCCGGGCGGCCGGCCTGCCCGCCAGGATCCGAGTTGGCCTGACCCTGCACGAGGGGCGCTTCTATTATCATGCCTGGCCCTCGGTCTACATCGGGCGCTGGCTGGATATGGATCCCACACTCGGGCTGCCCGCCGTGAATGCGGCGTACATCTCCCTCGTTGAGGGCGAACTGGCAGAACAAATGAAACTGATGAGCGTAATCGGGCAACTGAAGGTGGAGATACCATGATCTCAATCCGGAATTTGAACAAGCGGTTCGGCAACGTCCATGCGGTGCAGGATCTCTCCCTTGAGATCCCCGCCGGGGAACTGTTCTGCTTTCTGGGACCGAACGGGGCTGGAAAAACCACGACGATCAAGATGATGACCACGCTGCTGCGCCCCGACAGCGGGACGATCCGCATCGGGGGCTTCGATGTGCAGAAGCAGCCTGTCGAGGCCAAGCGCATCATGGGCTACATCCCCGACATGCCCTTCCTGTATGAGAAGCTGACCCCCGTCGAATTCCTGAAGTTTGTCGCCGGACTGTACAACGTTATCCACCCCGACCTGCCGGGCCATATCGAGTCGCTGCTGCTTCAGTTCGGGCTGCAGGAGGCGCGCAACGCCCTGATCGGCGAGTTGTCGCACGGCATGCGCCAGCGCCTGCTCTACATCGCGACGTTTATACACAATCCGCGCGTAATCTTCATTGATGAACCCCTGATCGGGCTCGACCCCCACTCCATCCGCATGATCAAGACTGTCCTGCGGACGAAGGTCCGCGAAGGCATGACCATCCTGCTGACCACCCACATCCTGGCGCTGGCCGAGGACATCGCCGACCGCATCGGCATCATCTCGGGCGGCCGCCTGATTGCCCTGGGAAAGATGGGCGACCTCCGCACCCAAACCGGCGACAAGGGCACCCTCGAGGATATCTTCCTGAAACTCACCGAAACCCCTTCCCCGCTGAACCCTGAACCCTGACCCGCCCCTTATGACCCCTCTTACCGCCATCTGGATCAAGGACTGGAACGCGCTGCGAAACCTGCGGCGCATCCTCCAGCGCGAATCCATTTTCAAGACCGTGTTCATCCTCTGCTTCGCGGCGGGGATGATGGGCGGCTTCTTCATGATGTTCCTCAATGGCTTCCAGTTCCTCGCCAGCCTGGGCGGGGGCGGCTTCATGATCACCCGCCGACTCTTCGCCCTGTTCTTCCTGGGACTGGGAGTCATGCTGGTGATGTCCAACATCGTCACCTCCTATTCCACGGTGTTCCGTTCCCGCGAAACCCTGTTTCTCCTGACCGCCCCCCTCGACACCCGCACCTTCATCACCTACAAATTCACCGAGTCGACCCTGCTCAGTTCCTGGGCCTTCTTCTTCCTGATGATCCCCTTCACGGCCGCCTATTCATGGCATGAGCACCTGGGCCTGGTCTTCGCCCTCTGGACGGTACTGTTCTCGGTTCCGTTCGTCTTCCTGTGCGGGGCCCTCGGCACCCTCGTCAGCCTCGCCGCCGTCCGCTGGTTTCCGCGCAGCCGCCTCGTCTGGGCCAGCGCCGCCGGGCTGGTGCTGGTCCTCTCCGTCCGGATGATCGTACACATCCGCCCCGTCATGCAGGAGGAGGCGACCTTTATCCTGAACCGGTTCCTGCCCGGCCTGCAACTGGCCACCCACCCCCTGCTGCCGAACAACTGGACGGCGGAAGGCATCATGGCGATGACCAACGGGCAATGGGCGCGCGGGAGCCTGCTGTGGCTGGTGCTGGCCACCAATACCGCCGTGCTGTTCCTGCTCATCCAGGAATTCGGCAACCGGGTCTTCTACACGGCCTACCAGCGGGTGACCGGCTCTCCCGACATCCGGACACGCCCCGCGGAACTGCTGGGCGGACTGGACCGGCTGCTAGGCTTCCTGCCCCATGACATCCGGGGTATGGTCATGAAGGACATCCGGTCGTTCCTGCGCGATCCGCTGCAATGGTCACAGGCGCTGATCTTCTTCGGCCTGCTGGGCTTGTACTTCTCAAGTTTCCGGTCGTTCCATTACAACGAAATGCCTCTGGTCTGGCGCAACCTGATCGTGTTCCTGAACATCTTCAGCGTTTCATCGGTGATCTGCTCGCTGGCCGCCCGGTTCGTCTTCCCGCAGCTGAGCCTGGAGGGGCACAGCTTCTGGATCCTCGGCCTGGCCCCCACGGGCATGCGGCGGATCCTGCTGGCCAAGTTCTCCCTCGCCGCGCTTGCCATGGTCACCATCAGCGCCGGACTGATGGGACTGGCCACATGGATGCTCCAGGCGGGGCCGGGGCTGAGCGTCATCTCCATCGGGCTGGCGGTTGCCATTTCACTGTCCGTGTCGGCGCTGTCAACCGGTCTGGGCGCCCTGTTCATCGATCTCAAGCAGCCCAATCCCGTGGCCATCATTTCAGGATTCGGCGGCACCATGAACCTGGTGCTCAGCCTGGGGTACATGCTGGGGACGATCCTCCCCTTCGGCCTGATCTGGCACTGGCGGATTTCCAACGGGCTTGCCGACACCCTCTTCATGAAGGCCAACGTCATCGCCGGCCTCTGGGTGATCCTGCTCTCCCTCCTGACCATTGCCATTCCCCTCTGGCTGGGGATCAGGAGCCTCAAGAATAAGGAGTATTAAGCACGTTCACAGTCCGGGGTCTCGGGTCCGGAATCCTGCGTCCCCTCAACCCGGAGCCACAATTTGACCCAGTCCGTACTCCAGGTCGAACTGCGGCTGATAACAGAGTACCTTCCGGATTTTACTGATATCGGCGAGAGAATGGCGGATATCGCCGGGGCGTGCCTCGCGGAAGGACGGCACGAGCTTGCTGCCGGTAATGCCCCGGAGCGCCTCCCAGAGCTGCAGCAGGGAAATCTGCTGCCCTCTGGCAACATTTAACACCTCTCCGTTGCCAACCTCCTGTGAGCGCATCGCCAGCACGTTGGCCTGAACGACATCCTTCACAAAGACAAAGTCGCGCGTCTGATTGCCATCGCCGAAAATGGTGGGAGCCCGCCCGGCCCGGATATCGTCGACAAAGCGCGAGATCACGCCGGAGTACATCGACTTTCCGTCCTGCCGGGGACCAAACACATTGAAGTAACGCAGCGCCACGGTCTCGACACCATAGAGATGGCTGAACAGCTTGAGGTAATGCTCGCCCGCCAGTTTCCCGAGGGCGTACGGGGACTCAGGTTCGGGGAGCATGTCCTCGCGCTTGGGCAACGCGGGGTTATTTCCATAGACTGCCGCCGAACTGGCCAGGACGACCCGCTTGACGCCCGCCGCGCGGGCGGCCTGCAGCACGTTCAGGGTGCCGCGGATATTGATGGCATCGTTTTCCTCCGGCTGCTCGACCGACACCGCCACAGACACCAGGGCGGCCTCATGAAACACGTGCTCGACCCCCTTCATGGCCACGCGCAGGGCATCGGGGTCGCGAATATCGCCGCGTATAACGTCGATATCGCCGCCGAATCCCTTGAGGTTGTCGGGATTTCCGCTGGAAAGATTATCAAAAACCCGGACCTGCACACCCTCAGACACGAGGGCCTCGGCAATATGTGAGCCAATGAAACCGCAACCGCCCGTGATCAGTGTAGTAC
>CAZMSS010000198.1:0-5683 GCA_964568965.1 uncultured Verrucomicrobiota bacterium | reverse complement strand
TACACCTCTCTATTCGTCGGCAGCGTCAGATGTGTATAAGAGACAGGCCCCCCGCCGGCAATCCGCTTCATGCTGACCTTTGATGACGGCCCCAGCATCAAAAAGACCTATAACCCGACGTTGGCCATCATGCACCAACTTGCCACAAATGATGTCCAGCCGGGCGCCAAGGCCATTTTCTTTGTCCAGACAGGCCATCCCCGCGGCGGGGGCACACCGGAGGGCCACGAGGTCATGAGGACCCTGGCCGCCGACGGCCATGTACTCGGCATTCACAGCGTCTCACACCGCGGGCATGTCGACCACCGGAAGGTCCCGCCCGATGAACTGAAGGCGTCCCTCAAGGAGGCCAAGGCGCTCCTCCGGGAGTTGACGGGATCAGACCCGATCTTGGTGCGCCCCCCCTTCGGGGCCAGGAACCCGACAACGCGGACCCTTTACGAGGAGTTGGGGCTCCATATGCTCATGGCGGATATCCGTGCACGGGACGGCCTGATCTACGGCTACAAGAGCAGTCTTTTCCGGCGTGTCCACATCCGGAATGCCCTGATCGAGACCTATCACAATGCCTTGCGGAACGGCCATCAGGACGAGCCCCTCACGGTCATCATGAACTTTCACGACGTGAACCCCTATACAGCGCGACATATGACGGAGTACCTCCACATCCTGGTGGATGAAGCCCGGCACGTCGGCTTCACCGTTCCGCCCAAACCGTTTTTCGACGGCACGCAAGCGCTTACCGCGGCAGCCCTTGGCCGATGCATCCCCCTCTCCGCCGAGCAGTGAATCCTGTCATTCCTCACTTGACCCTCCCCGCCACGCCCCCTAGAGTATGCCCCTATATGCGCTTCATGCTACAGACTATCCTCGTGATGGTGGTGTTGACGACCCTTCCCTGCGGGGCGAGCTACGACACCATGCCCACCCCACCCCCCAACACAACTTCAACCCAGACCCAGTCGCAGGACGAAAAAGCGAAGGTCAAGCGGGGCACACACTGGTATCGCAGTCCCGAGCGGGCAACGGCAGCCGGGCAGATGAAGCTCGGCGACGACTTCCGCCTGGGCCAGCGACTCCGCAAGGCCGCCAATGCCTATCAGGCCCTCGTCTATGCCTGGCCGGACTCCCCGGAAGCCCCGGTGGCCCAACTGAAGCTGGCCCAGGTCCAGGAACAGCGCGAGCTCTTAAACAAGGCCTTTGACGAATATCAATACCTCTTTGATTACTATCCCGGCCAATTCGATTACCGGGAAGTTCTGGGGCGCCAGTTCAAAATCGCCAATTACCTCATGACGACCCGCAAGGGATCGTTCCTCTTCTTCCCGGGCTTCGAATCCCCTGAGAGAGCCATCCCCCTCTATGAGAAAATCATCCGGAACGCCCCGACATGGGAATATGCCGCGACGGCCCAGCTGAACATCGGCATCATCCATGAACTGAACGATGAGGGCGAGGAGGCGGTGGCCGCCTTTGAAATCGTCCAGAACCGCTACAGTGACGAGACGATCCTGGCGCAGGCCTCCTTCCGCGAAGCCCACAGCCTGTTCAAGATTTACCGGGACCGCGTGAACGATGAGAACGCCTGTAATGCCGCCCGTGCCGCCCTGGTGCAGTTCATCAAAAGCTACCCCGGCCATGAAAAAGTCGGGGAAGCCCGGACCTACCTGAAGCAATTGAATGACGAACAGGCGAAACGGGCCTACGAGATGGCACGGTATTATGACGAGATCGCCCACCGTCCCAAAGCCGCCCTCATCGCCTACGAGGGATTCCTCGCGAAATACTCCTCCAGTGAACTTGCCGCCAAAGCCCGCAACCGCGTTGAGATTTTGAGAAAGGAAGTCAACAGCCATGAAAAGAAGTAATCTGCCGATCCTGTCCGGAATGCTTGGACTCGCCGCCGCCCTGCTCCTCGTCACACCCGGGTGCGTGGGATACAAACTCGGAAGCAATCTCCCCCCGGGCATCACCTCAATCAACATCCCTGTGTTCGTCAACGCTGCCAATGAACCCGGCCTGGAAACAATCCTGACGGGAGCCGCCATCCAGGAATTCCAGAAGGACGGATCCCTCAAAGTCCTTCCCAAGGATCAGGCTGACAGCATTCTGGAAGTCACCGTGCGGAAATACCAGCTCGAGCCGCTACGGTATCGCCGGGACCAGGCCGTTACGGCCCAGGAGTACCGCCTGACCCTGACTGCGGATGTTGTCCTGAAGAAGCGCTCCTCGAATCAAGTCGTGGCGGAGAACAAGGGCGTCATCGGCTTCACAACCTTCACCGCGCTTGCGGATCTGCCCAGCGCCCGCCGGCTGGCCCTGCCGAAGGCTGCCACCGACCTGGGCCAGCGGATTGTCAAGTGCGTGGTTGAGTACTGGTAAGCGCGCACCAACAAGAAAAGCCGTGTCCGGTTGCCCGGCACGGCTTTTTCTTTTTCTCCCGGCGGAAACAATACTCAGGCCATCTTCGCCAGCATGGCGGCGGCACGCGCCTTGCGGCGGTCAGCAGTATTTTTCTTGATGATGCCCCGCTTGGAGGACTTGTCGAGCATGGAACAAAACGCGCTGAATTCCTTCATCGCCTTGGCTTTGTCCTTCGATTCGACCGCCGTGACATACACACGACGACTCGTTGCAATTTCACTCTTGGTGCTGCGATTGCGCACCCGCCGGACGAGCGCCTGTTTCGCACGCTTGCCTGCTTGCTTGATGTTCGGCATAAGACTATCCTTTACCCTATTCTGTTGTTGCTTGCTGATCGCAAAAAACGCCGACATAATATCGGTCCAGCAGGTCAAGTCAACCTGTAATTTGCATAAAATAAACAAGGGTGTCCGTTCGTTATGTTAATAGTGACTGATATTTTGACCGGAGGACCGAAACCGGAGCCCAGTGATGAGGCTCTGATTGAGGACTACAACCGGGGAAATTCAGAGGCTCTGGATATCCTGGTGGAGCGCTATCAGAAGCCGCTTCACAGCTTTCTGGTACGGATGACGAAGTGCCACGCGGAAGCGGACGAGGTGTTTCAGGACACGTGGATACGAGTCATCACAAAGTCCAAGGGCTTTCGAAATGGAAGTTTTAAGGGCTGGTTGTTCAGGATTGCCCACAACCTGGTCATTGACTGGAACCGGCGGGACTGGAAACAGGTGAGCATGGACGCCCCCCTGGGCGTAAATGACAACGATTCCACCCTGCGCGACAGGCTCATAGCACCTGATCCGGGTCCCGACTGTCAGGCGGGCAACCAGGATATCAGGAAGGCCATTGAGCAGGCGCTGGCGCAACTGCCGGAGGATCAGCGCGAGGTGTTCATGCTCCGGATGGAAGCGGATATGGCCTTTAAGGATATTGCAAAATTGCAGGGGGTTTCGCTGAACACAGCCCTGTCGAGAATGCAATACGCTCTCGCGAAATTGAGAACGTTGTTGGGCGATCAACAACGGGAAATGGAAACAATGCCATGAACTGCACTGATATTGAAAAATTAATCCTGCTGCAGGACTCGGGTGAATTAACCATGGGGCAGCAACGGAAGCTCGCCACCCACCTCCATGACTGCAAGGCCTGTTGCCGGCTACAGGCCACCCTGGGACCCCTTCGCCAGGCGATAAAGGAAGCCCCCGTGTCCCGAACTGCCCCCTCCCCTGCGGTCCTGGAGGCCATCCGGATAGCCGCGAAACGACACAGCCGACCGGCTCCGCTATACCTGTCCATTCCGTGGCGGGGCATCATGGCGGCAGCAGCAAGTCTGGCGATCTGTCTCGCCAGCCTGATGCTCTTCAATCATCATCTTGGGGGAACGCTCCTCGCGAAAAACGCGGCCGCCACGGAAATTGTCCCCCTGGTGGCCCTGGTCATGGGGAATGACGCCTCACCGGAAAACTATTCAGGCGACTCCGAAATGGCGGTCCTGGCTGACCAGCTGTTGCTCCTTCAAGGCATGAAGGTGGATGCGCGCGACGACCTGATGGATGATCTCACTTCACCTGAGGACAATCAGCCCACAACTCTTCTATGGAATAGTAGCTCCGGACCTCGTCCTGAAATATGTGGATGACCACATCGAACAGGTCTATCACCATCCAGCCGTCATCGGGGACTCCGGAGACGCGGGGGGCGAATGTGCCGGCATGCTTGATATCCTTGGTCACGGCACTGGCCATGGCCTTAAGCTGGGCCGCTGTGGCACCGGACGCGATCATATAATAATCCGTCACGGGGGATGTTTTCCTCACATCGAAAACCATAATGTTGGCCGCCTTCTTTGAGAGCAAGGCTTCCCGCGCACGACGCATCAAATCCAATGAATCCATCATTCCGCTCATCTCCTGTATAGGGAATGTTCAGCAATATACATTTCTACCCCCGGCGGCACAAGATAACGTATGCTCATGCCTTCCGCGATCCGATACCGGATATCGGTTGAGGACACGTTGACCAGGTGTCCGATGCGGACATCCGCCCGGAGTCGCTCCGGCCAGGGATCCTGCAATTTCAGGTCCTTGGCCTGCAGGGCCTCGAGATTTACTCCCGGCCGGGCAATCGTGACGATCCGGCACAACCGCAGCAGCGCCTCGATGTCCCGCCAAAGATGCAGTTCAACCAGGGAATCCGCCCCGATAATGAAAAACAGTTCCACACCGGGGTGATCTGCAGCCACGGCCCGCATGGTATCGATGGTGTAGGATGTCCCGCCGCGCTGAATCTCCATGTCGGAGAGCTCAAAGCGCAAATCCCCCTCGATGGCGGTCTCCAGCATGGACAACCGGTGTTGCGCGGGGGCAAGGTCCGCCCCCGGCTTATGGGGTGGCCTGGCGCAGGGCACAAAGAGGACCCGGGCTAAATCAAACGCCTCGATCGCGTCCTGGGCCATGATCAAGTGGCCCAGGTGAACCGGATTAAAGGTTCCGCCGAAAACGCCCAAACGGGGATGATGACTCAGGCCGTCCATTTATTTCTTCAGGGCGAGTACCGCCTGCTTGATTGCCGCAATATGGGCCGGCGTCGTTCCACAGCAACCGCCGATGATGGAGGCGCCCGCGGCGACCAATGACGGCACGCGGGCCGCCATGTCGGCCGGTGTTTCGGGAAAGACATCCACGCCATTGACCGACTTGGGCAAGCCGGCGTTGGCATGCACCAGGATCGGGGTTCCCGGGCAGGCGGCCCGCATCTCCCGCACAATATCCACCATCCGCTCCATGCCGTTGCCGCAATTGGTGCCGATGACATGCGCGCCAGCCTCAACCGCCGCTCGCGCCGCCTCGGCCGGCGAGACCCCCATCATCGTCCGGTACTCACCCTGGACTGTCCGCTCGAAGGTGAAGGTGCAGATCACCTCACAGCCCGTATTCTCGCGGGCCGCCCGGATCGCCGCCACCGCCTCATCCAGCGCGCTCATCGTTTCAATGCAGAGGGCATCAGCCCCGCCGGCGGCCAAGGCCATGGTCTGCTCCTTGAAATACCGGCAAAGGTCGTCCTCGGTCACATCCCCCATCACAGTCATCATCCCGGTGGGGCCCACGGAAGCAATAACCCACCGGTCAAGGCCCGCAGCCTCGCGCGAGATGGCCGCCGCCGCCTCGTTCAGCTCAACAGTCCTCTCCTCCAGGCCGAAGTGCTGCAACTTGCATCGCGTCCCCCCGAAGCTGTCGGTCTCGATCATGTCCGCGCCCGC
>CAZMSS010000197.1:0-5686 GCA_964568965.1 uncultured Verrucomicrobiota bacterium | reverse complement strand
AACGGGACCCTCTCCAACCGCGACGTGGTGGAAGCCCAGAACGACTTGCTCAATGCCCGGAACTCCTATGTCAAGGCCCTCGTCCAGTATGAGCGGCAGCGGATCCAACTGCTCCGGGACGTCGGACTCCTGGACGTGGGGGCCGATGGAACGCTGATCGAACTGCCGCCACCGGCAACAGAAAAATGACGAGGGACGTTGATGGAATTGAGACGGAAGGAGAACTCATGAAAACAAAACTGAAACCCGGCAGGCTTGCCCTGATCGCCGCAGCAGCCATAGTGGCGGGTTGCCAGCCCAAGACGGATGAGATGAAGCCCTCGTTAGCCGGCGCCCTCACGGCAACCGCCAAACTCGGCCCCCTGGTGATCACTGTCCATGGCTCCGGAGATATCCGCTCCATGGACTCCGTCAAGATCGCCCCCGCCATTAAACGCCCCTCCGCCGTTTCGTATCTGATCGCCGACGGCTCGAATGTCAGCTCCAATGACGTCCTTGCCCAGTTCAACACCGACGACATCGACCAGCGTATCAAGGACTTTGAAGTGGCCCTGGGGGATGCGGAAAGCAAGCTCGTGGCGGCGCAAACCGGGCTGGATATCCAGCT
Organism: uncultured Verrucomicrobiota bacterium; assembly: GCA_964568965.1. Taxonomy (GTDB): domain Bacteria; phylum Verrucomicrobiota; class Kiritimatiellia; order CAIKKV01; family CAITUY01; genus JAABPW01. The sequence continues at coordinate 5,079 of CAZMSS010000197.1, read as the reverse complement.
CATGGACAACAAGAGCGCCATCACGCTCGCGGAACAGGATTTCTCGGCCGCCACGATGGGACTCCAGAAATTCATCGAGGGGGATGAGCCCATGGACCGGCGCAACGCGGAAGTCAAGTCCCAGACAGCCGAGAGCGAATACACGCGGAAAAAACGCGGGTACGAGGCGCTTCGGGGACTGTTAAAAGACGGCTTTGTCACGGAAGATGAGGTGGATGAGGAACGGGTCAAGCTTGAGACGGCCAAACTCGCCATGGAAAGCGCCCAGATCGAAAAGAAGCTTCTGGAAAACTATACCAGCCCCCTCAAAAAAGCGGCAGCGGAGGCGGCCCTGGATAAGGCCAAAACCCAAATTGAGAAAGCCCGGAAGCAGAATGCCGCCCTGCTCCTGGCCAAAACCCAGGCTGTGGACTCCGCCCAAAGGGCCGTTGAATTGGCCCGCAATGACCTGAAGGCCAAAAAAGAAGAACGAGCCGCCCTGGAGATCCGGGCCCCTCTGGCGGGAATCGTCATGTACGGCAATCCCGATGAGGCCTGGCGTCGCAATGAAATCCAGGTGGGCGCCACCTTCCAGCCCGGCCAGATCCTGATGACGATCCCAAACCGCTCGGTCATGGAAGCCGTGATCAATATCCCCGAGGCCGATATCCAGAACGTCAAAACCGGACAGCCGGCGGAGATCACCATCGAAGCGTTGGCGAACCGGACATTCCGGGGCGAAGTGTTCAAAGTCGCGGAAGTGGCCAATTCCGGGGGATGGTGGTCAGGCGATGTCAAGGATTTCAGGGTTGAGATCACGCTGAAATACACGAAGGAGTTGCGCCCCGGCTTTTCCTGTGACGCGGAGATTGTTGTCGATACCATTCCCCAGGCATTATACCTCCCCGTACAGGCCGTGTTCAGGGATGGGGACAAGTTTTTTGTTTATCCGGCAAATTTTCTGCCGGGGAAACGCAAGGAAGTCAAAATCGGCCGGGCTTCCGTCCAGTATGTCGAAATATTGGAGGGGATCAACCCGGGTGATAAGGTCTTGTTGAATCCGCCGGAGAAACCCGCCACCCCGTCCCCATCATGATCGAACTGATCAATGTTAGTAAAATCTATCCCGCCGGTGCGGGGGTCCGGGCCCTTCAGGCGGTCAACCTCAAGGTGGACCGGGGGGAATACGTCGGGATTCTGGGGCCCTCGGGATCGGGAAAATCCACCCTCCTCAATCTGTTGGGATTGCTGGACTCCCCGACGTCCGGAATCATGAATTATGATGGCCGTGACACCACGACTTTCTCAGATCGCGAACTCTCGCAATTCAGGGGGCAGTTCATCGGCTTTGTCTTCCAGTCGTTCCACCTGATCAGCCACCTGTCGGTGATTGAGAATGTCGAACTCCCGCTATTCTATCAGGGCGTTCGCGCCCGGGAGCGCCGGGAACGCTCGGCCACCCAGCTGGAAGCCGTGAATCTCGGACACCGTCTCACGCACCGCCCCCGTCAACTCTCGGGGGGCGAATGCCAGCGCGTGGCCATCGCCCGCGCCCTGGTAACCAATCCCCCCATGATCCTCGCGGACGAGCCGACCGGAAACCTGGACTCAAAAAGCGGCCAGGAAATACTCGCCATCTTTGATGCCTTGAGAGGAGAAGGCAAGACGCTCATCGTGATCACGCATGATCCCGGGGTGGCCGGGCGGATTCCCCGTATCGTGAAGATCGCCGACGGGCTGTTGACCGAGGGGGACCGCTCATGACAAAGCGCCCGACCTGGATCCTTGAGCTTGCCGTGGACGGGGCGCGGAATCTCTTCCGCCACAAACTCCGTTCCCTGCTGACGCTGCTGGGTGTCATGTTCGGGGTTGGTGCCGTGGTCACAATGATGGCCATCGGGGAAGGCGCCCAGCGCACGGTACTCAAGGAAATCGAGGGGCTGGGGTTGAACAACATCATTCTGGATTCCGTGCCTTCCACCGGAGCCTCCCGCACGCCCCCGACCTCCACCAGCCCACGCAGGGGACCGACGTTTTATAATTACGGGCTGACGTTCCGTGATGTCAAACGCATCCAGGCACTCCTTCCGGACTCGTCCGTCATGGTCGCGCATCTTGTGAAGCAGAAGGTGTATCAGGGAAGCCAACGGATCGATACCCGCGTGCTGGGGGTGTCACCGGATTATTTCAGCCTCTTCCAGTCCTCCCTTGTAAGGGGGAGGTTGATCTCCGAGGTTAACAACGTGAACGGTCACGCTGTGGCGGTGGTCACAGAACAGGTTGCCAACTCCCTCTCCGGGTTGGGTGGTGCCGTCGGCAAGCAAATCCGGATCGGTCATAACTATGTCAGGATCATCGGGGTAGTCCGGTTGCCGTCGCGACTGGGCGCGACGGGGGTTTTCTTGCCCTACGTCACCGCCAGGCGCCTCTTCGGCACCACCAGCGCCAAACGCGAGAACGGCAGCGCGGAATTCACCCGGACCGAGGTGGGGCAGGTCGTTGTCAACCTGCCCGATGAAAAGATCATCAGCGACGCCGCCCAGGTGCTGCAGCGCATGATTTCCATGACTCATTCCTCCTCTGATGTACTGGTCACCGTTCCATTGGATCTGCTCCAGAGCAAACAGCGGACCCAACGGGTCCTCAATATGGTCCTGCTGGCCATTGCCGCCATCTCCCTTCTGGTGGGGGGCATTGGAATCATGAATATCATGCTGGCGGTCGTCACGGAACGAATCCCCGAAATCGGGGTGCGGCGCGCCATCGGCGCCTCGCAACGCGATATCATGTGGCAATTTCTGGCGGAGACGGTGGTATTGTCCACCACCGGGGGACTTATCGGCTGCCTGATCGGCTTTGCCGCCGTACCCGCGGCATCCCAGTTTACCGGGTGGCCCGGAGTGGTCACCCCCGGCGCCGTGATCACCGCCCTGGCGGTGTCATGGCTGGTCGGCGTGATTTTCGGACTGGCTCCCGCCGCTCAGGCGGCCAAACTCCGCCCGGTTGAATGCCTGCGGCACGGATAGGATCTTCTTCAAGTCCCCCCGGGCCCCTTCGAAAGGGTCTCTCTGAATAGCCGGACCACGCGGTAATTATCCCATAACTCCAGAATCTCATCCCCATGCTTTTCCGTTTCCGGGATTTCCCACTTCAACAGGGCCGGAACCGCCGACACCTCGACAGGAGAAAGCCATCCTTCCCTGCAAGAGGCCCCGTTGGGAGACCAAGTCAACCGTGGTGACACCGTAAGGGAACGGCCTTCCTTGGCAACCCCGATGATAATCCTGTTATTTTGAACACCGCGGGGTTCGACCTTAAATCGGTGCCACCCTCCCATCACCACCACTCTCGGCAATTCCAACAGTTTAGCCCCCGGCCCTATTCGGGCAATGCCGTCCTCACAGGTGACCGCCGTGGTGAATTTGGCCCGCGCTACACAAGCCAGGGTCTCTGCCTGGTATTGGCCCGAGGGAAAACAGAACCCCTCCGGCCTGAACCCGCCTTTTTCCCTCAAATCCCGATAACACCCCGAAATCTCCCCGGAAGGGTCTGCCATGGCCCGCAAATTCGGGTGGTTCCGGCTATGCCCTCCAAACTGGATATTCCCCCGTCTCTGCATAGCGCGTACTTCCGGCCATGACAGGAGCGGAGTCCCCTCCCAGCTTTTCCGGGTCCCGGGAGAATCGCTTACCATTCCCGTGATCAGGTAACAGACGGCCTTGAATCCGTGTTTTTCGAGAATCGGTTCCGCATTTTCAAGAGCATTGAGATACCCGTCGTCCAGGGTGATGATCACGGGCTTCCGAGGCAGGGGCCGCCCCCAGCGTTGATGGGCCGCCAGTCTCGACGGCAGGATGCTCACATACCCCTGCTCCTGAAGCGCGGCCATCTGGGCATCAAAGTCACGCACGGTGACCCACCAGGGGGAATCATAGGTATCCCCGATCCTGTGATACATCAGGATCGGAACGTCGACCGGTTTGGATTTCTGGATCCTCAACCAAACACCGGCCGCAACCACAAGGGTTACAAACAGCAGGGTCGCCGAGACAATCCGTGGAACCCTAAGCCTCATTCTTAGAACCGGTAGTTCAGTCCGGCACCGAAAGCGGTGTAACTCATCGTCATGATGAACGGGCCGCCGTAGTTTCGACCGTAATTGTAATACCAGTCGCCGGTAATGTCCTCGACCTTCATGGTCTTCGCGAAGATGTCGGCGGAAAGATTCTTGTACAGCCGAATGTTGAGGCCTCCTGCCAGCTCAATGCCGGTGACATTGCCCGTCGCCTCCACGTACCTCTGGCGGTTATTACCCCAGGAGTTCGGGTTGAATTTTGCCTGATAAAAGCCGAACCCCGCCTGCACATAGGGAGAAAACCGGGTCTTGTTGTCCCACGCCGCCTGCAGGTACGGGATCAAACCCTGAATCTCTTCGGAACCATCACTGCCCTTCAGGTCATAAATGCCGTCGCCGTCGATATCCACGTTATCCTGTGTTTTGGCGCTGAGATGATCATAACTCACACCCAGCCAGACCGGGGACTTGAAGAGGCGATACTGGACATAAGCCTTGTTCGGCAAGCCATCCTGTTCCTCTGTGATCTCCGTGATGGTTCCAAAATAGGATCCATTACCAGGGGTCCCCCGTGTCTTGTCCTGAAGCTGGACCTCGGTATAGCGGGTACCCACCTGCCATGAGCTGTCCTTCCAGGCCTGGCCCGGCTCCACCGCGACCGCCACGTCAGCGGGCACATTGGTAATCACCGGTATGACCGGCGCGTTCGTCACAACGGGTACCTCAACCGTCACCGGCGCATTCGTCACCGTCTGGGGTTCGGTGGCGGCGGGAGCCGGCACGGCATTGGTTTCAACCGGAACGGTAACGGCCTCCAGCATCGGCGCGGCCGCCGGCGGCTGGACAGTGAGGGCAGGCTCCTGGGCTTGAGCCAGACCCACACAAGCCATGCTACCCGATATCATCAGAAAACCAGCCATCCACATCGTGTTCCTTCGCATACGACTTGTCCTTTCCTGATTCCATTAATCCGAGTGTTATATCAAATCCGCCCCTCATAACAAGACTGATCCAGTCTTCTTTCA
>CAZMSS010000196.1:0-5720 GCA_964568965.1 uncultured Verrucomicrobiota bacterium | reverse complement strand
CTCACTTGTCCCCCTTGCGCCGGACGCCCCCGGCTTTATCTTTTACACCGTCTCTGCAAAATGCATTTATTGACCAGGGGGCTGGCGCGGTGGTCGGCCCGCCACCCCTTCGACAAGCTCAGGGCAGGTCGGGGCGGTCCTTCAAGGACGGCACTCACGCGGCAAGCCGTTCTGGCGGCCTCCGTCCACCTTCGCTAGGATGGCTACGGCGGACAAATCCGCCTGCCCGTCATGCCCCGTGAGCGCCGAACTCATTTAGCGCGGCGCGGCGGTCGCCGCTGTCGGTACCCTTCGACAGTTCGGCAAGCTCACTGCTGGCAAGCTCAGGGCAGTTCGCCAGCTACCATCCCGCCGCTATCGGGTATTGTGTTGGCGGGAGTGATTTGGTTGAGTGCCAGCCAGTTCATGTTCAAGGGCCGAGTTGAACGGGAATATAGTACCGTTCGGGGAAATGCGACTTGCAAATGATGTCAGAAATATGCATACATATATGCATGAGAACAACACTTAATATTGACGATCAGACGCTTCGGAAAGCCGCGGCCATTACGGGTATCAAGGAAAAGACGTCCCTTGTCCAAAAAGGCCTTCAAGCGCTTATTGCAATTGAAAGTGCCAAGCGCTTAGCGAGTCTTGGGGGCACCGAAAAAACCTTGCGCCCGATACCAAGGCGGAGAGCAGCTTGATGCACTCCGTATTTGTTGACACGTCTGTTTGGGTGGATCACCTCAGGCGGGGTGAGCCCTTGCTGCAGGATTTCCTTTCAGAGGGACTAGTCACAACCCATCCCTTTGTGATTGGCGAGCTGGCTTGCGGAAATCTGTCGAACAGAGGTGAACTTCTGTCATTACTCTCCGAATTACCCTTGGTCACTCTTGCCACTAACGAAGAAGTAATGCACTTGATTGATAGGCACAAGCTGAATGGTAAGGGATTGGGCTGGATTGACATGAATTTGCTCGCCTCTGCCCTGGTCAGTCGCATTCCCTTGTGGACGAGAGATCGCACGTTAGCGGCTGTTGCGAAGACGCTTGGGATCAAGGAACACAATTATTCATAAATTGCAGACAATGGAGACGTGACTCCTGTCTCCTCTTCCGTTCGCGAAGGCAGTCCTTGCAAAAAAGCCAATGCTAAACAGGTTCAGCAAGAGATGACGCCAACCGGTAAATCAATCCCATTGTCATAGTCCCCCTGAATAAGGAAGGTTCATGAAGAGCGTGATGTCCGCTATTGCTCGTGTTGGATCCCTGCTCTGGATTCTGGGTGCGTCCATCGCTGTTGGTCTGGAGCGGCCTCAGCCGGGCATGCTGGAGTCCTATCAGGCAGATGGGACCCTGACCCAGCGATTGGAGCGTGCGCGACAATTCGGCAATCATCGTGTCCGTCCTGATGTTGCCAGGAGAACCTCCTTGAAACTTCAAAAGTTGGCAGCTCCGGCCAAGGTCGGGGTGGTTGAGGTTCCGCCGGCCTGGGAAGGAATGCCAACCACGGGAACCAACAAGGTTCTGGTGTTCCTGATCGATTTCCCCGATGCGAACGCCTTAGAAACGGCGGTGACGGTTTCAAACAAGGTGTTTGGCGCCGGGGATATGATTGAATACCCATTGGAAAGCATGCAGAAGTATTATCAGCGGTCCTCCTACAGCAATCTCTATCTGACCGGTTCCGTGGCGGGCTGGTACCGTATGTCCCACACCCGATCCTGGTATACCAATACCTACGGGGATGGAAATCTGGGCAATGCAATGATCATTAACGAGGTCGCTTCCGCCTATGATGGCGCCATTGATTATAGCCAGTTCGACAATAACCACGATGGGAGAATCGATTACTTTGCCGTTATCTGGGCGGGAGCGCCCGGCGATTGGTCTTCATTCTGGTGGGGGTATCAATGGAACATTTCGTCCACTAATATCGTGAAGGATGGCGTGAAGTTCGATTCCTTTTCATGGCAGTGGGAAACCATCGATTATCCCTCGGGAAGTTACACGGCCGACACGATTATTCACGAAACGGGACATGCGCTGGGCCTGCCGGACTACTATGACTATAATGACACAGTCGGTCCAGTCGGCGGGGTGGGCGGTTTGGACATGATGGATGGCACCTATGGGGATCACAACGCATTCAGCAAATTCATGCTGGACTGGGTGACGCCTGTGGTGATCACCAATGCCCAGATAGGGCAAGTTCTCCGGGCCACGGGACAGTATCCTGATGCCGCTCTGGTCATGAACTGCTACACCAATGGCACCCCATTTGCAGAATATTTCATGGTTCAGAACCGGTATCGGGTTAATAACGATGATGATGTCAACATGCCCGGCGATGGGCTCCTGGTCTGGCATGTCGATGCCCGCCTTAATGCGGAGGGAACGGACTTCCTTTATGACAATTCCTATGCCGATCACAAGCTCCTGCGCCTCATGGAGGCGGATGGTTTTGAGGACATCGAAGCAGGTGACTATGCCGATGCCACCGATTACTACCGGGCCGGGGCTGCGTTCTCCCCCTTAACAACCCCTGACTCCGCCCGATATGACGGGACAGCCACGGATGTGACGCTGGATTCCATATCTGCGGATGGCCTGAGTATGACCTGCAACCTCTCCGGTGTGCCCCCCGCGATGTTTGTTATGGAGGCCCCGGCGACAATAGTCTCGGAGACCTCGGGAGTCGCCAGGCTCTCCGTCGTGCGGTCTCAGGTGACGAACTCCTCCAGCACCATCGGGTATTACACAAGTAACGGTACGGCCGTGGCGGGTGCGGACTACGTGGCCACGAACGGTGTTCTGTCTTTCTCTGCCGGGCAGACCACGGGAACGGTTCACGTTACGATCCTGAATGACAGCCTGGACCAGCCCGACCAGGGGTTCATGGTTTGCCTCTCGAATGTGGTTTCCGGAACGTCTGTTGGCACGCCGGGGCAAACTCTGGTCGTGATTGCCTCCGATCCCATGGACGACTCGACTCCGCCCAGGCCTTATCAGGTTTTGGCGTTGGATAGCAATACGCTCCAGGTCGTTTTCAATGAGCGACTTGACTGGGCCTCGGCAGGGGAGCGGACAAACTACACCCTGTCTGCCTCGGTTCCGGTCTATGCCTCGGTTCCGGCTGCGATGCAGGTTATGCTGGGGATTGGCGGCTTAACCAACGGAACCTACACGCTCACCGTCAATGGAGTGAAAGATGCCGCAGGGAACAAGATGGTGACTCCTATTGCCACCAATTTCTCCTGGCCCCAGGCGGAGATGAATTTATGGCTGAAGCTGGACGAAGACTCCGGTCTGGTCTCCGCTGACAGTAGTGGAAAGGGCCATGCGGCAGTGCTGGAGAACGGTACACTCTGGACCACGGGTAAATGGGCCGGCGGGGTGGCGGTGGATGGGATTAATGATCAGGTCCGGGTGCCGGATTTCAATTACGGTCCCGAACTGACCGTGTCGTTCTGGTTCCGGTGCAGCAACAATTCCGGATCCACGTTTCAATACATGTTTAGCCACGGGACCCCGCAGGCCGCGAATAATGTGAATATCTACCTGACGGAGAGCGAGCAGGCCATGCCGAATCTGATTCGGACCAGCGTGCTGGATGCCGATGATCCGCTGGATTCCGCTACGATATACAGTCTGGATATACAGCTGGTGGGATTCCCTGATGATACGTGGCATCTCTATACGCTGACGGTCAAGAGCAATGAGGGCGCCAGGGTGTATCTCGACGGTCGGTTCAAGGTCGGCAACGCCGCCCTGGGCGGGGCCGTTTTAAATCCCGCCACGGACCTGTATCTTGGCGGACGTACGGACTCGGACCCAAACCGGTATTTCAATGGGAAGTTGGATGATGTCCGCCTCTACAACCGCGCTCTATCTTCCAATGAGGTAGCCGCGCTTTGCAATTGTCCGCCCGTCGCGGTCTTTATCGAGCCCCAGCCTATCACCCCCTGTCTGCAGTGGGAAAGCATCCCGTTCAGCGGGCTTGGGGTGGATCCTGAAGGGGATCCCTGTAAACTCGTCTGGTGGTCGGATGTGGCTGGCTATTTGGGGACGGGGCTCTCCGCCAGCAACTCGAGCCTGCCGGCGGGTGTTCAGCCCGTACGCCTCATGGCATTTGATTCCTATGCGGCACGAGGGGACACTTCCGGTGTGGTGGCCGTTGTTGCGGATACCGACACCAACGGCCTGCCAGATGCCTGGGCCACCACCTATTGGCCATCTGGAAATAGCGGGGGCGCGACCAATGATTCCGATCATGACGGATCCAGTAACTTCGAGGAGTGGCTGACGGGAACGAATCCCACTAACGGCCAGTCGGCATTCAGGATTATGGAATTGGTTATTGATCCGGGTTCGGGGATCTCCTTCGACTGGGTCGGATTGGCGGGACGCCGCTATACGCTCTACACCTCCACAAACTTGATGAACGGGTTCATCCCTTGGACAAACAACCTGCGTCCGGTTGTGGACGGGATCCTCTCCGCTACAAACGCGATCCCTCCGGGCGAGTTTCAGCGATACTACCGCATCCAGGTCAGCCGGTAAGGGGCTGGGGAAGTATCTGCAACCCTGCGCGCGCCCGTGGATCGGGGGGGGGGCGTTATTGGTCTGTCCCCGTGGTCCGTTCTCTCCTCTTCCGTTCGCGAGGGCAGTCCTTGCAAAAAAGCCAATGCTAAACAGGTTCAGCAAGAGATGACGCCAGCCGGAAATTCAAGCCGGCCGCCATCGGGTATTGTGTTGGTTTGGCTGATTGGATTAAGTTCCAGCCTGTTCAAGGTTCGTCAAGGCTGCGTCTAGCGGCACGACACTTTGGCGATCAGGCTTCGCGCGACGTGGAGCAGGGCGCTTGCATAGTGGTGTTTTTGCCAGAGGAGTCGAGCCGCCCAGGAATGGATGAATATGATGGATGCGGCTCGGTACGTGTGACGTGGATCCCCTTCAGGAAGCCGGGCGTAAATGCTTTTGTGGATACGGATCTTTTCGCGGACGCGGAGTTTGGTAAGACTCTGGCTTTTCTGGGCTGGCCGGACACGGAAGATAAAGCCAGGATCTTCCAGAAAATAGGCGGGGCCGCTGATCAGGAGGCGCAGTTGCAGATCTTCATCCATGCAGCATTCCAATTCCTCGTCCACACCACCGGCGGCAATGACATTCTCCAGACGCATGAGGCCCCCTGGCTGGCTCCCGCCACTGATAACCGTGAAAGTGTCGCGGTCCTCAATCCGCCGGGAGGGCATTTCCCGCCGCTTCGGGGTACAGGTACCAGTCTCATCCAGCAGCAGGCGGTATCGAGCCAGATAGACGGCGTCCGGGTAGCGATCAAAACCCAGCACCGTCTGTGCCAGACTGCCAGGGAGGAGGAGATCATCGGCGTTATGCCAGTTGAAGAACTGGCCGGTGCATTTCGCCAGGCCCTTGTTGATCGCATGACTCTGCCCCCGGTCAGGCCGGCTTTCCCAATGGGTCAGCCAGGGTTCATACTTGCGGATGATCGACATGCTTTCATCCGAGCTGCCGCCATCCATGATGATGATCTCCAGGTCGCCATAGCGTTGCAGCAATAGTGAGCGGATGCTTTCTTCCAGGAAAGGGCCGGCATTCAGGCAGGGAATGACCAGGCTCACGCGCGGCCACGGGGTGCCGTCCGGCTTCAGGGGCGGAAGGGCGGGGGACTCTTCCGTCCAGGGCCAGCCCCTGTCTCTTATACACATCTGACGCTGC
>CAZMSS010000195.1:0-5739 GCA_964568965.1 uncultured Verrucomicrobiota bacterium | reverse complement strand
GTCCCCTGACATGGACCAGCACCAATTTCATCAAGGCAGGAACGGTGATCTCCTGGATCTCCGGGACGCAGAAATGCTGGAGCGTAGGGGCGATCTCGGGCGGGGCGCCTGCCTTAAGTTCATCCGGTGACCAGATATTTGCCTATACCGGCACGGTGGTATCCAATGCCGCCGGGATTGGGCCCTGGTGGGGCGACCCGGCTCATGCCGTGATGCTTTACGGATTGAATTTCGCGAATGCGGGATGGGACAACCTGAACGGGGGTGGTTCCAGCACCAGTTACATCCCGGAGGGACTTTCTGTTCAAGCCGGGACCGCCGTGCATGCAGGCACGAATCGCAATGCCTTTTATGCAGGGGACTGCTCGGGGACAGCGGCGCAAATACTCGCCGCCATCTCCAACCCGGGCAACTGGGTCGTCAGCGTGAACTCGATCAATCCCGGGCAGTGGCCGGCGGTTTTTGCAGTTAAGGCGGCCGGGACGCTTATCAGCGTGCAGTAGACGAGCTGCGTGCCACGCCCACGCGGCGGCAAAAGTTTTTGATGGGGCAGTCCCCGCATCGCGGGGACCGGGGGAGGCAAAGGGTCTGACCGAAGGCGACCAGATACCGGTTCCAGGTTTTCCAGTACCGTTTTGGAAGAATCCTGCGCAAGGTGGTTTCCGTCTGTTCAGGCTTTGAGGTTTTCAGCAGGCCGAGGCGATTGCTGATGCGATGGACATGAATGTCCACGCAGATGCCGTGGCGGTCAAAGGCCTCCGTGACGACCAGATTCGCGGTTTTGCGGCCCACGCCCGGTAGCTTGACCAGTTCCTCCACGGTGCCGGGAATGATGCCCCCATAGAGGGTCTCGACGGCATCGGGGAGTTTGCTGAGCATGCGCGCCTTGGTCTTGTAAAAGCCGACGGGGAAGATGAGCGCTTCAATCCTTGTGAGCGGGAGCTTCCTGAGATCGTCAAGCGATTGGACTTCGCGGAACAACCGTTCGCACGCCAGAGTGGTTGTCTGGTCCTTTGTGCGGGCGCTCAGGATGGTGGCCACGAGGACGCGGAACGGGTCGAATGTGCGCACTTGCATGAAATGCGCGACCGGGCTTTGGGTGTGTTCAAAATACCGCCTGAGCCGGCGGTGGATGGCCGCAATGATGTCGTCGCTCATTCTTCCAGGCTGGTGAGGCCTTCCCGGATGGCATATTTGGTCAGCGAGGCCACATTGTGTGCGCCAAGCTTGTGCATGATATGCTGGCGGTGCGTCTCCACAGTCTTGATGCTGATATTGATGGTCTGGGCGATGTCCTTGGAGCTTTTTCCCTCGGCGATCATCTGCAGGATTTCCGATTCCCGCTGGCTCAGCTCGACCTTGCGTTGCTGCTTCCGGCGAACGGTGGATTTTGTGCGCTTGGTGAACTGCTCCAGGACATTCCCCGCGATGCGGGGGCTGATGAACAGTCCGCCGGACATGATGGTTCTTATGGCATTGGCCAGCTCGGAAAACGCACTGTCCTTAAGCATATATCCCGAGGCGCCCGCTTCCAGCATTTCTGTCACGAAGTGGTGGTCGGAATGCATCGACAGCGCGAGAATTTTGATTTTTTCGCATTCCTCGAAGATCCGGCGTGTGGCGGCAATACCGTTCAGTTCGGGCATGCCGATGTCGAGGACGATGATATCCGGTTTTTTGTCCTGGGCGAGTCGGATGGCATCCAGTCCGTTGATGCCTTCACCCACAACCGTCATGTCAGGCTGTTTTTCAAGAAGGGACCGCAATCCCTCCCTTATTATCTGGTGATCATCGCAGAGTAAGATCTTTATGCCCATAAATACCAGATCCTTGGTTTCGCTCTCATCATGATAAGCGGGACTGATCATGTCAAATCTTTTACGATGATTAGACTTGATTCGCAGGAATGCAATCAGGATACTTCGCCCGAATTGTGTGGCGCCCAATGATTTGGAAGGATGATTTTATGGCACAGGAACTGGCATTTGCATTGATTAATCCGTATACGATCTCAAAATCCCGGACAGGGGGGGTGATCGGACGTCTGATGAGCCGCACCGGCCTGGAGTTGGCCGCCGCTCGCATGTTCGGTCCCAGTCAGGAACTTGTTACGCGCTATGCTGATTCCTTGTTGACCAGCAATCAGGCAGAGCCTGAGTTTGCCCGGTTGCTGAGTGAATATGTCCGCAAGTCCTATGGCCCTGATCCTGTGACCGGACTCCGCCGCCGGGTCATCCTGCTGATGTTCGAGGGGGAGAACGCCATCCAGAAGGTCCGGGAGGCCACCGGCCACCTCAAGGCCGGGTGGGTGGGCGGCGAGACGATTCGTGACACCTACGGGGACTTTGTGGCGGATGATTCGGGCAAGGTGACCTATTTTGAGCCCGCCGTTCTGGTTGCCCCGTCTGTTGAGCGTGCCGCCTCGGTTCTCCGCTTGTGGGCTGAATATTCCGAGGCTGATGGCGGAGTTGTGGACCACAGCATGGATGTGGCGGACTCAGAGGGAGTTCAAAGCACGCTGGTGCTGATCAAGCCCGACAATTTCAGGTTTCCTTCCGTGCGTCCCGGTCACATCATTGACTTGCTGTCCCGCTCAGGTCTCCGCATCGTGGGGCTGAGGAAGTTTTCGATGACCGTGGCTCAAGCCGAGGATTTTTACGGGCCGGTTCGCCCCATTCTCCGTGAGAAGTTCAAGAAGATTACCGCTCAGCGCGCCGGAGACATCCTTGAAAAAGCGCTGGATATCACGATCCCCGAGGACGCCAAGGCTGCGGTCGGCGAGCAAGTCGGGCCAATCGTCGGAGAGCGCCAGTTCGAAGATATCGTCAAGTTCATGACCGGGCATCGTCCCTCCGAGGTGGCGGAAGCCGACAAGGCGAAGACTGGATCGGAGAATTGCCTGGCGTTGATCTACAAAGGCATGAGCGCCGTCGAGAAGATCCGCTACCTGCTGGGCCCTACGGACCCGGCCAAGGCGCAGGTCGGCTCCGTGCGCCGGGAGTTCGGCAGCGACATCATGGTCAATGCCGCACATGCCTCTGATTCTCCTGAGAATGCAGTGCGGGAAATGAAAATTGTGGACGTCCAAAAGGATACAATCCGGGAGTGGGTGGAGAAATACTATGGAACTTAATGAGCGAGTGTTGGCAATTGCTCCCTCCTTGACCCTGGCGATTGACGCCAAAGCGAAGGCTCTGGCTGCGGCGGGGGAAAAGGTCTGTGGATTTGGTGCTGGTGAGCCTGATTTTGACACGCCCGAACACATCAAGGAGGCTGCCGCCAAGGCCCTGAAGGACGGCAAGACCAAGTATGCCCCGAATGATGGCATACCGGAATTGCGCGCGGCGATTGCCGACAAGCTGGCCAACGAGAACAAGTTGTCCTACCGGCAGGAACAGATCCTGGTGAGCAATGGAGCCAAGCATTCGTTGTTCAATATTTTCATGGCGTTGTGCCGCGAAGGGGATGAAATCATCATTCCCGCGCCGTATTGGCTGAGCTACCCGGAGATGGTTCGCGTCGCCGGCGGACGGCCTGTGTTCATCCGTGGAACTGAGGCGCACGGCCTCAAGGTTACGGCTTCCCAGTTGGAAGCGGCCATCACACCGCGAAGCAAGGCGCTGGTCCTCAACAGTCCCTCCAACCCGACGGGGATGGTTTACAGCCGGGCCGAGCTTCGGGCGTTGGCGGAAGTGGCCGTGAAGCACAACCTTTACATTGTGTCCGATGAGATCTATGAGCGGATGGTCTATGACGGTGTGGAGGCGGTCAGCGTGGGGGCGCTCTCCCCGGAGATCTTCAAGCGAACCATCACGGTGAACGGATTCAGTAAGCCTTATGCGATGACCGGATGGCGCCTCGGCTACTATGCGGGCCCGATCGAGATCGTCAAGGCCGGGTCAGCCTTCCAGAGTCACAGCACATCGGCTCCCAACACATTTGCACAATATGGTGCCGTTGCGGCGTTGCGTGGGTCCCAGGATTGCGTCACAAAAATGGTGGCGGCCTTTGATGAACGCCGGCAGGTCCTTCATAAGCGGATAACCGGGATCAAGGGGATCTCCTGTGTAAAGCCCGCCGGTGCGTTCTATGTGTTCCCGAATATCGCATCGTTCGGAATGTCTTCCCTGCAGTTTGCCGAAAAGCTGCTGGTTCAGGAAAAGATGGCTGTCGTGCCCGGGCTTCCCTTCGGTGCCGATGAAAACATCCGTCTGTCCTATGCCTGCAGCATGGCGAACATCGAGGAAGGCATGATCCGGCTGGAACGGTTCGTCAAGACCCTGTAACCGGCCCGGACCTCAGAGCAGGATTGCCTCGCGCCATTTGCGGAGGGAATTGACGAGGTGGATTTTGCCACAACGGGCGAGATCCGCGACGGCAATGACGCCTTCCTTGATTGTACCCTGTTCCAGCAGTTCAGCACGGTAGGTGCCGGGCAGCAGTCCGCACCGGACCGGCGGGGTCAGGAGCTGGCCGTCGCGTTCCACCACGATATTCGCGATGGTGGATTCCATCAATTCCCCCGCCGGGTTCCAGAGCAGGACGTCATCACAGGCCCCAACCCCGGACTTCGCCTGTTCATATACCTCCCGACGGGTGGTCTTATGGTAAAGGAACCGGTCAGCAGGATCGATGGGGGCGGCCGCCAGGCGAACCCGGACGGGGGACGCGGCAGTAACCGGGTCGAATGGAAAGGATTCAACCCGGCTTGTTCCATCAGGGGCGACCAGAAGACGGACGCGGCGGGGGGCCTGACCATCGACCATATTCAATTTTGAACGCAGGTCGGACTCAGAAACAGAAATGTCGAAATATTCGGCTGAATCACGCAGGCGCTTCAGATGACGCTCCAGGAGAAAATAGCCTCCATCGGGTGTCCAGAACAGGGTTTCCAGGAGGTCAAAGGAGGACGGTTTCTCAGTGAGTACCTTCGCCTTGAGCCAGCACTCTTCATATTCGTTTCCGGACACTGAATCCCACACAATCCCCCCGCCCACACCATACTCCGCCGTGCCCGCCCGCCGATCCGTCAGCACGGTGCGGATGGCGACATTGAACTGGGCTTTCCGGCCCGGGGCAATGTAGCCGATGGTCCCGGTGTAAATCCGGCGCGGGGTGCTCTCCTCAAGAGCGATAATCTCCATGGTGCGTGGTTTCGGTGCCCCGGTGATAGAGGCGCAGGGGAACAGGGCTGCAAAGATTTCGCTGACAGGCGCCCGGGTTTTCGAGGCGACGGTGGAGACCATCTGCCAGACGGTGGGATAGCGCTCGACGTCGAACAGCGATTCAGGGGTAACGCTACCCGGTATTGCCACGCGCCCCATGTCGTTGCGGATCATGTCCACAATCATGATGTTCTCAGCCTGGTTCTTTTCTGAGTTCCGCAGGCTCTGCGATTGCTTCAGATCGTCTTCCAAGGTCAGGCCGCGAGTCTGCGTTCCCTTCATCGGGCGGGATTCAAGGCGGTCGCCGTCAAGAAGGAAGAAAAGTTCAGGAGAAACCGAGCACAGGGTGAAGTTACCCGTATCCACAAAGGCGGAATAATGTGCGCCCTGAGCCTGTATCAGGTCGCGGAAGAGCGATTCCGGAGCGGAGAGAGCGGGGGCCGTGAGCCGGAAGGTGAAATTCACCTGATAGGTATCACCGGTGAACAGATAGCGCTTCAGCCGTACAAGGGCAGCCTCGTACTCGTCACGGCTGATCGAGGGTGCCCAGGGGACAGGGGGCAGGGGGCAGGAG
>CAZMSS010000194.1:0-5741 GCA_964568965.1 uncultured Verrucomicrobiota bacterium | reverse complement strand
CCGATTTCCAGTGCAACTATTGGTGCCAGTCCCATATTTCAATCATTCCAAAAAAGTGCCGTAGTGTCCCCGAAACAAGGCGTAATTTCAATGTCTAATCAATATTCCTGCCCCGGAACATACTGGTCGGTAAAGGTGAGATCGAGGTTGACGAGTCGCCGCCCCCGTTCCTCCGAGGCGCGGAGCGCACCCGCCAGGGCAGACAGCTTGCGTTCCACGCGCTGGCGGATGTCCGGCACACGCGAGTCCATGTCGGGCCAGCCCAGCTTGATGCGTTCCCCCGCAGTCAGGTAGAGGTCGATCCACTGCTTGGGCGACACGTCCAGGGACGCGATCTTGACCCGCTCGCCGACTTTGGTCCGGTTGCAGGCATCCACCACCTCGATGGCATTCATCACGCTCTGGTCAACCTGGACGCCAAGCTTGAGGTTTTCGGGAGTGCAACCGCTGATCACGGGATATTCACGGCTTCCCGCCCTCAGGCTGAAGACGCGTCCCTCGCGGTCCACGGCGAGGGTGCCCCAGCGTCCCAGCCGGGCCAGCGGGATACGCTCGACAACGTCAACGATCAGGGTGTCGGGAAGGCGCCGGTGCAGCGTGATGGATTTGGCGACCGGTGTCCTGAAAAGGAAGTTGGTGCGCATCACCTGGAGGTTGGATGAGAACAGGTTGGAGCCTTCGCACACATTCATGTATTCCTTGACGTGGCTGGCGGTGATGGTCGGGCCATCGACATGGATTTCCATCTTTTTGATGGCGTAATCAGGGTTCTCCCAGAACATGAGCGCCCCGATTTTCCAGGTCAGCAAAGCGCCAACCGCGATGGCCAGGATCCCGACGATGGGGATCCAGACGACCTTGGGGAGGGGCTGGTTCCCGGGGGCCTGGTCACGCCGGGCGTTAACCTTGGCGGATGCGCCCCTGCGCTCGTTACTCCCGCCTTCCTTCTTTGTCTTGCTGAACCACATAGTCAGTTATTCCTCAGCCCAGCCGGGCCATTTCCATGATCTGCGCGCACAACTCCGCAAAGCCGATTCCGGCGGCCTGTGCCGCCTCGGGGAGCAGGCTGGTCTCCGTGAAGCCCGGGATATTGTTGAGCTCGAGGACGTAAAGCCTGCCGTCATCCGTCAGACGGAAGTCCACGCGCCCGAGGCCGCGGCACCCCAGGGCCGTAAAGGTGTCGAGGGCAATCTGTTTTGCCCGGGCGGCGATAGCCTCATCCAGCGGGGCGGGACAGAGATGCCGGGACTGTCCCTTGCCGTATTTGGCGGTGAAGTCATACCAGCCGTCCGGCGCCAGGATTTCGATGGCCGGGAACGCGGTATTGCCCACGATGCCCACCGTCAGCTCCCTGCCGGGAATGAAGGCTTCCGCCAGCACCTCACCGTCGTAGCGCAGGGAATCCCGGAAGGCGGCCGCCCACTCGCCGGGGCCGTTGACCTTGAAGATGCCGATGGTTGAACCCTGGCAGGGCGGCTTGATCACGACCGGGTAGGGCAGGGACAGCGTGTCGTTCGGTCCGAGGACTTCATAATCGGCAGTGGGGATGCCGGCCTTGATGAAGACGGCCTTGCTGAGCCGCTTGTCGAACGAGGCGAGGCTGGCGGCGGGGTTGGAGCCGGTATAGGGGATACGGCGCGCCTCCAGCAGTTTCTGGATCTGGCCATCCTCTCCAAATTCGCCATGGAGGGCAATGAACACGCCGTCCACGGGTTCGGGGAGTTCCAGGGAATGGCCAAGGACATCCACCTCGACGACCTCGTATCCGGCCGCCCTCAGGCCCTTGGCCACGGCTGCCCCGGATTTCAACGAGATTTCACGCTCCGATGAGGGGCCACCCTTGAGGACGCCCACTTTCTTGAATTTTCTGCCCTTCACTGTCACACCTGTAGTCCTGTTCTTGGGAAAGTTGTCCTGTACATTACGACAAGCTCCGAAAGGCTCAAGAAAAATAACTGTCGGCAGGTATAGGGAAGGTGGCTGGCGGGACTACTCCCGCCGCAGGCTCTCGATCGGGTTCAGGCGGGCGGCGCGCCAGGCGGGGTAGAAACCGAAGAAAATTCCGACCCCGGCGGAGAAGGAGAGGGCCAGCAGGACGGCGCCCGGGGAGATCATGACGGGCCAGTGATTGGTTTTGGCCAGGATGTTGGCCGTGGTGATGCCCAACCCGATTCCAATGAGCCCCCCGGCCCCGGAGAGGGCAACGGCTTCCACCAGGAACTGCATCATGATGTCGCGCTTCCGGGCCCCGACGGCCAGGCGCAGGCCGATTTCACGGGTCCGCTCGCTTACTGCCACCAGCATGATGTTCATGATCCCGATTCCGCCCACCACCAGCGAGATGGAGGCAATCACCGTCAGCAGCATGGTCATCATGGTCGACACCGAGGTGATCATCTTGGTGACTTCCGTCATGTCGGTGACCGTGAAATCATCGTCGGTATTGGCATTGAGGCGGTGCCGTTGCCTGAGAATCTGGGAGATCTCCGCCTTGGCCTGGTCGAGGTCCTTCATCGAACCCAGGCTGATCATGAGTTGGTTGACATTGTTGAACGGCGAGTTCTGAAGAACCCGCCGGACGGTTGTCCAGGGGGCGATGATGGTGTCGTCCTGATCCTGGCCCCAGGCGGCACTGCCCTTTGGGGCCATCACCCCCATGACCCGGAAGGGCATATTCTTGATCCGGATGGTCTTGCCGACCGGGTCTTCGCCCTGGAACAGCTGGTCTGCCACGGTCTTCCCGAGCACGCACACGCGCGAGGCGCCACGAACGTCGGATTCGTTAAAGAATGATCCCGAGTCAACCTCCCAGCTACGGACATCGGGATACTGCACGGTGACGCCCTGCACCGAAGTGCCCCAGTCGTTTTCCCGGTAGATGCACTGGGCACCGGCCCGGACCATGGGGGTCAGGGCCCGCACCAGGGGGCATTCACGGGCGATGGCCTCACCGTCCTCGGATGTCAGCGTTTGCTGGGTTCCGGCACCGCCGTGAAAGCCGCCGGCTCTCTGGCTTCCCGGGAAAATCATGACGAGGTTGTTTCCCATGCTGCTGATCTGGGACTGCATGGTGACCGAGGCCCCCTGGCCGACCGCCACGACGGCGATGACCGCGGCGATGCCGATGATGATGCCCAGCGCGGTCAGCAGGGACCGGGTCTTGTTCCGGACCAGCGCCCGCATGGCGATACGTATGGTGATAATCCCGGTCATACGATCTCCCCATCCCGCATGGTGATCACCCGTTTGGCGAAGTGGGCGATATCGGGTTCATGGGTGACCATCACGATGGTGATGCCGTCCCGGTTCAGTTCCTGGAACAATGCCATAATGTCCTCGGAGGAACGGCTGTCGAGGTTCCCTGTCGGTTCGTCGGCGAGGATGAGCGGTGGGTTGTTGACCAGGGCCCGGGCGATGGCAACGCGCTGCTGCTGGCCGCCTGAAAGCTGGCCGGGATGGTGGTTCAGGCGTTCCTTCAGCCCGATCCGGGTTAGCAGGTCGGCGGCACGTTGCCGCCGCTCATGGCTGCTGATGCGGGGGCCGTAATAGAGGGGAAGTTCCACATTCTCCAGGGCGGAGGTCCGGGGAAGCAGGTTGAAGTTCTGGAACACGAACCCGATTTTGAGGTTCCGGATACGGGCGAGTTCGTCGCTATTGAGCTGGCTGACTTCCTCCCCGTCCAGCAGATAGGTCCCCTCATCAGGGCGGTCCAGACAGCCGAGCAGGTTAAGCAGGGTGCTTTTACCGGAGCCGGAGTGCCCCATGATGGCGACAAACTCACCAGCGGCGATATCGGCGGTAACCCCGCGGAGGGCCGGCACATCGACCTCCTCCATGTGGTAGACTTTCGATATCTTGTTCAGTGAAATAAGCATACTGCCTACTGCTTCCTGCCTACTGCCCTCTGCCCCCTGCCTACTATCTCGTCGCCCTACGGGCCTGGCCGGGCATTTGGGGAGTGAAGGGGTTGACGGTTTTTTCGGTATCGGTGGCGGTTTGAATGCCGATGATAATGTCCTGGTTTTCCACCAGGTCGCTGGTGGGGTTGACTTCAGTGAAGGCGCCGTCGGTGATGCCCAATGTGACGGAGACAGGTCGTATCCCTTCCCCCCCGGGTTTAGGGACCCAGACCCGGGGTCCCTGCTCGCTCCGGCTGATTTTTTTCGGGGTGCCGTTGTCCTTGGTGAGTTTGGTCGTCTTGTCCTCGGGCTTGAATCTCATGGCGGCATTGGGAATTTTAAGGACATTCGACTGGTGTGCCACCTCGCAGATAATGTCGGCCGTCATGCTGGGAAACAGTTTTTTGCCGGGATTGTCGGCCTGGATGACGACCGTGTACGTGACCACATTCTGGACCGTGGTGGCCGCCATCCTGATCTGGGAAACGGCACCGGTGAACGTCTCATCGAAGGCATCCACCGTGAAGGTGACCGGCTGGCCCATGGCAATCTTCCCGATATCCGCCTCGGGGATGCTGGCTTCAACCTGGATCTTGGTGAGATCCGTGGCGATCAGGAAGAGTACCTGCGCGGACATGCTGGCGACAACGGTCTGGCCTTCGCTGACATTCCGGGCGATGACAACGCCGTCAACAGGTGAACTGATGGTCGTGTATCCGAGATTGGCTTTCGACAGGCTCAATGCCGCCTCAGCCTGCTGAACGGCAGCCTGGGCGACCTTCATCTGGGCCGTCAGCGTATCGCGGTTGGCGATGGCGGTATCCAGGTCGGACTGGGACAACATCTCCCGGGCTGTCAATTTCCTGGCCCGTTCCAGTTCCTTTTCAGCCTGCACCAGCTTCGCCTGTGTCTGCTCGACATTGGCGTGGCTTTCAATGAGGTTAGCCTGGTCCTGTGCCAGCCGTGCCTCGTAGGTGATCGGGTCGATCTGGGCCACCAGATCGCCTTTTTTCACCTCGGTATTGTAGTCCACGTACAGTTTCCGGATGGGGCCGTTGACCTGGGTGCCGACCTGGACCAGCTTGATGGGCTGGATGGTGCCGGTGGCGCGGACCGTCTGGATGATATCGCCCCGTTCGACCTTGGCCGTCCTGTAGTTTGCTCCATTTTTGGTTTTGGCCTGATAGTACCGGTAGCCAACGAACCCGGTGGTGGCTAACGCCACCAGAACCAGAATGATAATCCAGCGTTTCATGCTTATTCCTCTCCGACCGCGTGTTTGATTTGTGCAAGGGCCGCCTGATAGTCGAATTTTGCCTGCACCTTTTCCGCCCGTGCGCCCGTCAATGCCACCTGGGCATCGGTGACCTCAACTGCCGAGGCGGCGCCGAGCCGGTACCGTTCGCTCACGAGGTCCAGGCTTTCCTGGGCCTGCTTGACAAGGAGTTCAGTCAGGGGCAGGCGTTGCGTGGCGCTATCCAGCTGATTCAGGGCATTTTGCAGATCCTGATAAATCTGCTGCTCGCGGGCGGTGACGCGGGACCGGGCTTCCCGGAGCAGGGCCACGGCTTCGCGGATGCGCCAGGTCTGGCGGTGGCCGGTGAAGAGTTGCATCGTGGACTGCAGGGCCGCCGACCAGTTCCAGATCAGGGGGAAGTTTCCGCCGGAGAGTCCGTATTTCGCCTGGAGTCCGATCTCGGGGTACAACGAGGCGATGGCTTCATCGACGGCGGCACTGGCGGCGAGTTCCTGTGCCTTCAGGGCGCGAAGGCCCGGATGGTCGCGGCGTGCGAGTTCCATGAGGGCTGCCGCACTGGTCATGGAGAAGGGGGGGGCATCGCC
>CAZMSS010000193.1:0-5744 GCA_964568965.1 uncultured Verrucomicrobiota bacterium | reverse complement strand
CTGGTGGGGCTGATTGTGCCTGTGCACCAACTGGAGTGGCTTGGTATCCTGCTGGTTCTCTATGCCGCGCTTGCCTGGGCCTTGCCCCGCCGTTATGGGAAAGACCTGATATTCGCCTTGTGCCTCGTCTACTGGATTCACCCCCTTCCCAGTCAGATCTTCGGTCCCCTCCAAATGGGAATGCAATGGTTGTCGGTGCGGTTAAGCGAGGGGTTGCTTCAGGTCTTTAATGTCCGGGTTTGGGGGGATGGGTTTGTGTTGCGAACCGGGGTCCGCGTGTTCGGGGTCCCGGAAGCCTGCAGCGGCATGAAGACGGCGATCACGGTCATGCTCTGCGGGGTGGGAGTCGGCTTGCTGATGCGGCTGCGCTTCCGGGCGATGGTCGTGCTGCTGGTGATTGGCATGGTTCAGGTTCTGGCCCTGAATGTCCTGCGGATTGCGGGGATTGTCTGGATTGGAATGGATCAGCCGCCGGAATGGAATGACAAAGTCCTGCACGACACGATGGGTATATTCTTGTTGTTGGCCGTGGGGTTGATTCATTTGGATGCGGTTTTGATCCGGCAGACCGTTCGGGGCAGGGAGCGGGCAATAAAGCTGCACGAAGCTAATGACGCCGTGGGCGAGGAAGAGGAAAAGAGCCGTCGGTGGCCGGTTTTCTGGCGACTTGTTTTTGCGTGGTGGAAGCCGGTCGCAGGCCTCCTTTTGATCCTGTCGATGGCCGGTGCCGTGATCATTCGCCTGAACCCCCGCCACCGGGTGGAGATGATCCGGAGTGTGGCGCAGGGTTTGATGACGACCACGGATTATGAAAATGCCCAGCGGGCTGTTCAGGCAGCGCTAGTCCTGGAGCCAATGAATGACGAATTGATGACGGACTTGGCCAGGATCAAGATTGCCCGGGGCAGGCAAGAAGAAGGATTGCGGATAATCCGGCGAAAGCCATCCAAGGCAAGGAGCCTTGGCGAGCGTGTGCTGGAGGCTCGCGCCCTGCTGGAATTGAAGCGGATTCCAGAGGTGGCTGAGGTGGTTTCGGCATTTCCCGTGGAGTCCCGTAGTCTGCCTGGAGTGGCGATGGTACTGGCTGAGTTCAATGCGGTCCTGGACAAACCGTCCGAAGTCGCGGGATATGTTGTCAAGGCGGCGCACGGAATGGGCACGCAGGAGGGGATTCGTAATTTGTTTCCCTACATGGCGTCCCGGGATCTTTGGGACTCCATCCGCCAGTCGGACTCTGATCTGCCTTACGTTACACCCCTGCAGGGAGTCATCGCGGCTGAATCCCATCTCAGGATTAACGATATTGCCGGGGCGGCAAATATTCTGAGACGGTGCATGAAGGATCGTGAGTCAAACCCGATCTTCCTGAATCCTGTGATCCGTGTGGCGCATGAGTGGCCGATTCCGGAGTGGCTGGGGCGTTTTGAGAGCCTCTTTCTGGTCAATTTGAAGCAGTTGAAGCCGGGTGATTTAACTCTGGCCATGGATGGGGCATTTTCCGTCGGGAGGCCCGACCTCGGGTGGCTTGCCTACCGGCGCCTTGAAACCGTGGCGCCAGATGATCCGATGTTGATGATTGCCCCCGCGGAATACGGGCGCAAATGGTTTCTATTCCGTCACGATATCATCGGGGTGCCGGGTTCCAGTCGTGACATGGTGGACCTCAAGCCTTTCCTCCAGTTTGCGGGCAGTCAGTCGCCGTGGAAGGAGTTGTGGGCGGACATCCCGCTGGCGGATGAGTTGGGCGGGATTATTACCCGTGAGGGATACCAGCGGCGCCTGCGGATGTGCATGGAGGCCCTGGTGAAGGTAGAGTCCCAGGGAAAGTTGGATTTCAGGTTGCAGCTACTTTGGGGGCGAGTTTTGGGGGAATTGGGGCGATGGGACGAAGCGCATGCCAAATTGAAGGAATTTGAAGAGAAGACTCCCCGCCGGCATCGAGATTTTCTGCTGGCCCATGCGGACCTGTATAAGGCGCAGTCTGACTGGGAATCCAGTTTTGAAATCCTGAGCGAGTATGTCCGGACGGAATCCCACCCGCCTCTCACGGTTTGGCTGGATCTCGCGAATGCGGCGATGGCGTTGGACCTGGGCGCTTATGCCATGGGGTGTATGGAGGAGGCCCGCCGCGATTATCCTGAGTCTGAAGAATGGTCCCTTGCCATGGCGGGGATGTGGAGCTTCTTCGGATTCGGGGAGGAAGCCCTGTTTGTTGTCAACGGGATGAAAAACCCCCCGCACCCTGCCATCCGTGCCAAATTATTGATGGAAACGGGTCGCGTCATGGAAGGGCAGAAGCTGACGATGGTGGAAAATTTGGGAGATCTCGCCACCCCGAAACGGCAGACGGAACTTCTGCCTCCGGCGGAATGGGTTCTGGAATGGCGCGGCGGACGGATTCAGGATGCGGATTATGAGCGGGAAAGGAAGGCGATCAAGCCGCATCAGGCCCCTTTTCTGAGGGCCCTCAACAAAGCCCGGGCCGCATGGTACGACAGTCGCGGGAAGGGGGCCGCTTCAGATGTGGCGACCTGGGATGCTATCGGCCGTGATGCCCGGGAAAAAGCGGTGGCTCTTAACGAGGTCGGCCTCCTGTTGCTCCGGCAGGGGCGGACCAATGAGGCCGACAGGGCGATTTCAAAAGCGCTGGACTACATGCCGAGGTGGAGTCTGTTGTGGCGACTGAAGCTGATCACCTGTGGGGCGGGGGAAAACAAGGCGACTCTGGCGGAGACGGCGATGCAGGACTGTCCCCTCGACAGCGAACTCTGGCTGGCTTATGTGGTGACAAAGGGACGAAGCGGCGCGGGGGCTGACTGGGCGACCCGTGAGGCGACGAAAGTGATAGAGGCGAAATCCCAATCCCCTGGAACGCTGGTCAGGGCAGGGGATCACTGGTTAAGGCAGGATTTCACGAACGCCGCCTGTCTGGCGGCGCGGGCGGCGACCAAGAGCGGGCAGGGGCTGCTGCCCGCCTATGTCCTGGGTGTGACCGCCGCCATCAAGACGAAAGACTATCAGTGGGCCTTGGCCTGCGCGCGCGGAGGGGCTGAGCAGGCGCTGGAACCGTGGCCGTTCTACAAGATTATCATTGGCCTCAAGGGCCGGTCGGGCAAGGCTGATCCGGATGTCATCCGGGCCCTGGAGGAACTTGCCTCCCGCTATCCACAGGAAGGAATCTGGGCGGCACAGTTGGGCGAGGTCTATTTCAGGAAGGGGCAGACGGACCGGGCATTGGGTGTCCTGGAGGACGCTTTGGCCCGGGAAGAGGGAAAGAAACAGGCTTTGCCCCGGACGTATCTCCTGGCGGCCGAGGCGGCGCGACGTGAGGGGAATCTGGCTCGTGCCATCAAGATTCTGAAGGCGTGCAGGGTGAAATATCCGGACGATATCAATGTGTTGAACAACCTGATATTCACACTGGCCCAGGATCCTCTTTATGCGGGTGAAGCGGCCACACTCCTGCCCGACTTGCTGAAGGTGAAGAGGGATGATTTTGCCATTTATGATACGGCGGCGCTGGTCTTCATGAGGGTGGGGGACCTTCAACATGCGGAAGAGTACATGAAAAAAGCCCTGTCGATGGTGAAGCGGGGAGAGTACGCTTGGCTAGAGGTGTACTTGAATGCGGCCGAAGCCCAGATCAGGCTGGGAAAATATAAAGATGCCCGCGAAAGTTTGTCCTTGATCATGAAAAGCCCCGAGCGTTCGGCCGCCATGGATGCCCGTGCCCGTGAGTTACAGGACGAGTTGACGAGGCGGGAGCGGGATCAGAGCGGATGGTTTTAATCAGGCACATATTACTTCACATTGACAGTAGCCCCGAGAAATAGTAAATATTGTTTGCTACGAAGGTGGGAAGGTGTTGAAAGCGGAGGAATAGGACTGGCATTTTTTGAGACATAGCCAGGCGTTTTCCTATGAAAAGCACAATTTCTTGCATAATCAAGCAGGGGGGGTATTCTTTCGCGACTGCGATAGCAGTCGCTTCTCTTTCTTGTTTGATGCTGGTATCTGGCTGCGTAACTACTTCGCCTGAAGATGATTATGTAGCCGGAGTGCTGGCAGAGGCGATGCGGGATTCGGCAGTGGACTCCGGAGCTCCGGTCGCTGGAGTGCCTTCACGGGCCACGCCTCGGCCGGTTTCAATTGCGCAGCCGCCGCCTGTTTCCATAGCCCAACCGCCTCCGGTTTCGATTGCGCAGCCACCGTCTCTTTCCGTTCAACCTGCTGTAACGGTATCTGCAACGCCGGCCCCCACGGTATCTGTTTCTCAGCGGACGCAGGAGCCGACTGAAAAAGCATTAAGTCCCGGCCCGGTTCCCCCCTCACTGACGCCTGATAGTGTCACTCCTGTTGCCGCGCCTCCCGATGTTATTGCCCCCGTGACAGTGACTTCGCCGGAGTCCGGAAAAGTTACAAAGCAGCCCAGGCCGCAACCCGCTATCCCGACGATTCAGCCGGAGTCGGTGTTGTGGGTTTCGGTGAGTGAGGATCCCAGTCTGAACGGGCGATACATGGTCAATGATGCCTCAGCCATTGATTTCGGGTATGTCGGATTGGTGTTTCTTTCCGATATGTCAATAGAACAGGCCGAAGCCGAGTTAAAGCGGATTTTGGAGGGGCGTTATCTGAAGAATGCGACGGTATCGGTCAAACTGGCCAAGGCCTCTTATGACCGTGTCGGTGTTCAGGGTTCCGTCGCCCTTCCCGGGGACATCAAGATCGGTCCCGGTGCCACCATTTCGCTAAGTGAGGCACTTCGGCGGGCGGGCGGAATTCACGGCAACCGCGAGAATAGCCGCGTGAAGATTGTGCGGGGAGGCATGAAGACCCCCTTTGGCCCTGCGGCTGAAGGCGATGTCTATTCGCTGGTGACGCAGGATGGGCAATTGAAGGTTCCCGAAGCGTTCCTCCGGAACGACGATCTGGTTTATGTGTTTACGTCTTCCTCGGACGCGCCTCAACAGCCTGGCAGTGCCATTTCAACCGGGACGGGCGGGAAACGTGTTGTGTTGCTTGGTGAGGTTCCTCGACGGGGTGTGATTGAGTTTGCTGAGAATGAACCTTGCACGCTTATGTATCTCCTGTTCAAGGTGGGGGGCTTGCCCCGTTTTGCCCGGGCCGACAAGATTACCGTGGTGCGGCGGAACAAGGACGGGACTGAATCCACATTCCTTAAAGATGGCGAGAAATTGTTAAACAACGGAAAGCCGGAAGACGACCTTGTCTTGGAGACCGGCGATCGCATCGTTGTGCCTGCCCGGAAAATCTCGTTTTTCTAAACGATCCCGACGGAAGGCCTATTCCCTGGAAGGGCTGATTTTTTGTGTCGCTTTGTTGGGTTGAAAGGGCATAACATTAGAACGCTTTTTAGGAGAAGGCGCAGTCTATGGCGACACCCGATAGTTTTGAGCAAAAGAAGGTTGACCCCCGGATATATATCGGGATTCTGGTTTTCCGTTGGAAATTAATTGTAATTTGCTTCCTGTACTGCCTGCTGGGCGGGGTGATTTATCTGCAATTTGCCCCGAAGGAATATTCGACTACCTCGACGATCATGATTTATCGTGATCCCTCGACCCAGATTGACTCCCAATCCTATCGCTGGACGGAAAGCCAGACCCACATCTCCCTGTTGCAGAGCGAAGGGTTCCAGAATCGCATCGTGGAAAGACTGGCGCCCCGGTGGTTGAAGCGGGTGGGGGGCAATCCCGAGGAGTTGACTCCGACTTATTCAGCAG
>CAZMSS010000192.1:0-5757 GCA_964568965.1 uncultured Verrucomicrobiota bacterium | reverse complement strand
CTCAAAATCTATCGGGGGCAACCTCGTGTGGGTTCAAGTCCCTCCTCCGGCACCAACTTGAACCGTGAATTTCTATGGAATCAGGGCAGCATGCCGGGCTTGACGTGATTTTCAGCCGCCTTACGGACATGACTGCCCGGAGCGGCGTCAGCCGGGTCATTCTTGGAAAGTATCAAGGGCCGGATCCCGATCTGCAGAAGATCGTGATCCGGCCGGTGATGATCCGGGGGGAGGAATGCCTGTCGTTTGTCACCCGGTATAGGACCCGAGACATCACCCGGAATCTTCCCGTGATGGAGGGGGTCAGGGAGATGCGCGAATTACTCGGAAAGACCTTCATGAGCGCCAATTTGTTTTCCATGACGGAAAACGTGCAGGTCGAGGTCAGTCGCAAGGGAAAATGTCGTGTCAGCATCAGCAAGGCGACGGAGGCGGCCATTCCCGATCAGTCTCATGATCATGCCAAGGACCGCTTGATCGACCCTTCACGGCCATTCCTGGCCGCATTGGGCATCACCCATGGGCATCACCAGGTTCTTCCCTCCATGTCTCGCAAGTGGAAGCAGATCAACGTGTTCATGGAATTGTTCCAGGGTGCCCTGATGGCGTCGCGGATTGACCGTGCCAAGCCGGTGTCGGTTGTGGACTTCGGTTGCGGGAAGGGATACCTGACGTTTGCCGTGTATGATTACCTGGCGTCCAGCCTCGGGATTGATGCCAGGGTGACCGGCGTTGAATTGAGAGGGGAGCTTGTCCGGTTCTGCCGGGAGGCCGCCGCGAAGCTCGGCATGGCAGGGATGGTTTTCCAGGAGGGGGATGTGTCGAGCTATGCCCCGGGGAGCATTCAGGTCATGATCGCGTTGCATGCCTGCGATACGGCGACGGACCTGGCCATTGACCTGGGCATCCGGGGTGGAGCGCAAATCATCATGTGTGCGCCCTGCTGTCACAAGGAGATCCGCCCCCAGATGGTCATTCCCCCCGTTCTCATGCCCATGCTGCAGACCGGCGTACACCTCGGGCAGGAGGCTGAGATGGTGACTGACACGTTGAGAGCGCTGTGGCTTGAAGCGCGGGGGTATGAAGCCAAAGTGTTTGAATTCATTTCGCTGGAGCACACCAGCAAGAACAAGATGATCCTTGCCGTGAAGCGCGAGCACCCTTTGGCACCTGCGCCCATACTTGAGCAAATTCGGGCGCTGAAGGCTTTTTACGGGATCAAGACACACCGTCTCGAACAGCTTCTGTCGGGGTAGTTTACGGTAGCGCGATGCGTGTGCCCTGTCGGGCACGGAATTGAAGGGAGTCCTGGAATCCCGTCTCCCTGGCCAGGTGAAGGGCTTTTTCGAATTCATGGCCGACTTCATTCGGGGCATGGGCGTCGGATCCGAACGTGATCGGAATTTCCCGCTCGCTGGCCAGGCTCAGGATGAGGGGGGAGGGATAGGCTTCCGCCACTTCCCGTCGCCAGCCGGACGTGTTGATTTCAATGCCCATGCCGCTTCGGGCGATATGATCCAGAACGGGTTGAACCAGCTCCCTCATCTCCTTGTCGCGAAGGCGGTGCCCGAATTTTTTCGGCAGGTCGAAATGACCGATGACATCGAAGAAACGGGTGTCCACTAATTGCATCAGCAGGGCGAAATATTCTTTCCACACACCCTTGATATCCACGGCTTCCCAGGTTTTCCGGTAATCCGGGTTATCAAACCCCCAGTCCTTGATGTAGTGGATGGAGCCCAGCACCAGATCCAGCGGCTGTGCCGGCAGGAATGTGGCGAGGTGTTTTTCGCATCCCGGGAAATAATCGGCCTCGATACCCAGGTAAATGCCCGGCGGGGTCCCGTCCTGGAGGGCGTGGACAAGGTCGTAATAGGCGGGAATTTCCCCGATCGCCATGCGGTGCCGGGGATCATAGCCGGAGGGTTCCGGGCAGTGGTCGGTGAAGCACAATTCCGGGATGCCCCGCGCGAGGGCGGCTTGTTTGAACTGGAGCGGGGTCCCCTCGGCATGTTTGCACAGGGTGGTATGCGTATGATAATCGGCGGGAAGCCTCGTGGGTAACGTGTTGTTGTTCATGGTCATATATCCTGCTGAAAGGGGGGATGTTACAAAAGGCGGGAAATGTCCACAAGGCCAGACCTTGATTACCGCGGCCTGTCATGCTAATGGTCATCGGTAAGTTTATGAAAGACCTCAACCATTCCCTCGAGCGGCTGTACGCCCTGCGCACTTTCGGGATCAAGCCGGGACTTGAGACCACAGTGGCGCTGCTCGGGCGGCTGGGCGACCCCCAGCACTCGTTTGCCGCGATCCACGTGGCCGGCACCAACGGAAAGGGATCCGTATGTGCGATGCTCGACACGGTGTTGCGCAAGACCGGCCTGCGGGTCGGCCTCTACACCTCACCCCATCTTATCCGGTTCAACGAGCGGATCCGCGTCAATGGAGTTGAAATAAGCGATGAAGAGCTTGCGGCCTTGTTTGACGACATGGAGCCGCATGCCGCCGCGATGGCCGGAACCGGGCGGGAGGCGACTTTCTTCGAGTTCACCACGGCACTGGCATTCGAGCATTTCCGACGCCAGAAGGTGCAGGTGGCCGTGGTGGAAACAGGGCTGGGTGGGCGGCTTGATTCGACAAATGTGATCACCCCGCTGATTTCGGTGATCACCCGCATTGGACTCGAACACACCGCCTATCTGGGGAATACCGTGGCGGAGATCGCGGGCGAGAAGGCGGGAATCATCAAGCCGGGGCGCCCGGTGGTGTGCGGGGCGACACCCGGCGAAGCGTTGGCAGTCATCCGGAAAACGGCCGAAAGCCGTAAGGCCCCATTCATCAATGTTGAGGATTCAGTGGCTGTGCGGCGCGTCGCGCAGGACCTGAGCGGTCAGAAGGTGTCGATAACGGGATGCGATGTTAACTACGGGCCCGTGATCCTGAAGCTGCTTGGAAAGCACCAGCTTGAGAACTGCGCCACAGCCGTTGCGGCGCTGGAGTCACTTGCCGCCTGCAGTCCGCTGGTCATTCCCCCGGAGCTGATCCGGGCAGGGTTGTCAGAGGCGGTGTGGCCGGGCCGGCTGGATATTCTCTCACAGGAACCGCCTGTAATCCTCGACGGCGCCCACAATCCGGATGGTGCCAGGTGTCTGGCCTCCGCCCTCCGTGAACTTTTCAAAAAGAAAAAAGTCGCCCTCGTCTGGGGGATGTGTGACGACAAGGATGCCCTCGGGTTTGCCAAGGCGCTCGGGGCGACGGTAAAACGATGCTGGACGGTGCCCATCGATACCGAGCGCAGCCTGTCCCCGCAGAAACTCCAGCACATTGCCCGGATGGAAGGCTGGCAGGCGGTGGAGGCAACTCTTCCTGAGGCGCTTGAACAGGCAAAGGCATGGGCGCGTGAAAATGATGGTGCTGTGTGCATCGCCGGGTCGCTGTTTCTCGCGGGTGAAGTGTTGAGGAGTGTGACACGTGGTGCGTGAGATGTAAGATGTGAGATGCGGGATGAAAAAAGAAAAAACCATTGAGATCCTGGTCCGGGGTGTTTGCATTCAGGCAGGCAGGTTGCTGGTCTGCCAGAGCAAGGGGGCTGCGAACACATATCTACCCGGGGGGCACGTTGAATGGCAGGAGGACGCCGCGGAGGGACTTCGGCGTGAGATTGAGGAGGAACTGGGAATCAAGCCGGTGATCAGGGAGTTCCTCGGGGCGGTTGAGCACACGTTTCTCCAGAAGGGCGAACGTCATTGTGAGATCAACCTCATATTCAGGATGGAGATCCCGACATTCTCGCCGGGGCTTGATCCCGAGTCCTGTGAGCATTGGATATCATTCAAGTGGATACCGTTGTCCGGCCTGGGTCGTAATCATCTCGAGCCCTGGCCCCTGAGGAAGCTGATTCCGGCATGGATGAAAGACCGCTCAAAAACCTCGCGATGGGGGAGCACGCTGGTCTAGAGTCCTTAACCCCTCACCGGACTGCGCCTCTGACCCGTGAGAATGTTCAGTCTGTTCCGGGGCCGTTAAGCAAAAAGCCGCTCCAGCAACCACTCTACATCGGCACGGGTGATGGGCTTGGGATTGGCCTTTGTGGAGCCTGAGGCCAGCGTTTCGCGGATGATCAGCTCCTTTTCGCGCAAGGCCATTCCCCTGAAGGGAGAGGCCATGTTGAGTCGCAGCATGAGCCCCCGGATGAACTCCAGAAGATCGCCGCCGACAGCCTGACTGAGGCTGTCGTACTTTATCCCGAAGGCCGCCCTGTTTAATTCCACAGTGTGGGGCAGGCACGTCGCGCAGACTGCACCATGGGGGACATGGTAGAGTGCCCCAAGGGGGTGTGCCAAACCATGCACGACACCCAGCCTGGCGAAGGAGAGGGCCACGCCGCCGAGGTAGCTGCCCGTAAGAAGCGGTTCAGCACCCGGCGAATCGGGAGCGTGATAGACTTCTTCCAGATGGCTGGCAATCAGCCGGACCGACTGAAGGGCCAGGGCATCGCTCAGCCAGGTGGCATTGAGGCTGGTGTAAGCTTCGATGGCCTGGGTCAACGCATCCATACCCGAAGCGGCTACCACGGCCGGCGGGCAGGTGGCCAGCAGATCGGGGTCGAGAATGACGACACGCGCCATCATGCCGGGTGCGCGGATTGATTTTTTCGCGCCGGTGGCTTCGTTGGTCAAGACTGAATTCGGGGTGGCTTCCGAACCGGTCCCCGCCGTGGTAGGAACGGCGACATAAACCAGGCCGGCATCCGGCAAAGCGCCGCCGTCGTGATAATGGGCCGGCGGATGGGGGGCGTGGATCAGCGCCGTGGCGGCCTTCGCAAGATCCATGATGCTGCCGCCTCCAATTGCAGCGATCCATTCGGCCTGATGCTGGCGCGCAATGTCAATCAAGTCCGAAACCTGGCGCAGGGTGGGCTCGTCACCACGATGTCGTACGGTGCGAAGGGCCATGCCGTCAGGTGCCGTTGCCATGAGGGCATTCAGCTGACCCCTGTGCTCCAGTGCCGCGCCATAGAGCACCACGCCCCGGGCGCCAAACCGGCGGCATTCCCGGAACAGGCAGGAAAGAGTTCCATGCCCTGAGATTGTTTTTTCGGGAAGTACCAGCGTGCCAGGCAGGATGGGGGTGGTCTTGATCATGGAGGGTCAGATGAAGTTCAAGGGGATGAAACCGAGATTTTATAGAATCGTGAGACGAGGCCGGCGGAGTGATCAGTAAACGACATGACCCCGTTGGAGCCGGAGAGATTGGCGCTACCGGGCAGAAGCACCCAATTTGTCGCGGACACTAGCCGGTCGCTGAAATAGACCGAGTAGTGGCGGTTGGTGATGCCGGGCCATTGGATTACAAAGCCGTTTTCGCTTCCAGCGCTGCCGGTGACACCCAGCCGGAAGACGCTGGAGGCTTTGGAGGCATCGGACCCGGCAATCTCCTCGGCGAAGTTTGAGACACCGTCCTGATCCCAGTCGCCGTCAGGCGACAGCGCCAGGAAGGAAGCCTTGGCCGCCTGGCCGATCCAGCCGATCTTGTCCTTCGCCCAGACATAGAAAGTATTGGTTTGGTTTATGGCGAGCGTATTGAGGATGCCGGACCTCGTGTATTGCCAGCTTCCGTTGGTTGTCCCGCCGCCATTTTGCAGGGAAATGTAGTAGCCTTCAATGCCGGTGCCGCTGTCGGTAAAACCGCTCCATGAACCGGTGACAGAGTTTGCCCCGACGCAATAATTCCCGAACGGACTGAGGGTGAGGG
>CAZMSS010000191.1:0-5769 GCA_964568965.1 uncultured Verrucomicrobiota bacterium | reverse complement strand
GGTAAAAGCGATTCGGATCCTTCCAGCCTCGATCTTCATTGAGCTGTAAAACGGCCCGGCATCAACGAGTTGCTCTCCGTAAGCAATCCGGCGAGCCAGAAGCGAGAGCCGCCGGCCCACCTCGGACTTACCCGCAGGATGGATGTCATCCAGCGGATTCCCAAGGTCAATCGCGGTGGCCATCCCGGTCATCGGCAAGGCCAGGGTCTTTTGTTGTGATTCGCGCAGTTGGGGATAGTAATACTCGGGATGTCCTCCAAATGCAGCCAGCTGGACGTAGAAAAATGGAAAATCCCCCTGCTGCCAGGCTTTACGCCAGCTCTCAATCAGCCGTGGTAAAAGCAGTGCGTAATTCTTAGCCCGCTCAAGTGTCTCGCCGTTTCCCTCCCCCTGATACCAAATTACGCCCTTGATTCCCGACGGAATGATCGGGGCAATCAACGCCCTGAAGTTGCCCCCCGTGTTGCCGCGACCTCCCGCCCGATAGTCTGAGGGATTGGACAGGGGCAGCGTCTCGATCGCCGCCGGATCCATCCAAGATTCGATTGTCGAGCCTCCGATGGTGGCCTGGATCAGACCGATGGGGCACTTGAGGTTTTTGCGCAACTCGGCTCCAAAGAAATAAGCCAAAGAGGAGAATCCCTTGCCGTCCCAGCCATATTTCCCACCCAGGGTCTCGGGCGCACAGACCATCCAACCTTGCTTTTGCTCCCGCACGTGATACAGGCGCAACCCCGGATCCTCACAACGGGCCAACGCTTCAGCTCCCCGGGTGTCCATCCGGATAGCCCAGTCCATGTTCGACTGGCCGCTGGCCAGCCATACATCGCCTACGAGAACGTCGCTGATTTTCGCTTTTCGGTTTACGATTTCCGACTGAACGGTCAGCTCACGCGATTCATCGCTCGCCTTCATCGCGTCAAGTTTTGCCATCCACTTGCCGTCCGCGCCCGCTACTGTCGATTGTTTCTGCCCCGCAAACTCAACCGTAACCTTCTCGCCCGGATTGGCCCAGCCCCACACCGGCACAGCTTGCTCGCGTTGCAAAACCATGTGATCTGAGAAGACGCCGGCAAGTTTCAGTTCGTTGGCATGAAGGGGGGCCAGCGGCGCCAACAGCAGAGCGGAGAAGAGTGTGAGTAGGTGTTTCCTGGTCATGTGATCCATTTCGGTTACTGCAACAGTAAAAGGGGCTCTGTCACATTACTGTTATGTTAAAAATGGTTAAAATACACTGGGTGGTATGGTGGATCAAGTCTATCGTGCCCGCGCGCCAAAGGACTCGCCCCTCTGGCCACCCCTGATCAGGTTATTTGCCGCTATCCAGCGAAGGTTTTATGGGAATGAGGGTGGGGCTTCTTTGTTTTCCCTTGTGTGCGCGCGCAGGGACAAACTGCTGGGGCCATAACGACGCGCCGAAATCTCGCCCCACACTTGAATAATCCTCGTCATTTGTTATTCTTCATAGCTTCTCTATAGCTTAAGTGGTTCAATTGAACCGGACGGGATTAGCCCGCTCCGTGAGTTCAATGAGGATTTTTGTGCTGATCAGTCCTGAATACAGGGAGTTTGTCGCGGCCGGTGCCATGCTGGTGGCAGCGGTGTTTTTCGCGGTTGTCGCCATCGCCCTCCCCGTGCTGATCGGACCGCGCCGTACCCACAGTCTGGTCAAGGACTCTCCGTACGAGTGCGGGATTCCCACGATCGGCGAACGGTCGCGCTTCAGCGTCAAGTTCTATACGGTGGCCATGCTGTTCATCCTTTTCGATGTGGAAGTCGTCTTCCTGATCGGGTGGGCGGCCCTGTATCACGACCTCATCAGGCCGGTTGAGCAGGGCGGGATTGGCTGGTCCATGTGTGTCGGCGCCTTGATATTTATTCTGATCCTCGAGGTCGGTCATCTCTACGCGTGGAAGAAAGGCGCCTTCAACTGGGCGCCCCTGCGATCTCGAAAGCCGACCACCAACCGTGAGACTGTGTGTGGTGTGCCATGAGCCGGATTACCGACGAGACCTACGGGCTGAAGGGCATGGATCATGAGATCATCGTCACGCGCGTGGATGCGGCGGTCAACTGGATCCGCAAGAATTCCTGCTGGCCCCAGCCGATGGGGCTTGCCTGCTGTGCGATCGAGCTGATGGCCGCCGGGGCCGCCCGGTTTGATATCTCCAGGTTCGGGGCCGAGGTGATGCGGTTTTCGCCGAGGCAGGCCGACTGCATGATTGTGGCGGGGACCTGCGTTTACAAGATGGCGGGCGTGGTCAAGCGCGTGTGGGACCAGATGCCCGCGCCGAAATGGTGCATCGCCATGGGTGCCTGTGCGAGCACGGGCGGTATGTATCGCAGCTATTCCGTGGTGCAGGGAGTCGATCATTTCCTGCCCGTCGATGTCTACATCTCCGGGTGCCCCCCCCGCCCGGAAGCGCTGCTGGAGGGGTTTATGGCGATCCAGCGCAAGATAGACCATTCCAAGGGATTCGGGGCGCTGAAATCTTCCGAGCCGGCACCCGTTGAGGCCGGAGCGCTTCAGGGGCCGATCATCATCCGCGGCGAATGACCTCATGAATGCACCCGCAGCCATCTCCCTCCTGAAAGAACGCCTCGGCGGCGACATGACGGAAACGCCTGCCTTTCGCGGTGAATCGGGTGTCTCTCTGCCGCGCGAACGGATCCTCGAGGCCTGCCGCCTGCTGAAGACGGAGGGTGGTTACGACATGCTGACGGACCTCTCCGGTGTCGATAACGCCGATACGACGCCCCGGTTCGAGGTCCATTACCTGTTGTATTCCCTTGCCGACCGCTGCCGTCTGCGGCTGGTCGTCGGGGTGCCGGAAGAGGATCCCGTCGTGGATTCCGTGAGCGGGATCTGGGCGACCGCCAACTGGCACGAGCGCGAGGCTTACGACATGTTCGGATTGCGGTTCAAGGGACATCCCGACCTCCGGCGCATCCTGATGTGGGAGGGTTATCCCCATCATCCCCTGCGCAAGGATTTCCCGGTGGCCGGGCTCCCGGCCGACCTCCCCGCGACGGCGGTGAATGCCGGCACGGTCGAAACCGCCCCGATGGCGGGCGGTCCCTTCGTGGCGGCCACCGGAACACCTTCTTCTGCCCGGCGCGAGCCGCGTTCCTGCGACACCGCCGAGCAACGCGACCGCGCCGTAACGGATCCCGACCGCAAGGAGGAGATCTGACATGACCGCGCCAACGCAGGAGCTCCTCTGGATCGACTCGGCCCAACGGGCACTCGAGGCGTGGCCCCCGCAGGCCGGGGACGACCGCATGATCATCAACCTGGGCCCCCAGCACCCGAGCACGCACGGCGTCCTGCGCGTGGTCCTGGAACTTGACGGCGAGGAGATCACCCGCCTGTGGCCGGATATCGGGTACCTGCACCGGGGTGACGAGAAGATTGCCGAAAACATGACTTACCAGCAGTTCCTGCCGTACACCGACCGGCTGGATTACCTGGCGCCCATGGCCAATAACGTGGCCTACGCCTATGCCGTGGAAAAGCTGCTGGGCATCGATGTGCCGCCCCGCTGCCACGTTATCCGCGTGATCTGCTGCGAACTCTCGCGCATTGCCTCCCACCTCCTCGGCCTCGGCTGTTACGCCATGGATGTGGGGGCGATGACCGTGTTCCTCTACTGTATGCGGGAACGCGAAAAAATCATGGATCTGTTCGAACTGCTCAGCGGGGCACGCTATACGAGCAGTTATACCCGGATCGGAGGTCTTGCCAACGACCTTCCGCCCCAGTTCGTGCCCGGTGTGCGTGCGTTCCTCGCCGAACTCCCCGAGGGGGTCGCCGAAATCGACGGTCTGCTGTCCCGTAACCGCATTTTCTGCGACCGGACCCGCGACATCGCGGTGCTGACCCGGGAACAGGCGATCGACCTCGGCGTGACCGGCCCGACCCTTCGGGCTTCCGGTGTGGACTGGGACCTGCGAAAGGCGCATCCGTATTCCGCCTATGCGGATTTTGATTTCGAGGTTCCTCTGGGAACGGTGGGGGATTGCTATGACCGCTTTATCGTCCGCCTGGAGGAAGTGCGCCAGAGCCGGGGCATTGTGCTGCAGGCATTGGACCGGCTTCCTGCCGGGCCCTGGCATGTGGACGACGGCAAGGTCTTCCTGCCGCCCAAGACGGATGTGCTGACGCGGATGGAGCCGTTGATCCACCAGTTCATGCTCATTACCGAGGGAATCAACGCCCCGCCCGGCGAGATCTATTTTTCGGCCGAGAATCCCAAGGGAGAACTCGGGTTTATGATTGTCAGCAAGGGGGGCGGTGTGCCGCACCGGTTGAAGATCAGGGCTCCGTCGTTCGTCAACCTGCAGGCGCTTTCCACGATTGCGGTCGGTCATCTGTTGAGCGACATGACCGCCATCCTGGGAAGCCTGGATTTCGTGATGGGGGAGTGTGACCGTTAATATGGCCCTGCAAGTCCCCATCGAATTGGAGCAACGGCTGGATGAACTCATCGGGCATTACCCGGAGGGGCATCGCCGGGCAGCCGTGCTGTGGGTCCTGCACCTGCTCCAGGACCATTACGGTTGTCTGGGGCACGAACAGGTGGAGTGGACGGCGGCCAAGCTGCAACTGGCCGAAATCAACGTCTGGGAATTGATCAGTTTCTATCCGATGTTCACCGAAGTGCCACGGGGGCGGTTCCACATCAAGGTGTGCCGGTCTGTTTCCTGCGAGCAGTGCGGGTGCGGCTCGATCTTTCAGCACCTTCGGGAAGTCCTGGGCGTCGAGCCCGAAACCGTGACCCCGGACGGCTTGTTCTCCGTGTCCGCCGTGGAATGCCTGGCCGCCTGCGGCTCGGGGCCGGTGATGATGATCAACGACGAACTCTACGAGAACCTGGTGCCTGCCGACGTGGACCGGATCATCGCGGGCATCCGCGCGACCGGCCAGGTCGAGGCGCCCAAACTGGCGCCACTTCCCCCGGCACATCCGCTTGAGCGGCGGATCCTGATGACGGCCATGGCCAAGCCCGGCTACACGGGTTCACTCGACGATTACCTCGCGGCGGGCGGCTACCAGTCGCTGCCCAAGGCGTTCGGCCTGAAACCGGAGCAGACCATCCGCGAGGTGGCTGAGAGCCGGTTGAGGGGCCGGGGCGGGGCAGGTTTCCCGACGGGCGTGAAGTGGAAGTACGTCGACCGCCGGTCGGGCAATCCGGTCTACCTCGTCTGCAACGCCGATGAGAGCGAGCCGGGCACGTTCAAGGACCGCCAGCTGATCTACCGCGATCCGCACCTGCTGATCGAGGGGATCCTGATCACCTGCTATGCGATCGGGGCGCGGACCGCCTACATCTATATCCGGGGCGAATTCGCCGCCGGCGCGAGGATCCTGGCCCGCGCGATCGAGGAGGCCCGGGCGAGGAACCTGGTGGGCGAGAACATCCTGGATAGCGGGTTCAACTGCGAGATCTTCATCCACCGGGGCGCGGGCGCCTACATCTGCGGCGAGGAAACCGGCCTGATCGAGTCGCTGGAGGGCAAGCGCGCCTATCCCCGCATCAAGCCGCCGTTCCCCGCGGTGAAGGGCCTCTTCAACTGCCCCACCGTCGTGAACAACGTTGAGACCCTCTGCACCGTCCCGTTCATCATCGAGCATGGATGCGAATGGTTCCGCAACCTCGGCGTGGCCGGGTCGTTCGGAACGCGCATCATGTCCCTCAGCGGCGCCGTGAAGCGCCCCGGCTGCTATGAGATCGAAATGGGGAAAGTCACCCTGCGCCAGTTGATCGA
>CAZMSS010000190.1:0-5807 GCA_964568965.1 uncultured Verrucomicrobiota bacterium | reverse complement strand
TGGGAGCCGGAATATAAACTCACCTATACGAATGTGGGCTCCGGCCTGGGAACAGTTGCCTTGAGCGATTATGGCACGGGAGGATGGTACACAAACAACCAATCGGTTACCCTGACCGCTACGCCTGCCGCGGGGAGTGCGTTTACGGGCTGGAGCGGGGCGATCAGCACGAACTCCCCCAGTATCACGGTGACCATGAACGCAGGCAAGTCGTTGTTCGCCAGTTTCGGGCCGGCGGTGGTGACGAAGGTGCCCCTGACCATCATTTCGACGAACAGGTCCGGAATCAATGTCGGTGACCCGCAGCCGACATGGGGCACGACCAATATCGTGTCCGGCCAGACTGTCCAGCCCACCGTGGTGTCGCCCTATGTCTTCAGCGATCTGTCGGAGCGGGTGATTGTGGATAGTTATACCGGAACGGGAGATGCACCGACGGGGCCGGGGGGCAATGTGTCGAGTTATACCATGACGCAGGTCAGCACCCAGCGGTTTAATTGGCATTCCCAGTTCCTGTTGACGATCGAGATCTCAGGGGAAGGGGCGGTGGGGCGTAATCCTGGAGGATCCGTATCCTCAAATTCAACGGGCATGAGTTGGTGGTATGATGCCGGAACGCTTGTGAGCCTGCAGGCCGCCACGATGGGGGACAGCAAATACATCACATGGGGTGGAGCCGTCCCGGTCAGTGCCTCGGCCATCACCAGTCTCACCATGGCGTCCAACATGACCGTCTCGGTCACGTTCTCGACCAAACAACTGGATTCGGACAACGACGGAATGCCTGATGAATGGGAACGTCGCTATGGGCTGGATTACACCAAGTCGAGTCCCGCGACGGGGAAGCTGACCGATGGGGCCATGGGTGATTCAGGAGCTTTTGGCGATCCGGATCACGATGGGTTGCCAAACCTGCTGGAATAC
The DNA here is from genome assembly GCA_964568965.1 of uncultured Verrucomicrobiota bacterium. Classification (GTDB taxonomy): domain Bacteria; phylum Verrucomicrobiota; class Kiritimatiellia; order CAIKKV01; family CAITUY01; genus JAABPW01. The sequence goes on along the minus strand of CAZMSS010000190.1, from coordinate 4,883 downwards.
CAGATATCCAACGTTCTCTATACCAATCCGGTGGCCATTGCCACAACCAACGAATGTAATCCCATCAATGCCGATAGCGACGGGGATGGCATTGATGACGGCTACGAGTATAACAATATCTTGCCCCCCGGCGGCGTGGCCGGAACGGCGGGTATCCAAACCAATGGTGTTGCGGTTGTCAGGGCCAGTGGTGCCTATGGCCCTGACGGAAATCCCGACCTGGACTGCAAGTGGAATCCCCGGACTGGGTATGTCAATTCCAACGCGCCCCTGACGACGATTATGGAATATCAGGGCCCCGATGCGATTGCGCCGGGGACATGGTCAACACCTGTGGATGTGGTGTCGAGCAATAGTGGCGGAGCCTATGTGATCAGCAATGTATTCCGCTATACCCCGAACCCGCTCGATACGGATGACCAGAGTTCTTCAGACAGCATTGATACCGAGGAAGATGGTTTTGATGATGGATTCGAGTATTCCTGGGATGAGTGGCAGGGTCAATATCAGGGGGATCCCACTGGCGACCCGCTGGGGCACACCATTCCCACGCGGTTTGGCTCCGATCCGCAGCCTTCGGCCGCCGTCATTGGTGACATCAATAAAGATGGTGCCAGCGATATGGCGGTGTGTAACTTCGGCTTGAGTGACGTCAACGTCTATTTCTACACCAATGGGTTCCTGACCCTCAGGCCTGCGAGTTTTCCGGTAGGCCCGGGCCCCGTTGCCCTGGTGATGGGCGCGTTGCACGCGGATAGTATCAAGGATGATCTCGTGACGGTTAACCAGTCCGGAAACAGCATCTCCGTGCTGCTGTATGACTCGACGAACATCTACACGACCGTAACCTATCCCGTCGGGCCCAGTCCCGTCTATGCGGCCTTGGGTGATTTCAACGGTGATGCGAACACGGACATTGCCGTGGCCAACTCGGGTAATGGAACGGTAACGATCCTGACGAATAATGCCGCGGGTGGATTCGCCAACTATGTGACGCTTGCCGGGTTTGGCACCCCGACCTGCATTGCGGCGGGCCAGATATTCTCCCCTGCGCCCTTGACCAATAGCCTTTATATGGATCTTCTGGTGGCGGATGGGGCCGGATCCCAGGTGCGGGTCGTTCAAAACACGGCGGGAACTCTCGCGCAAACCGCGCCGATTACCCTGACAAACCAGCCCACCTCCCTCGTGATTGGTGACTTCGATCGTGATGGGACCAATGATTTTGCGGTTACGACCAGGGGGAACGACGTCTATGCCCTGATGGCCTACCGCGGTCAGGGTTCGGGTGCCTTTGCGTTCAATCAGCGGCTGTGGTGCGGCGGGAATGCCACTCCGTTGCATCTGGCGACCGGCTTTCTTGATACGCAAACGTCAAATGACCTGGATGTCGCCGTGGCCGCCACCTCGAACAGTACCGGACGCGTGTTCCTGGGAAGCTGGAGTGGATCCCTGACGCCCGCCATAGCTTCCGTGAGCCTCCAGAGCCCTCCGGTCTGGGTGGCGATTGGCGATGTCAACAATGATGGCATTAATGATCTCATCTTTGTGTGCAGGTCCCAGGGGATGATCTCCTCCTTTACCGGAAATGGTGATGGGACGATGAATACGTATGCTGAATTTGCCACGACCTCCAGGACCGTTGATCGCCGATTCAATCCCCACAGGGTTCATGTTGCCGATCCCGACGGCGGCCGTCCGGATTATGACATTATCTATCGGCCCACAGGAGGGGTGGGGGGCTGGTTTACCGATACGCTCGAGTATCATGCCTGGGATATCGGGTTGTATTCGAACACGATCATGCGAACGGAATTCCCGAATCTGCCCCGCTGCACCAACCCCTTCCTTTGGGACTCGGATGGCGACGGGATGCCTGATGCATGGGAAATTGTCTTCGGGTACGATCCCTGGAACCGGAATACGTACTCTGGGAGTGATGCCGACGGGAATCCCGATGGGGATGTGTTTGCCGTTAAAGGCGGCTTGACCAATCATGCCGTTTATCTGAGCCTGTATGATACGAATGATGTCACGCTTGCCTACCACGATTTCAATCCCGGCTATGGGTGGAATGCCGGGGCGAGGTATGTCAACAGGATGGAGATGCTGGGCGGGCGCGAGACGCCGGCAGTCGTGGCGAATGATCCCGATGACCACTCAACCAACCCGCGGTTGATGGATACCGACGGGGATGGGATGTGGGACGGCTGGGAACTGTATGTGGGGTTGAATCCCATCAATCCGGAGGATGGCGGGGAGGATGCCGACGGCGACGGCCTTTCCAATCTTCAGGAATTCCTTTGCCCCGGCACGCTGCTAGGCGACGGCTGGACGATCACAAATGGTGTCGTCTCTGTGGCGGGGGTCCTCACGCCAGCCCAGATCGCAGCCATTCAAGCCAAAATCGACTTCGTTGCCGGATGGAAAAATAAGGGGGCGCCGACTGATCCGTTTGATGGCGACACGGATAGTGACCAGATTGGGGACGGTGCCGAAATGGCGGCGTTCAACTACTCGGGGCCCGTGTCGGATGCGGTCGTGATCGGCACCAATAAAGTGGCTGGAATCAGCACGGTCAGTTTTCTGGGAAGCGGCTTGTCACCCAACACCGCCGATACGGATGGAGATTGCATACCCGACCGCTGGGAGGTGCAGTACCAGGGATCCATCATCGTCACCAATGCGGGCGGGGTCGGCGATGGGATGAATGGCACCGTGGCCGATGCGTTTGAGGATTACGATGGGGACGGCCTGTTGAATTTCCAGGAATACATGACCGGCGCGATTCCGCACTGGCAGTATCGGGGTAATAATGGCGAGATGCTGTGGGAGCAGGGGTTGGGGTTGTATGGCTATGATCCCTTCAATTTCTTCAATGAAAGACTGTCCACCAGCACGAACTTCCCCAATGGGGATAACAATGTGAGCTATGGCGGGCGTCGTCCCAAGTACTGGGACCCCCACTTTTTCATGCCGCCGATCTACGAGGGTGATAAAACACCGTGGAACTTCCTGACTGCGGCCACGCCGCCGACCGGTGCAAGCATGTTCTCCACGACCGATCCGCTCAGCTCGGATTCCGACTGGGACAGCATGGATGACTACTGGGAAGTCTATCACATGCTCAATCCCTGCCGCGGGGTGCTGGATCTCGTGACCACAAAAGTCGTTGGGTATGATGATTATGAATTCTTTGACTTGGACGCCCAGGCCTACCCATGGGTCAACGGCGACTGGGAAATGGATTCCGATCAGGACGGCCTTCCCAATGTTTATGAATCGATCCAGGCCGCGTCACCCGCCCCCTATTACTACCACACGGATCCCTCACCCTATTGGATGAGCGACATCAGCTATGAACAGAGCTGGGTGAATCTCTATTATTGGAGCGGCTTCAACTTTGGCATGAATATGTATTATTATTGGTTCCGCCCCTATTTGTTGGAACTGGGGATGCATGCCTTCCCGCAGTATCTGTTTGATTTTGAGATGAGCGAAGGGTTTGACACCGATAACGATAACATCGGGGACCGTGCGGAACTGGTCGGGAATGCCACCAAACCCGGGAAAACCGATCCGCTGGACGCAGGCGACCCCATCAAGCGGCGCGCCCTCTATTTGAACGGCAATGCGGCCGCCCGAACCTATATGGCTACGATTTTCGGCTGGAATCAGATGCGCATGTTCACGGTGGAGGCCTGGGTGCGGCCCTCCAACCCGATTTCGGGAACCGAGCAGGTTATTCTTGAACGGCCCGGATTTGTCGCAAACGGAAACCCGATGGGTTACCCGAGCGGCATCCGCCTTAATTTCCGCTTGGGCTTGGATCCCAATGGATGCCCGTTTGTCGGCTACAATGGCGGTGGATTTGACTCCCTGTTTGTTGAAGCCAAGTCCGGAACGGCCCTGGCCTTGAAGGCAAACCAGTGGACGCATCTCGCGGGTGTCTATGATGGCGAAAACAGCCGGCTGATACTTTATGTGAATGGCCAGATGGCGGCGATGACGCCCTCCGGTGAAATTCCCTTCAATGGTCATTTTGGTCCGGCTCCCACCAATACAGTGGGATACGGGACCTTCTGGCAATCGATGACCCCCATGCCCATTATCGTGGGTGCCCGGGAAAGCAATCCCTACGGCATTATCAACGGCTCAGCGATACTTGTGACCTCGCTGGCCGGCACGTCTTTTTCCCCTCCTGCCCTTGATCATTATTTTGCCGGGTGGGTGGATGAAGTCCGGATCTGGTCCGGCGTCCGTTCCCAGTCGGATATCAAGGGCAATCTCCTGCGCCGGTATACGATGAAGGATGTGACGGAGATCAACTCGTCACTGGCCTCCAGTGCCGCGTTGCTGTATGCCTACGGCTTTGACGATTTGTCAGATCCGGACCATAGTGGCGTGGCTCCCGCAGGCTTTGAGTTGCTGACAGGATATCCCAATTTCGGAACACCCTATGCGGCCATTAACTGGTGGGCCTCGGCCCCCGACCGCTCGCGTGTTTACAACGAGTACCGCTATCTGCCCTGGATCAAGAACCTGTCGAGTCATACTCCGAGGACTCCTCCCAGCGATTCGACGATCATTCCAGTCACCAATATCGTTGTTGTCGGCGGAGTGACCAATTTCGTTGTGTCCGCATTCCCGAACACGGCCAATCCCTATACCTTCCAATACCGAACGGAGACAAAGACGACCTACCCGGATGAAGCGCATCCCTTCCTGACGGCATCGGACGGCCTCTACGGTGATCTGCTACCGCTGCGGTGGGCACAGGGGGATGAGGATGTGGCAATGTGGGATAACGGCACCGTGCCGGCCCTCACGCCCTACGACAGTGATGGGGATGGATTGCCTGATGAATGGGAAATGGCGCATGG
>CAZMSS010000189.1:0-5963 GCA_964568965.1 uncultured Verrucomicrobiota bacterium | reverse complement strand
ACCAACAAGGCCTACGCACTGGCCAAGATCGCCGGCATCATCATGTGCCAGAGCTATAACCGCCAGTACGGCACCAATTTCATCAGCGTCATGCCCACCAACCTCTATGGACCGGGCGACAACTACCACCCCGAGAACTCGCATGTGCTTCCCGCCATGATCCGCCGTTTCCATGAAGCCAAGGTTTCCCATTCCCCCACCGTCACCATCTGGGGGACCGGCGTCGCCCTGCGCGAATTCCTTTATTCCGACGACCTGGCCGATGCCTGCGTCTTCCTGATGAACAACTATGATGACAGCGAGATCGTCAACATCGGGTCCGGGGCGGAAGTCTCCATCAAGGAGCTGGCCCACCTCGTCCAGGCCACCGTCGGCTACACCGGGAAGATTGTGTTCGACACCTCCAAGCCGGACGGCACCCCGCGAAAACTGCTCGACTCTTCCAAGCTTGGCAAACTGGGATGGAAAGCGGCCACCCCCCTGCCTGAGGGATTGAAACTGGCGTACGCCGACTTCCTGAAACAGGTTGGTGAGGGGGCTATCAAGTGAGTTCCACAAACACCCGGCAGGGTCCCCTGTTCTGGATTCTCCTGGTAATCTTTCTGTCCATCGGGGCGTGGTGGGTGTTCTATATCCCCTATCAGCCCGAACGCACCTTCTCCGCCATTCCCATAAACGCCTCCGTTGTCAGTGTCCACCGGAACCTTGCCGGCGAATGGGATAATGTGCTCACGAACCCCATGATTCTCCGGGCACTTCAAGCCGCCGGGGTGGAGGAAGCGGATCTGGATAAAGTCAAAGCCGACCCGGTTGTGAAGGAATGGGTGGACAAACTGGTCTCCGACCAGACCGTTCTGGCGTATGTCCCGTCACTGGGCACGCAGCAGAAGCCGGCCCTGGTCTGCGCCTCGTGGATCGGCGGCCAAAGCCGCCGGCTGCGGTGGCAGCTGGCCTGGATCAAATCCCGCGACCTGATGCCGGTGAAACTGAATGAAGGCGAACTGACAGTCTGGCTGAGCCGGACTAAATTCGGAAAGTCCAATCTCCGGCTGTCACTGGCCCTGACGGAAGGCATGGTGCTGGCCTGCATTTCCGAGGATCCCGTCGGCGTGCGGACGCTGCTGGAAGCCGCTGAGGCCTACCCGGGCCGCCTGACCGTGGCGATGGCCCACAAACCGGATGAGGCCATCCGCCTGCTGAACCGATCACCCCGGCACTGGGGCTGGATCGACACCCAGTGCGACATGATGGCCTACGAGCTTATCCTGGATCCGGAGCGGCTCACCCTGTATTTGAATGGCCACCTCGCCATCCCGGCTGCCCCGCCACTCTCGGCGACTTCGGGACTGAAAACCGTGAAGGAACTCACCGGGACCACCTCCGACCTGACCGCCATCATCCCGCTGAGTTGGGCGCAACCACTTCTGGGCGTAGAATCGAATATGCTCTGGCTCGACGCCCTCCGGTCCCTGTGCGACACGAATGGAACGCCACCTGATGCCCTGGCCTTTGTGGCCCTTCTGAATCAACAGCATAACGGCCGACTGCGCGGCCCCATGGGTTCGGTTTTGCGCGGGTTCATCAAGGGAGTCAAGACACCGACCCTGCTGGTCGGCCTGCAAGTGGGAAGCCGTGACGCCGCCGATATCCGCATCAAGGAAGCCATCACCAAGCTGAACAGCCAGTATAATCTCAGTCTTGTCCTGCGCCCGGCTGATACCGACGGCGCGGCGGGATTGACCTTGATCGAGGAATCCCGCAAGAATTTCTACGGTGCGTTCGAGCCCGACGAGTGCGTCGCCTATGCCATGTCGGGAGACTGGTTGATCTTGGCCAGCAATGCCTCAGTATTGAAGAAAATCCTGGGAACCCCGCATGAGGGCGCTCCCGCCTGGGGCCCGCTTTCCTCCCCCGCCCCCTCTGCCCTGGGCTGGGTCAATCTGAGCAGCGTGTCCCCCACGGTCAAGAATGCTGCCGGCGTGCTTAAACTCGCCACCCTGGCCTCGTCATCGAACCAGTCGTCCGAACTGCGCGAAAAGCTGAATCAAGCAGGTCTTTGGGCGGACGTCCTGCGCGCCTTGAATCAGGCCAAGGTCTCCGTGGGCACAACAGGCCCGATCTTCCAGGCAAAACTGGAAATCGGCAAACCCTGAGAGGACCTGTTTTCGCGCCTTCGCGCCTTCGCGTGAGATCTTCTTTGACCGGATTTCCAATGAATGACCAATCCGGCTTACTCGACCACCCGGGTCCCGTGGGGATCAACGGTAGTGACCCAGCTTTTCGAGGCGATCCCGAGGGAATTGAAGGTCAACACCATTTGCTTCTCGATCACACGTGCCTTGCGCAGGTTATCGGTAATGGCAAACATCGTGGGACCGGAACCTGAAATGGCAACACCGTCCGCCCCCGCCTTCAATGCATTCCGTTTAACCTCGTCGAAGCCCGGGATCAGACGGGAGCGAACCGGTTCCACCACCACATCGTTCAGGCTGCGGGCAAACAGGGAATAATCGTTCTTCGCGAACGCCGCTGTGATCAGCGCCGTATTGGCCATGTTGGCAATAAACGACTCCATGGGGATCTGAAGGGGGAGCATCTTGCGAGCCTCACGGGTCAGCACAACCACGTTGGGGGTGACGAGCACGATCTTCAGGGCGCGGATGGAACCAATCCGGGTGACGTCCAGCGGGACGCAGCAACGGGTCACTGTCGCCCCGCCCAGCAATGCCGGCGCAGTATTGTCGGCAAAAAAACCGCCCGACACAACGGCCTCGGCCTCGGTGGCGGCCAGGATCAACTGCTCCGGGCTAAGGTGTCCCCCGTACAGGGCATTGGCGGCAAAGGCGCCAGCCGCCGCAGACGCCGCACTGGAGCCGAGTCCGGAACCGATGGGCAAGCCCTTGTAAAGATCGATCGAAATACCCCCGTGTATATTCAAATACTTGAAGACATTGACAGCCGCAATGGCCGCCGTGTTCCTGGTCGGGTCATTGGAAAGGGGCACTTCTGAATGAACGGTAAGCCGGATTTCGCCGTCTGGCAACGGGCTCGCCTCGACAATATCCCCGAGATTCTTGACCGCCAGCCCCAACACATCAAAGCCGGGACCGATATTGCCGATGGTTGCAGGTGAAAATACTTTAATCGCTTTCATCTGCCCATCTTCCCAAGGTCAGAGGGAAGGCTCAATCATAAAATGCCCCCTCTTGCAGGGTGTTCCCGACTGGTGTAATGTATCGGGCACAAACAGGGAGGACTCTTTATGCTTAACAAACGACTGCTGTTGACGATAGCGGGACTGGGGCTCTCCGCGGCCATGGCATTGGCGGCGACGGCCACCATCATGAGCGTTCAAATCCGCAAGGCGGATATCCGGGAAACCCCCTCCTACCTGGGCAAGATTGTCACATCACTGGCCTACGGGGACAAGGTCACCATTCAAGCCGAGAGCGGCGCCTGGTTCCAGATCAGCGCCTCCGGCCAGTCCGGCTGGATTCACAACTCCGCGCTCACCCGGAAAAACATCGTCATGAAGGCGGGCGAAGGCGCCCAGACCTCCGCGTCCAGCGGCGAAATGGCCCTGGCCGGGAAGGGATTCAATTCCGATGTCGAAGCCCAGTTCAAGGCGAACCACAAGGAGATTGATTTTTCGTGGGTCGACAAAATGGAGAAGATCAAGATCGCGCCCAGGGAGCTGGCGGGCTTCGCCAAAGAGGGCCATCTTGAGGCCCAGGGAGGTGCGAAATGAAACGCTTCCTCCTCATTATCCCCGCCACTGTCTGCGTGCTGCTCGTTGGCTGCGCAACCATCGACAAACTGACTGAAGCCACAACGGGGCTGGCCGCCGCAACTGGCGTCATCAACACCGACCAGGCCCAATCCATCAACAAAAGCGTGGGCGCAGTCAGTAAAGTCTTTGAGTCCATCACGCCCGAGCAGGAGTACTACATCGGCCGTACCGTGGCCGCGACCATCCTGACGCAGAACAAGCCCTACGACAGTAAGGCCATGACCGCCTACCTGAATACCCTCGGGCAGTACCTGTCGCTGTATTCGGACCGGCCGGAGACCTTCGGGGGCTATCATTTCCTGATCATGGACACCCCCGACATCAATGCCTTCGCGGCGCCGGGCGGCTTCATCATGGTCTCCCGCGGCATGCTGCGCTGCTGCAAGACCGAGGAGGCCCTGGCGGGCGTCCTGGCCCATGAAATCGGGCATGTGGAATTGAACCACGGGCTCCAGGCCATTGACAAGAGCCGCCTCACCGCCGCCGCCACGATCCTCGGTACCGAGGCCGCCAAGAACCTCGGGGGCAAGGATCTGGCCGACCTGACGAAGACTTTCGAAAGCTCCATCTCGGATATCACCTCTACCGTGATGAACAGCGGGTATGCCCGCAAGTTCGAGTCCCAGGCCGACAAGGCGGCCGTGACCATCCTGGAACGCGCGGGGTATTCCCCCAGCGGCCTGACCTCCATGCTCCAGCAGATGGAGAAGAACATCAAGCCCGGCGGCCACGATTTTGCCAAGACCCACCCCGCCCCGGCAGACCGGATCGCCGAATTGACGAAGCTCATCAAGACGACGCCCGTCACGGATTCCTCCGCGCGACAGTCCCGTTTCAGCGACAATATGCGGGGCCTCTAAGGTGCAGGCAGAGGGAAAGGAATCGTCCGGCATGCTCCGCCAGCGCCTTCTCCAGGCGCTGGGGATCGGGGTTCTTTCCGCCCTACTGGCTGGCCTCCTTTGGCAATTCCGATTACTTGACCGGTGGGAAAACCGTGTCTGGGACCTTGAAGTCGGCTGGTTCGCCCATCCCGAAAAAACGACAGATCAGATCCGGCTGATCTTCCTCGATCAGAACAGCTTGGATTGGGGCAAGAAACAGGGATGGGAATGGCCTTGGCCCCGCGAGGTATATGCCCCCATTTTGGACTTCTGCCGGCGCGGCGGTGCAAAGGCCGTAGCATTCGATGTCATCTTCAGCGAGCCCTCGGACCGCATCGACCAGGATACCGCTCTTGGGGATGCCATCCGGAACACCCCCGCTTTTGTCGGAACTATATTTGTCGGCAATGAAACCGGAAGTTCCACAAACTGGACAGCGGGGATCCCTCCCTCTGGCATTGGATTCAAGGATCATTACCCGGGGCAAAACAATCCTTTCAAAATGGCACGGGCCATGTTCCCCATTCCTGATGTGGCGACCAATGCCGCAATTCTCGGAACCGTTTTTGGCAATCCCGACCCGGATGGAATTTACAGGCGATTACGCCCCTTCAGTTTGTTTGACGGGCAGGTAGTCCCGTCCCTGGGCCTTGGCGCCTATCTTGCAGCTTCAACCAACCGGTCGCTGTATCTTCGGGAATCCTGGTTCGGCATCAACCATCGACGTATTCGCATGCACCTCGATTCGAATGGACAATCCATCCTGCGCTACCGGGGCGGGTCAAAAACACACAAGACCGTCAATGTTTCAGGCGTCATCGAATCCGAACTGCTGATGCGGGAAGGCAAGCCCCCCATGATTGCCCCGGATTTTTTCAAGGGTACCTATGTTTTCCTGGGCTTCACCGCCCCGGGGCTCAAGGATCTGCGCCCCTGCCCGATTGACTCCACCTATCCCGGAGTGGAGATCCATGCCACATTTCTCGACAATCTGCTCGCTGGTGACTTCATGCGCGATGCCGCCAGCTGGTTTTCTCTCCTCCTGGCATTTATAGTCGCCTGCGGAGGCGCCGTATCCATCCGCTTTGGCCGCCACGCCTGGCAGAACATTCTCGTCTTTATACTACTCCTGCCGTTCCCGATCGTGCTGGGCTTCCTTGCCTATGCCAACGGATTCTGGCTCCCGGTCGTCTTCCTTTTGACCGCAACCGTACCGGCATTAATCGGCACTCTGGCTCTCAACTACGCCACCGAGGGTAAACAGAAGCGATTCATCAAGGGTGCCTTCAAGC
>CAZMSS010000188.1:0-6002 GCA_964568965.1 uncultured Verrucomicrobiota bacterium | reverse complement strand
GCACAAACTGGTCGTAATCCATGCCGAAGAGCGGGTCGTTGGTGGTGACGAAGTCGGGGTGGTACACCACCTTGACGGGATCGGACGGGCCGTTGAACAGCTGGCAGCTCCGCAACTGGTTGAGCACTTCGTCGTGCTGGTCGTCCACGAGGTCATGGGTGACGATCGTGGGCATGCTCTTGCTTTTCCAGACGTGCATGAGACGACGCAGGCGCAGGCGCCAGTAGTCGTCCACCAGTTCATCCATGTCGGGAAACTTGCCCATGGAGGCCGACACAAACAGCCGCTCCTCGATCTGGCTGGCGATGGCGCGGCAGTCGTCGCGCATTTCCTGCATCATGGCGCGGCGGCGCAGGGCCTCGGCGTTGATCGAGCGGATCGGCTGGCGGGTGATCACGAAGAACACCACGGTCTTGTTGGTCCCGGCCATCTTCATCCGGTGGTTGAGGCGGGCCAGCGACTCGATGGTGAGGTCGAAGCCCTTGTTGCGGTACTCGAAGCGGCCGGAGGTGAAGAAGTACAGTGTCCGGTCAAGGTCGAACGAGTAGCTCGGGAAGAAGTGGGCCACCACGAACTCGTTGATCTTTTCCTTGTAGACGCGGTGCAGGTTCTGGAATTCATGCAGGGCCACGAACCGCTCGAGGTTCAGCCCGTTGGGCACCAGCACGTCGGGCTTGCGCCCGAGCAGGTGCTCGCACTCAAAGGCGGTAATGTCGCTGACGGTCGAGAAGACATGGCTGCCGTGGGCTGCCGCGCGCTCGAGCCGGACCTGGGCCTCGATGTTGAATCGACGCGCATCCGCCGCCCAGTCCACGAAGGGCACATGGTCGTAGAACCACGGATCGTTCATCGCCAGGTAGCGGCCGAGCAACGTGGCGTGCGTGGTGAAGACGATGGAGACGGGGAGGTTCGAGCGCCGGATTTCCGGAATAGCCGTGCCGCCCATCCATTCGTGGAAGTGCGCGATGACGGGGCGCTTCGTTGTCTGCGCCTTGGTGATCGCGCGGAAACACTGCTCCACCACATACCCGAAGGCAACCACCTGGTTGACCAGGTCATCCTCATCGGGGATTGCGATGTTGTGGTGCTCCCACAACAGGTACTTGATCCAGCCCTGCTGCTGGGCGACGGAACGCGGGTTGATCAGCAGGACGCGGGGACGACCGGTGATCAGCCAGTGGCCGTAATGCGCCTCGATGCCCTGCTCGTTGAGGGCGCGGATCACCTCGTGGAACAGCCCGGTGGGCTGGACTTCCTCGAATTCGGTCTGCGAGGTCTGGGGATTGTACGGGCCGATAAGGCAGTACCGCGATCCCCATTGCTCCACAATGCTGGGTACCTTGGAGCGGATGACGGTGTAGATGCCGCCCAGCTGCTGGCACACTTCCCAGGCCACCTCGAAAAGGAGCGGTTTGGTGGAGGTCGCGGACTCGTGTGAACTGTCAATGTTGCTCTGTTTTGCCATGGTGAACCTCGCTCTTGACTCGGGCTCATACTTCTACACTCAGGCTTTCAGGGAGGCAAGTGGCAATTCAAATCTGAGTTCTGAAGCATTATTTCCAAGGTGGACCGAGACCTCCGGGCGCGGTCAGTCCATTTCAGGCTCCTCACGGGTGTCTAACGCCGCTCGGAGAGCGGCGTCCACCATTAAGCAGGTCTGAGCAAGTTCCAAAACCCGGACCGACGCCAAGGGCTAAAGAAAAACATGAAAATTGTTTGACGCTGGGTGGGGCAAAGTGGTTCATTGTGTCACAAGAGTACATCATTGTGGGGCAATAGTGCAGTCAAAGGAAAATAACGAGGTTGCGCCGGCGGTGGGGCTGGGGGTTTTTATGGGTCAACACACCCATTCCCTCGATCCCAAGAAGCGCTTGACGATTCCCTCGGAGTGGCGGGATCACGCAGGCGCGCCAAGCAGCCTCTATGTCCTGCCCGGCCTCGACGGGATGCGCTGCCTGCTGGTTTTCCCGGCGCGTGAAATGGTGCAGCGGTTGCAGAGCATTCGCAGCCTCTCGATTGCGGACGTCAAGGGACGGCAGTTCGCGCGGTTACTGGGATCGCAATCCCAGTTGGCCCCGTGGGATTCGGCCGGCCGCATCCGCGTGAGTGACAGCTTGATGGAATACGCCCGGTTGTCGGACCAGGTCATCCTGGTCGGGGCGATTGATCATTTTGAATTGTGGAGTCCGGAGTTGTGGAAACAGGTGGGCGAGAAGGGTGCGGCGGATCTGGGTGAAGCGGCCCGCTATGTGGGCTTCTAACCCCGCCGGCCCGGAAGACTGAATACGGATGAGTGGATCAACCGCCATATTAATGCGACTGACCGGGGCACTGAAGGGGTGGAGGGTGTCCCTGCCCTGGATGAAGGTTCCCAATCGGCGGGCCGATACCGTGGGCAATATGCTTGATTTCCGCCGTGTGTTTGGAGCGGGGCCAAGGATCGTGAGTACGGTGGTGTGTCACCATCAGGTCCGTCAACCAGAGGTCCCCCATGCACCAGGCCGTACTCCTAAATGAAGTGGTGTCATGGCTCCGCCCCCGGCCGGGCGGGGTTTATGTGGATGGAACGCTGGGTGGCGGTGGCCACTCCCGGGCGATCGCCGAGGCGATCGGGCCGACGGGCCGGCTGATGGCGTTGGACCAGGATGCGGGTGCGCTCGATCGGGCCCGCAGGACCTTGGGTGAGTTTGAAGCCCGATGCACACTGGTGCAGGGTAGTTTTGCAGGAATGGATGAGGTGGCGGCGCGGCATGGGTTCACGAAGGTGGACGGAGTGCTGCTGGATATCGGGATCTCGTCGGATCAGCTGGATGATCCGGACCGCGGGTTCAGTTTCATGCGGGAAGGCCCGCTGGACATGCGGATGGACCAGAGTCGGCCGACAACCGCTGCGGAATTGCTGAATACGCTGGGCGAAGAGGCGCTGGCCGACGTGTTCAGGCGGTACGGCGAGGAGCCGCGGGCCCGGGCGATTGCGGGCAGGGTGGTAAGGCAGCGGGCGGTTGAACCGTTCCGGACCACCACCCAGCTGGCGGATCTGGTCGAGCATTTGTATGGCGGCCGGCGCGGGCGGATTCATCCGGCCACGCTGGTGTTCCAGGCGCTCCGTATCGCCGTGAACGGTGAACTCGAGGCGCTGGAGCGAGGGCTCGAGGCGGGGTTGCGGATCCTGGCGCCCGGCGGAAGGATGGCGGTGATCTCCTTCCACAGCTTGGAAGACCGCCTGGTGAAACGATTTTTTGTGGAACACCAGGGACGCATGGAGTCCCTGCCGGAGGGCGGCGTGAAGTGGGTCGGCACGCTCCCGGAAATGAGGATTTTGACCCGGAAGCCGGTGATGGCGACGGATGGAGAATGTCAGGAGAATCCGCGGGCACGGTCGGCAAAGTTGCGTGTGGCGGAAAGAAAGGATTAGATGATGGCCAAGAAAAACAGAAAAAAAGGGCAGGCGAAATTCCCGGTCCCCATTCCCATCGTGGCGCTGGTCGCGGTGCTGGCGGGGTTGTCGCTCGTGTATGTCTGCCTGCAGTCCCGCACGGAAACACTTGGTCGTGAAATCAAGCTGCTCGAGGCCTCCCGTGACCGCCTGCGGGACCAGCTCGTCCGGGAGCAGTGCGAGTGGGCGCGGTTGCAGTCGCCCTCCAGCCTGGACCAGGCCCTGAAGTCGCATGGGCTGGTCATGACCTGGCCGGGCCGGGACCAGATTGTCCGGATTCGTTATGACGGGTCGCCCGATACCCGTGGGATGGATACTCGTCCGGTCTCGCGCATGGCGCGAGCCGACAGGATCGTGATGAATGTCAACTGACCAAAGGGGATCAACCAGATTTCTCATCATCGTGGCCCTGCTGGGCATGGCGATGGTGGGTCTGGTGGTCCGCCTGGTTGTTTTGCATCTGGGGAGTCCCGAGCAGGATCGGGCCACGGCGGCCAAGACACGAACCTTCAAGCAGACCGTATCCGTCCCCCGCGGGCGAATTCTGGATGCGAGTTCCACCTCCGGGATCATGGCGCTTAATGTCGGCGTAAAGGATATCTGGGCCGATCCCGCTTCCCTTTCGGCAAGCAATCGCGTGTTCAGCACCATCTCCCGCCTCAAGCCCCTCCTGGAGTTTGACGTCGCCGAGGTGACGGAACGCCTGTGCCGGACCAACAGCCGCTTCGCCTACATTGCCCGGCTGGTTCCGGAGGAGAAGGCCGACCAGGTGGCGGCCCTCAAGCTGCCCGGTGTTTACATGGATGACGCGGCAACCCGGTCCTATCCCCAGAACAACCTGATGTGCCATGTGCTGGGCTTTGTGAACAGCGACGGGGTCGGGTCGTGGGGCCTGGAGCAGCTCATGGAGAAATATCTCAAGGGAAGCCCCGGCCTGATCGAAAGCCAGCTCGACGGGCGCCGCCGGGAAATGGTGGACCGCCGCATCCGTGAAGTGCCTGCCAAGGATGGGGCCGATGTGGTGCTGACGATCGACCAGCACCTCCAGTATATTGTCGAGAAAGCCCTGGATTCGGCGATGGAGCGGAACCGGGCGAAGGCCGCCTTTGTCATCATGCAGCGGATCCGCACCGGCGAGATCCTCGCGATGGCCAGCCGGCCGGACTTCGATCCCAACCGTTACCGCGAGGCGCGCGATCATCAGAAGATAAACCGGGCGATTGCGGTCAACTATGATCCGGGCTCCACCTTCAAGCCGGCGGTCATCGCCGCCGCCCTGAACGAGGGGGTCGTCAAGCCGGAGACGAAGTTCGACACGGAAAACGGGCGATGGCTCTACCAGAAGAAAGTGCTCCGGGACTATCACTCCTATTCGCAGCTGGACGTCAAGGATATCTTGAAAAAATCCAGCAATATCGGCACGGCGAAGATCGCGATCATGCTCGGCGACCAGCGCCTGTACCAGTACCTGAGGAACTTCAACATCGGCAGCAAGTTGGGGGTCGACCTGCCCGGCGAGGAGGGGGGTATCCTCACCCCGGTTAAGAAGTGGGCGCCCATCAGCGCCAGCCGGATCGCCATCGGGCAGGGGGTCGCGGTGACCGGCCTGCAGATGCTCGGGGTCCTGTGTGCCATCGCCAATGACGGCGTGCTGATGAAGCCCTATGTCATCAGGGAGGTCGTCGCCGCCGACGGCACGGTGCTGCTGCGGCGCCAGCCCGAGATCTTGAGCCGCCCGATCCGCCCTGAGACGGCGAAACTGATGCGCAACCTTCTGGCCCGGGTCTGTGAGGATGGTGGCACCGGCAAGAAAGCGGCCGTGAAGGGGATCCGGACGGCCGGCAAAACAGGCACCGCGCAAAAGGTCATCGCCGGGCATTATTCCGAAACCGATTACATGGCCTCATTCGCGGGATTCCTGCCGGCTTCAAAGCCCGAGATCGGAATGATCGTGGTGTTCGACAACCCCCAGCCCCTGCACACGGGCGGTGCCGTTGCCGCGCCGGTCTTCGGGGAAATCGCCGAACAGGCCGTGCGCTACCTCGGTATCATTCCGGAGGGGGAGGATGCGCTGTCCCAGACGGATTCCAGGGGCCCGGCGTCCGAAAGCAATGAGTCCTTCTGATGAAACTATCCGAACTTCTTACCCATGTCAGCCACCTCGGTGTCCGGGGGGGGGTGGATCGTCCTGTTTCGGGAATTGCCTATGATTCCCGCAAGGTCACGGCCGACAGTCTTTTTGTTGCCATCCCCGGGACCAAACACGATGGCTTTGAATATGTCGAGGATGCCGTCAGGCGCGGGGCGGGCATCATCGTCTCCCCGCATGCTCGGTCCCCCGGCCGCGACGTGACGCATGTTCAGGTCGAGGACGCGCGCCGGGCGCTGGCCGACCTCTCGAGCGTTTTCTACGGGTACCCGGGCCGCGCACTGAATGTCATCGGCGTCACGGGAACCAACGGGAAAACCACCGCCACCTTCATGCTCCGCGATATCCTTGAGGTGGCGGGCCTGGTGCCCGGACTGATGGGGACGGTTCAGTATGAAATCGGCGCCCGCATCCTGC
>CAZMSS010000187.1:0-6003 GCA_964568965.1 uncultured Verrucomicrobiota bacterium | reverse complement strand
TGTCCCGGATTAGCTCCCGATAGTCGGTATAGGCGGCACACCGGTGATCCGTTGCCGCCTTCTCGGCGCGCTCGCCCGCGATGTCGCAGACCGCGGTCAATTCAACGTTCTTCATCGACGACATCTTGCCCAGGTGCGACCGCCCCATCGTACCGATCCCAATGATTCCAAGCCGTACTTTCTTCATGCCTCAATCCTTCCTGTGATCTATTGTCGAATGAACTGTAATATGCATTATCACGCCAAAACATAAATGATTATCCCATTCGAATTCCAAGGCGGATTGTGCGCCATTCGTATTGAACAATCACTGATAATGTGAAATCCTAGTCTAGCTTGGATTGATTGGCTATAAGTTTACTGGCCAAAACTATGCGTTATATGGCCATGCAGGCTGTGGCTTTATGAATAAACGTGTCCAGAAATACCGGGAAAAATCGGCCAGTTACAGTTCCGTGGTGGATCCCTTTGATCCACCATTGATGATTGCGTATGCCCTGGTCTCCCGCTGGGGGCCCGGGGACCAGTTCAGCCGCACTCAGCGCGATACACTCTCGCTAAACCTCATTACCATGGGAAATGCCATCTTTGAGCAGGAGGGACGCCATGGCGTGGTGGAAAAGGGCCAGATATTTCTGGCTCAGAAGGGATGTTCGCAGACCTTGCGCACGGGCTCCCTGGGCGTTATGCACAAACGCTCCCTGATTCTTGAGGGGGCGGCGTTGGATTCCCTGGTAAATTCGTTACATCTGGAGGGACGCGATATTGCAACGCCCGGGAACCTGACCGAGGTGACGAGCCTGTTTCGCGAAGCGTACAGGATGCTCCGCGAGAAGCCCGAAGGCCTGGTGATGCAGTTGCCTCCCCATGCCCTGCGAATCCTGCTGGCCTGCGCCGGGAGCCGGGTCCCGGATTATCCGCTCTCGCTCCGGGTTGCCATGAAATATGTGGATGCCAACATCCACAAGGCCATGACTGTAGCCGGTATTGCCCGCGTGGCGGGTTTGTCCGTTCGTCATTGCACCCGTCTCTTTCATCAGCATCTCGGCTGTTCGCCGATGGAGTTCTGCATCCGGCAGCGGATGGCGCTGGCGCAAAGCATCCTCGCAAACACGAATCAACCCATGAAGCACATCGCTGCCTCCCTGGGGTATGACAACCAGCTCTATTTCTCTGCCCTGTTTCGTCGCCGCCTCGGTGTCAGCCCCTCGGAATATCGCCGCAAACGACTGGCAGGAAAATCGAAATCCTAGTCATCATCAAAACCCCTCTCACGATGTCAGCATATCATTATCCAGTCGTCATTCAGCATTCTGTTGTGCTAATAATCGCCCCACTTAATTCCAATCAAGGGAGATAATTCATGGGTGCGTACGCGCAGGCATCGGCGGAACATAAGCGTCAAGTGGATGAATTACTGGCGGAGACGGCAGCCAATGGAGGTTTGGCGCCAGTTGACCTGGATCGCTTTTGGGCGGACCAGGCCGTGTCTCTCAAGAATCCATTCGGCGCTGATATTCCCCAGGTTCCCCTTGGAGCGATCTGCAACTGGGAATGCGTATTCGATGAGTTGGGAGAGGAGCAGGACTGGTGGCGCTTCCTCTATCAGGATGAGGCATGGGCTCTCGACCTGAAGCGGCGCTACAACGACCTTGCAGAAAAGATTGTTGGTCGCCGGCTCCTCGGCGAAAAACCCGCTGACCGGGAACGGCAGTGGCCTGTCATCAAGGAGCTGAACGATATTTTCGAGTCCGATAACGTGTGGGAGGGTGGGGCGACGGGATCATGGTGGCTGAAGCAGTCCGCAAACACACCGGAAGAGCTCTCCGCCCTGCTGGACCGCGTGGAGCGCCGTCTTGAGCATCTGCATGACTTCCTGTTTCCGGAGAACTGGGCCAGTGAGAAGCATCGCTTGCAGGGCTTGGGCGAAACGGTGCCCCTCTATCGCGGCCAGCGCGGACCCTGCACCTTCGCCTGCTCCGTGTTTGGCATTGAAAACGTCCTGTTGCTCAACTTCGACGACCCGGCCCTGTTCCGCCGTTTCAGCGATGTGATCGGGCGCGCCATGTTGGAACGTGCGCGGGTGATCGATGAGGAGGCCGGACCCGCGGCCGCTTCGGAACGCGGTTGGGCCTGGGCGGATGACAACTGCTGCCTTTTCACTGCGGAGATGTTCGAGCAGTTTGCCATGCCTATTCATCGGGCGATATTCGGCCGTTACGCGCCGAATCCTGAAGACTTCCGTTACCAGCACAGCGATTCCAATATGGCTCACCTTCTACCCCTGCTTTCGGAGCTGAACCTGAAGGGGGTCAATTTCGGCCCGACCCTGACGGTGTCGGAGATTCGTGAGCACTGCCCGAACGCCGTGATTGCCGGCCAGCTCGCGCCCTTTACGTTCAGCCGTAACGAGGAAGCCAACATGGTCGCCGAGTTTCTTCGCGATTTCGAGCAGGCGAAGGCGAAACGCGGGTTGCGGTTCACTACGGCGGGCTCCATCAACAACGGCAGCCGGCTCACCGGCATGCGTCTCCTGATGGCGGCCATCCAGCGCTATGGGCGTTACTCGTAACCTTGAAGCAGTATCAGGTGAACGGGTATCCGATGGATCCGGGTACAGCCATGGGGATCATCCCCAGCGATAGGGCGTGATCAGATCTTCAGCCGCAGGGTCTTGATTTCGAAGGGGCCGAAGTCGAGTTCGACGTCACCCCCGGTGAGCGGGAGGTCAGCCTGGATCTTCTCCAGCATGTCCGTGATGTGGGCCTTTTTCACGGGTAGCGCGATCGAAAGGCGGCATCGTGTTGTCGAGCGGATGCTTTCGTAGAGGCGGACGATGATGTCGCCCGACCCGTCTTCGGCGGGCTTCACGGTTTCCAGAATGACGTTCCTTGCACTCACCCGGAACAGGCTCGTTGTTTCGGCACGGCCGGGAACAGCCGTCGGGGGAACGT
The DNA here is from genome assembly GCA_964568965.1 of uncultured Verrucomicrobiota bacterium. Taxonomy (GTDB): domain Bacteria; phylum Verrucomicrobiota; class Kiritimatiellia; order CAIKKV01; family CAITUY01; genus JAABPW01. Next base: position 3,049 of record CAZMSS010000187.1, on the reverse strand, counting down.
TCAAGTCGTAACCCTCCTGTACCACGCCGCTGTCCTTGAACGCGCCGTTCCAGCAGATGAACGCGTAGGTGAATTCCTGGAGGCCTTTGTCGGCCGTCATGTCGGGGGCAAGGGCGCTCTTGAGAAGCGTCAGGTTGATGGAATTTCCCTCGATGCTGACGCCGTATTTGCAGTCGTTGAGGATTGCGGCCCCCCGGGCTTCCTCGCACAGGGCCGTCCACTTGTGGTTGGCCACCTCGAAGCGTGTCGCATCGTAGGGGCGTGTCGCGTGGGTGGGGCGCTTCACATGTCCGAACTGGACTTCCTGGAGCGACTCTTCCGCCCGGATGGTGATCGGGAAGTTCACCTTGAGCAGCTTGTGGCTTTCCTGCCAGTCAATCCGGGTGCGGAATTCAACTCGGCGGCTTCCGCTACGGAGCACGATTTCCTGAGTGAGTCGGGACATATTGACTTGGCGGCTGACTTTGAGCGAGGCGAAGAGCGGTCCCCTGGCCCCGACTTCCACCCGGACCTGTTTTTCCAGTTCCACCGGCATCAGTTTGTAGTTGCTGTCAATGTCCCAGGCATCAAACAAATTCGGGACATCCTTGTAGAGCCGGAACTGGTTGCAGGGGCCGGCCGCCAGTTCGCGCCCTGCTTCCTTGTCCCAGATGCCGGTGATTTCCCCCAGGGCATTAAGGGTGATCTTGAGATATTCGTTTTCCAGCCGGGATTTGGAAACCTTGAGTCCGGTCCTTGCCATGGCGGGCGCGCTCTTGCGCAGGCTGGTCCAGCCGCACGCAGGAAGGCCTTTCACCAAGGCATAGACGGTGTCGTCCTCCTGCTGGACCGGCAGGGCCTCGCCGGTTGCGCTTTCAGCCCCCTCGAACCCCCTGGGCAGGGTGACGAGGGCGTCGCGGTCCCAGCTGAGGCTGTTGAAAAGGGTGACGGCATCCGGGTCGCTCGTGAGCAGTGACTTGCAGGCGGTTGCCGTCAGGTCCTGCGAACTGGTCAGGACCCGGGAGTAGTCGGCCTCGGCCTCCTCGTAGACGCGGTGGATGGAACTGCCCGGGATGATGTCGTGGAACTGGTTCAGCAGGACGGTCCGCCACAAGTCGCGGGTTTCAGCGTGCGGGTAGGTGGATCCCGCAAGAGCCCGGGCGGCTGCGCCCCAGAGCTCGGTTTCCCGCAGGGCGAATTCACAGAGGCGGTTTCCCTTTTTGGTCTTGGCCTGGCTGGTGTACGTTCCGCGGTGGGCCTGGAAGTAGAGCTCGCCGACCCAGGTGGGGAGCTTGTCGGTCTGCATTTTCTCAAAGAACGCCGTCGGTGTGTCGATGGTGCAGCGGGGGATTCCCTCGCAGTCGCGCAAACGCCGGAGATATTCCAGGTGGTCGCGCGTGGCGCCCCCTCCGCCGTCGCCATGTCCGAAAGGCAGGAGGCGTCCGGGATGGCTGCCTTCCTTCTGGACGCGTTCCGTCCACCGTTTCATGATCGCCGTGGGCGTGGTTACGCTGTTGTAGTCGTTGTGGATGTAGGCCAGGACCTTGCTGCCGTCGAGCCCTTCCCACCAGAAGCTGTTGTAGGGGAACGGGTCGCCGCCGTTGTAGGTCCAGAAGATCTTCTGGGTGGAGAAATACTTGATGCCGCAGCCTTTCATGATCTGGGGCAGGACGGCCGAGTATCCAAAGACGTCCGGGAGCCACATGAGCTCGCTGTCGATCCCGAACTCCTCCTTGTAGAACTGCTTGCCGTGGAGGAACTGCCGGATGAGGCTTTCGCCGCCGGTGATGTTGGTGTCCGCCTCGACCCACATGCCGCCCTCGGGGAGCCACTGGCCCTGCTTCACGGCCGCCTGGATCCGCTTGTAGAGGGCGGGGTACTTGTTCTTGACCATCCAGTAGAGGTGGCATTGGCTCTGAAGGAATTTGTACTCGGGGTATTCCTTCATCAGCGAGAGCTGGGTGCCGAAGGTGCGGGCGCATTTCGATCCGGTCTCGCGCAGGGGCCAGAGCCAGGCCACGTCGATATGGCTGTGTCCGAAGCAGTGCATGAGGGGCGAGGAGGATCCGTTTTTGGCCTCGAGCAGGGGCTTGAGGAGCTTCCGCCCGGCCCGGATGGTCCGGAGCATTTCGGCACGGGGGAGCTCAAGGTCAACCACGAGGGTGAGTTCCTGCAACGCATCGTCGATTCGCGCCACCCGGAGGCTTTCCTTGTCGGCCATGACTTCGCGTGTCTGGAACAGGGTCTCCATATCGAGCCAGAGCTGATAGACCTCTTCGTCCCAGATGCCCAGGGAGCAGCTGCCGACCTTGGCGAGGGGGGGCGTGGGTTCGGGCACCATTTCCTGGCCATGGGGGCATGGGCCGCCGCCACATTCAAACGGGCCATGGCCGGCATAGGCTTCGATCAGGATGGAATAGGCCTCGTTCCCCTTGGCTTTCGGGGTCAGGGTTAAGTGGCGGTGAAATTTGTCGCGGGCGCCGGTATTGACCCCGTTGACATAGATTGCGGCCTCTTTTTCATGGTTGCCTTCCGCCTTCCAGAGGTCGACGCAGAATACAATCCGTTCGCCGGCCGCTTCCTTGGGCAGTTTGGCGCGTGTCCTTAACCAGGCGTAGTCCCACTTGTTGCCCCATGCGGTTCCCGGGGGCATGGGGCTGAACCGGCGCTTCTCCGCCTCCTCGGCGCGAAGCTGTTCGGTGGTGATGAAGCCTTCCAGCGCGAGCGATTGAAGTTCCCGGTAGAAAAGACGAGGTAGCGTGTTGCGCCAGTGATCGATACGATGGCACCATTCAGGATTGAGGACCATGTAAATTCATCTCCTTGTTTCCGCCAAGTCTACCCTTGGCTGATGGCGCGGAATGCTCTCGCATCAGGGGCTTAAACGCAAGCATGAGTTTCTCGCTTTCAAATCGCGGGGCGGCGGTGTAGAAGAAGCGTTCATCAGGACGCATTATTATGATTAAAGTTCAACTCCATGGTGTTGGGAAAACGTACACGGCCGGGGTGCCTGTTCTGCAGGATCTGTCTCTTATACACATCTCCGAGCCCACGAGACAGGCAGAAATCT
>CAZMSS010000186.1:0-6013 GCA_964568965.1 uncultured Verrucomicrobiota bacterium | reverse complement strand
GCCCCGTCATTGCGCATAGGGGACACTGCGGCCCTCAACACGTGTGCGGACGGGGGCGCAGCGACGGTATTGTGTCGGCGACAGGCCCTCCTCGGCGCGGAAGGCGCGGGAGAGGCTGTGTACCGTTTCAAAGCCGACCTGCGTCGCGATTTCGGACAGGGTCAACGCCGTTCCCACCATCAGTTCCCGTGCCTTGCGCAGGCGCGCCCTCCGCACATAGGTGCGCGGCGAACATCCGTAGTGCCGGTAAAACAGATGCCGGAACTGGCTGACCGACAGTTCGCAGCGCCGGGCGAGCTCGGGCAGGGATTCGGGTGCCGCGCACTGCCGTACCATGCGGTCCGCGGTGGACTCGATGAGGGGAATATGGGCCATGGACTCCTCCGGCAACCCCTCGCGGCCCCTCAGCAGTTCCGCGACGATCTCCATCAACAGCCCCGACATCCGGAGGCCCGCGAAGGGCTGGGCGCGCGCCGCCTCGGCGCAGATGTCGTGGATCAGCTGTCCCGCCCGTCGGTTCGTGGGGCCCCTGAGGCGACCCGTGAGCGACACCAGTCGCGGGTCGTCCACAGGCGGGTGCATGAGCGGGCGTAGTTCGGCAAGGTCGAGCATGCCGCCGGGAATGCTGAAATCCCAATGACTGTGAGCCGGACGGTAGAGCAGGTCAAAATGCACGTAGAGGCAATGCATTCCCGGGTAAAAGCCCTCCATATCGTGCGCCGTATCGGGCGGGATCCAGAACAGGTCGCCCGGTCCGGCCTCGTAGGAGCGGCCGGCCACGATGAACCGTCCCCGTCCCTCTGCAATATAGACCAGCAGGTAATCCAGCAGCTTTCGCGACGGGATGCGCCAGGCCGGCCGCCGGCTGTCGCCGCAATGCCGCACATAGGGCCTCAGGATCGCCAGCAACTCGCTGCCGGGCTCCAGTCCCGGCACAGGGCCGGGGCTCTCCTGGCCGGCGATTGGGATACAGGATCGTCGTTTCATCTAAAGACATTCTGAATGCTGACGGGCTATTCTGGCAATTGAAAAGAACGGGTGCCGGCGTTTGGGGCAAGTGGCGACCCGTCACACAGAACAAGGAGAACCGATGGAGCAGTCAGCGTGGTGGAAGGGGCCTGTCAAGGCGGAGCCGGATTTCAGGAATCTATTGAAGGTGCTGAGGCGCGAGGTGCCGGAGCGGCCGACGCTGTTCGAGTTTTTCCTGAACGACCGCCTGCACGCGGAGCTGATCGGGCCCGGCATTGAGTCGCTCAAGCAGCAGCCGCACGGCTGGATGCTGTCGCGCCTGTATGCCTTCCGGAACGCCGGCTACGACTATGTCACGGTCAATGTCCCGGAATTCGGATTCCCGACCGGCAACCGGGCCAAGGCCAAGACGATCTCCCAGAACGAGGGGGGCATCATCCATGACCGCGCGACCTTCGAGGCGTACGCGATGCCCGATCCCGCGAAGGCCGGCTATAGTGTCTTTGACGCCCTCGCCAAGCACCTGCCCGACGGCATGCAGATGATCGCGTGCGGACCCTGCGGCGTGCTGGAGAACGTCACTTTCCTCACGGGCTTCGACAACCTCTGCTACCTGATCGCCGACGACGAGGCCCTGGCCTGCGAGCTTTTCGAGGCCGTGGGATCCCGCCTGGTGGACTTCTACGCCCGCTGCGTGACTCATCCGCGCGTGGGCGCGATCATCGGCAACGACGACTGGGGGTTCAAGACGCAGCCCATGCTCTCGCCGGCCGATATGCGGCGTTTCGTTATTCCCTGGCACCGCAAGCTCGTGGCCGTGGCCCATGCCGCCGGCAAACCGGCCATCCTGCACTCATGCGGCAATCTGGCAACGCTTATGGATGACATCATCGACGATGTCGGATACGACGGCAAACATTCGTACGAGGATGCGATATTGCCGGTGGAACAGGCTTACGACGCCTACGGCCGGCGCATTGCCATCATGGGGGGGCTGGACTTGGATTTCATGTGCCGCTCCACCCCGCAGCAGGTATACAACAGAGCGCGCCGAATGCTGGAGCATTCGGCGGCCCTGGGCGGGTTTGCCTTGGGCACGGGGAACAGCGTTCCCGAATACGTGCCGTCCGAGAACTACTTCGCCATGATCCGCGCCGTACTGGAAACGCGCTAACCCCGCGGCCGGTGGTTACACAGGGTTCGGGACAAAGTCGCCGCCGCGGCAGCGCTTGAGGTAGTTCAGGCCGTGGACCTGGCCGGTCATTTCGAGATCGCGGACGTACACGGGGTCGTGCCAGCCCTCGATGTCGATGGATCCCTTGAATCCGCCCGCGCGGAGTTCAGAGATGATGTCCGTCCAGTTCGAGTCGCCGAAGCCCGGGGTGCGATGGAAGGCGAATTGCTTCGGACCGGTGATGCCGTATTCGCGGATGATGTCCCACTTGACGGTGCAGTCCTTGCCGTGGACATGGTAGATTTTCTTGACCCACTTGCGCAGCTGCGCCATGGGATCGATGAGTTTCACCATCTGGTGGCAGGGCTCCCATTCCAGCCCGATATTGTCGGCGGGAACGGCGTCATACATCATTTCCCATGCGGCGGGATACTGGGCGATGTTCCAGTCGCCCGTCTGCCAGGTGCTGCCCATGTCGCAGTTTTCAAAGGCGAGGCGCACGCCCTTGTCGGCGGCGCGCTTGGCCAGGGGGCCATATATCTTCTTGTACTGCGCCATGGATTCATCGATGCGCTTGTTGCGAACGCGCCCGGCGAAGCCGCTCACGATGTCGGTCCCGAAGAGGTGGGCATTGTCGATCAGCGTCTTCCACCCGGCGCGGGTCTTCTCGTCCATGGGCTGGTCGCCAAGCGGGTTGCCGAACATGCCGAGCGAGCTGATCGTCGCGCCGGAATCGCCGAGCGCGGTCTTGACATCGCGCGCCAGCTTCTTCACGTCCGTCTCGCCGATGGTCTGCCAGAAGGTGAGGGAAAAGCTTTCGAAGCCGTGCTTCAGGATCTGCGGGAGATAGGTGGGGGCGGTGTTGGCCTGGGCCAGGGTTCCGATCCGGATGGTTTCTTTCTCGTGCGGTTTGTTCATGGAGGGGTTTCCTTTTTTGGTTTAGACTTTGATGGTGACGCGCTTGCCGGATTCGGCGCTTTGAATGGCGCCGAACACCATGGCCAGGCTCTTGATATTGTCCGTGCACACCGTCTCCGGCTTGCGGCCGGTCCGCACGCAGTCGATGAAGTCGCGGATGCAGCCCAGGTGGCTGTCCCGCTTGGCGTCGACGGGGATGGGCACGGGCACGTCCTTCATGGTGCTGATGAACGAGCCGGTTTTCTCCACGTCCTGCGCGCGGAAGGCCTCGGCACCGTTCCAGATGGCACTGCCCTTGGAGCCGATGGCGCGCCAGTCGCACTCCCAGGTCGTGTTGAGCCCCTCGGCGCACCAGCTGCCACGGTAGGTGTAGACCACGCCGTTGGACATCTCGAAGACGGCGATCGCAGAGGCGTCATGGTCGTACCAGGATCCGCGGGGATTCCACTCATGGCAGTAGACGGCCACGGCATCGGCGCCGGCCACGTAGCGGGCGGCGTCAAAGGTGTGGATGGCCATGTCGAGCAGAAGCACATGCTTCATGTGGTCGCGGAAGCCGCCGAAATGGGCCCCGATATAGAAGTCGCCATTGAGCGTGGTGAGTTCGCCGATCGAGCCGGAGTCGATCAACTGGCGGAACGCGCGGATTTCGGGCTGGTAGCGGCGGTTCTGCATCACCGCGTAAAGCACGCCGGCCTTTTTCGAGGCGGCGACCATGCGGCGGGCATGGGCCATGCTGTCGGCGAGCGGCTTCTCGCTCAACACGTGGCAGCCGCGCCTGAAGGCTTCCAGCTCGACCTGAAGGTGGGCGCCCGGGACCGTGCAATCGAACACGACATTCGCTTTCGTGGCCTTGAGCATGGCCCTCAGGTCCGTGCCGGTTTGCGCTGAGGCCAGGGCGAACTCCTCCTTGCGCCCGAGCGCCGCATCGGCGTTGATGTCTACAAGGCCGACTACCGTGACCCCTTCAATCTTCTGGAGGCTTTTCAGCCAGACGCCGCTGATTGAGCCGCAGCCGGCCAAGACGATGCGAATTTCCTTGGTCATAAAGTGAACTCCCTGCCTGTGCTAAGATTTAAGGCGCCATAGGATAGAGGATTCCGGCAGGGCTTCAAGTTAAATTTTTGATAGTTACAGAGGCGCGGGTGTGCGATATACACGAGCGTTTTGACTGACAGAAAACGGCGCAAAGGGGAAAAAGGCAACATGACTGACTATCGGGATCTGACGGACCAGCTGGCGAGGGGATGGAACACCTGGTATGTGAAGAATATGCTCGCGCATGTTCTCCTGCCCGAGGGAATGGTGATCAACCTCGGGATCAAGGAGTATCGTGGCGGACAGCATATCCGCGAGATCTTGAAGGGGCCCCAGGACATTGTCCCGGGCCTGCGCTCGTATGACGGGGCGTATACGGACCTGATGCTCACCCTGGGGGATACCCGGTTGCGGGTGCAGACGGGGCTGGACGGCGACGATTGGGTTGCCCTGGTGACGCCGCTGGCCATGCAGCCGCGTCCCGGCCTGCTTGTGGCGGAATGCGGCATGCTCTGGAACCGTCCCGGCGTCTGGCGCTGGGATGGGGAGGTGCTGCGAGGCGAAGCGGGTTCCAGGCGCGTGGATCTCTATGGTACAGCGGCCCCGGCTACGGAGGGCTGTATCTGGTCGCTGTCGCCGTATCTGGCCCTGACCCTCGACCGCCCCGCCGGATTAAGCACCGGCCGGGCACGAAGCGTCGAGGAAATCGAGGCGATCCTCGCGCGGCAGCGAAAAGCCGAGGAAGCCCGTGTGGCCCGGTACGGGGAGCTGGCTGAAGTGTATCGCGCCGCCCGCGCGGCCCTCGCCTGGAACACCATCTATGACCCGGTCAGGGAACGGGTTATCACGCCCGTGGCCCGCACCTGGGCCAGCGCGGCGCAGGGCTGGGTCATGTTTGAGTGGGACACGTACTTCGCCGCGTACATGTTTGCCGTCGATAATCCGGAGCTGGCCATGGCCAATGCGATCGCCATAACCCGGGAAATCACGCCGGAGGGACTGGTTCCCAATTTTGCCCAATCCAACGGGGTTTCAAGCCGGGACCGGTCCGAGCCGCCGGTTGGCGCGTGGGTGTGCCGGGAAATCTATCGCGGCCACCGCGCCCGCTGGTTCCTGGAGGAGGTCTATCCAAGCCTGCTGCGCTGGAACCGCTGGTGGTGGGAAGCCCGCCGGAACAACGGCGACCTGCTGTCCTGGGGGTCCACGCCCTACAAGCCGATCTACAATGCCGAATGGGAAAAGAAGGGCGTCAATGAACGCTTTGGCGCCTCGCTGGAATCGGGTCTGGACAATTCGCCGATGTATGATGACGTGCCTTTCGATAGCACCCGGCATGTCCTGCAGATGTGGGACGTGGGACTCAACGGCCTGTACGTTGCCGACTGCGAGGCGCTTGCCGAGATCGCCGCCGTGCTGGGCCTTTCTGCGGATGTTGCCGAACTGCGGCAGCGCGCCGCCGTTGTGCGTGCCGCCATGGCGGCGGAGTTATGGGATGACCAGTTCGGCCTGTTCCTGAATAAGCGCGTGGACACTGGCGAACGGAGCCGCCGTATTTCCCCGACCAATTTTTATGCCCTGCTGGCGCAGGCCGCGACGCCGGAACAGGCGGAGCGCATGCTCCAGGAACACTTCTACAACCCCTCGGAATTCTGGGGCGAGTGGGTGCTGCCCTCGATCGCCCGCAATGATCCAGCCTATCCCGAGCAGGATTACTGGCGCGGCCGGGTCTGGGGACCGATGAATTTCCTGGCCTACATCAGCCTTCGCCGCTACGGCCTGACCCGGGCACAGGGGGATCTCGCGGAAAAATCCAAGGCGCTACTGCTCAAGAATTGGTGCGCCCACGGGCATGTGATGGAGAACTACAACGCCGAGACCGGTGACAAGACCGTTGCGGAGGGCAGGGCCGGGGGG
>CAZMSS010000185.1:0-6015 GCA_964568965.1 uncultured Verrucomicrobiota bacterium | reverse complement strand
GACGAGGCCCAGGATAACTCGCGCCTGCAGAACGACCTGATCCGGCTCGTCCAGTCCGTGTCCGGAGCCGGCATGGTGATGTGCGGTGACACCAAGCAGACCATCTATGGCTGGCGCGGGGCTGACGCCGAGGGCCTCACCCGGTTTGCCGAAACCATGCAGCTCGACGCCGTTCCCCTCCGCACCAGCTACCGGAGCCAGAAGGGAATCCTCGACTGGGTCAATGACATCTTTGCCGGCGTCATCCTCGGCGTGAACCGGTATGGCGAGAATGAAACCCTCGCCCCCTGCCCCGGCGCGCTGACGCTGGAGGGTCCCTCCGTGGAACTCCTCCTCCCGGAATGGGAATGGGGCCCGAAGCCGGATGACCCGATCACGACGGGGAAAAAGCAGGAGCAAAAGCCTCGCCTCACCCTGACGCCCCGGGAGATCCGTACCCTCGCCGCAGAGGCGCCGGCCGACGCAAGCCTGCAGGCGGCGGCGGAACTGACTGAACAGGCCCTTACGCTGGAAGCCCGGGCTGTGGCGCGCCGCATCCGGCTCCTCACCATGCCCGGGAGTGACGGCCAGTGGCATCCTGCGCAGGTGTGGGATTCATCCAAGGGGGGCTGGATCAAGGCCCCGTCGCACCCGTACCGGTTCCGCGACATCCTGATCCTGCTCAGGGCCTCGTCGCGCCAGGAACTGTATGAACAGGCGCTGCAGGAAGAAGGCATCCCCTTCACCACCGATGGCAAGGGCCGCGGATTCTTCGCTCGCCAGGAAATCCTCGACGTCTCCAATCTTCTATCCTGGCTCGCCTTTCCCAACGACCGGCTCGCCCGGCTGGGCGTGCTCCGATCCCCTTTTGTCGCGCTGTCCGACAATGCCGTGGCGGCGATGGGGGCCCAATTCCAGGATTTGAAATCTGAAATTTTAGATCCAGCGGATACAGCAACCTTGCGGCGGGCGGAACCGATTCTGGCACGGCTTCGCGCCCTGGCCGGACGCATCAGCGCCGTGGAGCTCGTGCGGGAAGGGATCCGGCTGACCGGCTACGACGCCATTCTGGCCGGAACATTCCATGGCGTCCAGCGCCTCGCGAACCTCCAGAAACTGCTGAGCTGGATTCAGGCACGGGAGCGCGACGAAACCCTGAACCTGCAGGAAACCGCCAGGCGCCTGGCGGGGGAAATCGCCCAGGGCCGGGAAGCCCCCGACGCCGCCGTCCTGGACCCGGACGACGATTCCGTTCGCATCAACACGGTTCATGCCGCCAAGGGGCTGTCGAGCCCGGTGGTCATCCTGCCCGACTTGCGCCGTTCCCCGCAAACCGACCGCGACTGGGTGCTGGTCACTCGCGATGAGAACGGGGAAGCCAGGGGCGTGGCAGGGAAGATGAAGCTGTACGCCGATGATGATGCCGGCGAAATTGAAAGCGCGCGTTATGAGGAGGCCCGTGAACTGAACCAGGACTCCCGTGACCATGAGTCGCGGCGGCTGTTTTACGTCGCCTGCACCCGCGCCCGTGACCTGCTCGTTCTCTCCGGCGAGAATCCGGGCAACGGAAGCAAGGATGCCTGGCGGTCGTGGATCAACCAGCACCTGCTGCAGTGTAACTTCAAGAGCTCGTTGATCCGGCTCCGGCCGTACGGCGAGGTGGAACGGGCATGGCGCAAGATTGCCGCCGCGCCGCCGGAGCGGGGAATCCCGACCCCCTCACATTTCCTGGCGGTCAGTACGGGGAATCCGGTGGTAGCCGGGGCGGAACGATACCGGTTCCCGGTCACCGCGCTGCTGCATGCCCATTCATCACCACCCTCACCCCATCCTGCTCTCCGCCTTTCCCTCGCGTCAGTCAGCGTCACGTCTGCCGGGCAGGAGGACCAGGAAGTTCCGGAACCGGTTCTGGACCGGTCGCAACGCGGCACGCTCGCGCACAGGATTCTGGAGACCCTTGACTACGGCTCGGGGATTACGCTCGGCACCCAGATCGAACAGTCGCCGGAATGGGGTGATGCCGGTGAGGCTGAACGCAGACTCATCCGTCCCCAGATTGAATCCGCCGCCCTGGCCCTTTCCAAATTGCTTGCGGACGTGGCGCCGGAAAATCTCATCCGCGAGCTACCCTTTGCGGCGCGGTTCAACCATGACGGCGCCCAGCTCATCGTCGACGGGAAGGTGGACCTGCTGTTTCTCAAGGATGGGCTCTGGCATATCGTGGACTACAAGTTCTCGGACCACGACGCCGACACCCTGAAAACACGCTATGCCCTGCAGCTTGCCGTGTACCGGGAAGCCCTCTCCACCCCGACCGGGTCCCCGCCCCTCCGATGCCCGCGTTTTGCCACTGCGGCAACACAGGCCGCTGCGTTCAAGTTGATTCTACTGGGCATCAGCGGGAAGGGCGTGTGCCGGGAAATCGACATGTCGGACGCCGTGCCGGCTGATCTGGCCCCGATGTTGATCTCTGCAGCAAGGACACTCCATGACTGACTATACCACTTACCAATGGCTCCTGATGGCGATCGGGGCTTGTACCATAGGCCTTGCCAAGGCCGGGCTTCCCGGCCTTGGAATCCTGGCGATCCCCCTGTTTGCCTCCGTTGTCCCGGCCAAGGAGTCCACCGGGCTCATCCTGCCCATGCTGGTCATTGGGGATATTATTGGCGTCGCCTTGTTCCGGCAGCACGCGCAATGGAAATTCCTGTGGAAACTTTTTCCATGGACCATGGCGGGCGTGCTGGCGGGGTGGCAGGCGTTGGGCTGGCTGGACAATGCCCAGATCCGGCCGCTGATCGGGGGAATTGTGCTGATCATGCTGGCCTTGAACCTCTGGCGCCAGCGGCATCCGGACCTGAAGGACATCATTCCCACGGGGATGTGGTTTGCGGCGGTGATCGGTTTATCGGCCGGCTTCACCACCATGGTGGCCAATGCCGCCGGGCCGATCATGATCATTTATCTGCTGGCCATGCGACTGCCCCCCGCCGCCTTCATCGGGACGAGCGCCTGGTTCTTCCTGCTGGTGAACACCTTCAAGGTTCCCTTCAGCGCCCAGCTGGGATTGATCTCGCTGTCATCCCTGAAATTCAACGCCATCCTGCTGCCCGGCATCGCGCTGGGCGCCTTCATCGGATTCCGTTTCGCCCGGCGCGTTCCCAAGCATGTCTTCGACCGCCTGGTCCTCATCCTCGCCGCCGCAGGCGCCATCAAGCTGTTCTTCTAGCGCAAGGCCTCACAAACAACTGGTGTTATCCTGATATGTCGCAAGGATTCACCACCCGCTTCGCTTGAGGCACAGAGGCATAGAGAATACCCTGCCATCGCGAAAATGTTGCGGGAATTCCGCCTGCCGGAGTACCGGCAACCATAATTCCCGCAACCCCTCTGGGAGTAATTCAATGAGGAAGAGGAGGAGTTTCCACAATCTGGATCTCTCCTCCCCCTCGCTGTCTTCTCCTTCAAGAAGGGTTTCACGAATTTTCCTGAAACGGTATTCCGCTTCGGGAAAATTCGTGAAACATTCTCTTCATCTTCTCCGTGCCTCTGTGCCTCTAGCGCAGCGGGTGGTGAAGTCCCGCTTTCAGGTCACCCGATGCCGAAAAAGCGGCGGATCCGGGCAGCCAGGGCGGAATGGGCTTCGGGGGCGGCGCCCGCCGGGGCAAGGGCCGCCAGTTTCTGACCGCGTTCGGTCAGTCGTTTTTCAAGGACCACGGCCAGCTTTCCGGCAAGGTCGGCATTCGCCTGCAGCACTCCTGAAAAGTCGGCCTTCGAGACGCAGACGACCTCGACATCCGTTTCGGCCACGACCGTCCCTGAGCGGGACTCGCCGGTAAGGAGCGACATTTCGCCGAAGAAGGCGCCCGGCCCCAGGTGGGCCACCGTCACCGGCTTCCCGTCGGCACCGGCCACCTGAACCGCCACGCGCCCGCCGCGGATGATGTAGAATGATTCACCCGCTTCGCCCTGCCGGCAGAGCTTTTCCCCGGCGGCGAAAATTTGCAGCGCCTCCCCTTCAACTAAACGCTCCATTTCCGCAGGGGACAGGGATTGGAACAGGTCCACCCCCGCCAGAAGTTTCCGGATGGAGTCACGGACTGCACTGCGCTCAAGCTGCGCATCCGCCACCGCATCCCGTTCCCGGCAATCCTGCACCGGGAAGGGAATCGAGATCCCCTCGCGCTTGAAGGCATACCACAGGCGGTCCATCACGCCGCTCTGGACCGGGTCCTGCCGGGCAAAGTCGGAGATGAAGAACTTGATCGTGAAGTTGATGGAGAAGTCGCCATAGCCGGTCAGATACACCGAGGGGGCCGGCTCTGCGCAGACGTCCGGACACTCGGCCAGGACGCCCAGAATGACCTGCCGCGCCTTGTTCGGGGGCGTATCATAGCTGACCCCGATGGGCAGATAGCAGCCATGGTTCCGGGTCGGCCTGGAAAAGTTGACGATGGCCTCCTTCGCGATCGACGAATTCGGAATCACAATATAGTCATCCGCCTTGGTGCGTAGCCGGGTGGCGCGCCAGGTGGTGTCCACCACCGTGCCGGTATGGCCGCCCACGGTCACCCAATCGCCGATCTGGAACGGCCGCTCGGTGTTGAGGGCCAGGCCGGAGATGAGGTTACCCAGAGTGTCCTGGGTGGCGTTGCCGACGATGTAGCCCACCACCAGTGAGGAGACGGCCAGGACATTGAGGTTCACGCCCGGGAAAAATCCCCGCACAATCAGCACGAGTGCGATGGCGGCGACCGCCCACCGCCCGATGTCGCGGATCACCAGCGGAACCTGGGGTTTCTTCCGCCACTGGGCAAGGAGGTCAAAGAGCAGGACATCCACCAATTTCAAGCCGGTGGCAACGCCCAGAAAAGCGGCGGCAGCCAGAATGGCGTCGGCCACGCCGGGATTCATCTGGAGCAGGACCGGCTTCATGAAAACCAGCACGAGCAACATGAGGGTCAGGAGGTTCAGTTGCAGGCTGATGCTTCTCAGGACATGGCTGCGCGCCAGCCAGCGCTGAGCGACCGTGAAAAGCAGGTAGGCCGCAAAAAGCGCACCCAGCCGTGCCATCGCGCCGGCAAGCTCGATCCGCCCCCCGTCCTGCATCAAAGTCCAAGCAGCGAGTATTGTCATGGGGACCTTTTTTCCGGAAGCGGCAAAACCAGCATTACAAGGCGGCCTTGACCGCATTCTTGGCACCACCGGCATCAAGCGCCGCGGGTGCACCCTCCGCAGGCGCTTCGGCCATGACGGATTCAATATTGGCCTTCACCAAGTCCGCCGCGCGGTAGAGAATTTCGTCCTTTTTCGACAAAGACTTGGAGTCCTTCTTGCCCGCCTTGGCGGACCCCGGCCGGCGTTTCTCCCGTTCGGCAAGCCGGTCGCGCTTCTTCGCATCCAGATCCCCCAGTTTAGTGATTTGTTCCTCGGCCTTTTCCGATGAGGAATATTTCTGGGAGGACATGATACTTCTGGGCTTCATCATTGTTGCAGGGAACAAGATACCCTTGTTTGATTCATCCTCGCGCCACTCCTTGGCGGCTCGGGCCACTGCCTTCGAAAAGTACTTCTGCTCCTGCTTGATGGTCTTTTCCAAAGTTCGGAATTCCGATTCGGACATCGACACCACGTCCGTTCTCCGGTCAAACCCCACCGTTTTAACGATGTAATAGGGCTCGGCCTTCATCGCCCCTGTCTCGGCTTCTTCAGCCATGGCGGATCCCGCCACCACCACTGCCGCCATCACACGCACGAGCCATCGCATCGTTTTCATCATCCGTGTCTCCTTGTAAATTAGAATTGAAGTCTAACTTTGTCACCCGCCGGACTCAAGCGGATTGTGCCCGCGGGCAAGGCCGCCTGCCACGGAGGCCCGGAAGCCTCCCTGCTTGACTTTTACCTGCCCGTCCCCTAGCTTGTTTCCGCTTTTACACACCTTAACGGAGGGGTGGCAGAGCCCGGTTGAATGCGCATGACTCGAAATCATGTTTGCCCGCAAGGGCAACGGGGGTTCGAATCCCTCCCCCTCCGCCA
>CAZMSS010000184.1:0-6068 GCA_964568965.1 uncultured Verrucomicrobiota bacterium | reverse complement strand
CAGCGTCAGATGTGTATAAGAGACAGAACGTATGCTGAGGAAATTCGCCACAATCATTTCACCGACACCGGAGCACTTGAATGGATCAATCTGACGCGGCTGGCGAATCAGTTGGAGGCAATCAAGGCGCAACTTGGGATGACACTGCCGCCGGTCATCATCACCGAAACCGCCGACGACTACTACGCTCGCACCGGACAGGAGACTCCAGAGGTCCAACAGCAGATTGACGCTTCCGCTCAAGCCCAGTTTGAAGCAGACGCGCTCGGTATCGAATACACGCCTCCCGATTTCGTGAAGTCGAGACTTGAGGCACAGGCGGTGATTAAGTTTAAGGGCGGCGGAACGATCATCAAGCCATAGGAGCGTCATGCGCAACCTAATCACCCTCCTCATTTCTCTGCTTCCCCTGTGCGGGTGGGCGGCGGAGTATCACGTCTATGTGGACAGCAGCGCGGCGGCTTGTGGATACGAATAATGGGCGGTAACGGTCAACCTAAACGTTTACCAGTGAGATGTCACTCGAACCAATTATCGAGAAAATGAACACAAACAGATGGGAGAAATGGCTGGCAGTGTTTCAGACAATCGCGCTCATGGTCATTTTGCCGTGGGCCACATGGGTCACGTCTCAGATTTTTCAGCACGCCGGGCGGGTGATGATGGTGGAGAAGTGGCAGGAATCTAGGCCGAAATTCGTCACCTCTTCCGAGCAAGAAGCGGCTTTGCTGCGGGCGCAAGAGACCTTAAGAAAAGAACGAGACCTGCTGTTCCAAGGGATTCAGATGCGGCTCGACAAGTTGCTGGAGAATCAGCAGGAAATCCGGTTGGAGCTAATCAAGCACACTGCCGCGAAACCATGAACGAGGAACCCGGCAAGATCGGCGGAGGAGTGCTCTGGACGACGATAGGGTTGCTCACGTTCCTGGCGGTAATCGCTTGGGCGGTGTGGCGGCAGACGCACGGATTTTGACGGTGCGATCAACAACAAACGAAAGGCAGATTATGACTGGTAGCTGGAAAACGACGGTATGCGGAATAGTGGCGGCGGTCGGAGGGGTATTGCAAACTGACACCGGACTGCCCGCATGGGCACTGACGCTCGGGAAATGCCTGGTGGCCATCGGGGTCGGAGGGGTGGGAATCTTCGCCCGCGACAACAACGTGAGCAGCGAGGCTCTGGGAATTTCAACCAGCCAACCACCGGCCACGGCAAGGCCCTCAGACGTCACCCTGACGCATCCGATGACGGCCCTGGCCTGGCTCATACTTCCACTGGCCCTGCTGGCTGGAACCGGTTGTGCCTACGTCACGACCAAGACGGTGAGAGAGCGGCAACTTCCGCCGGCGGTCATCTTTGGACTGGTCGGGACCAACAAACTCACCGCCGACCAGGAGCGCATGTTCATCGTGAAGGAAACCGCCAAGACTCGGGCGGTGGCATTCTTCGAGGCTAAACAGGCCCTGGAGGCCGCGCAGGCCAAACAGACGGCGACCACTCAAACCAGCGGATTCACCGGCCTGGAACAGGTTGCCACTTCCTCGAACCTGACAGCGATCATCCAAGCCGTGGTGCAGGCGGCTATCTCCGCTGCGGCTAAGAGCGCCGTTCCGTAATCTCCCCAACCGGAGCCTCCCCACTCACGGTTGAGCCCCGCGCCGGAGGGTTGCGCACGGCCTTCCGGAGTTACCATTTTCGTGACGCCGGGAAAATGGTTCACGCTGGTAATTGTTGAAGAGACACGAGTTTTCTTAGAGAGGAATGGGACCAGTAGACCATGCCTTTGGAATATTTATCGGAGCGGTGGTGTTCGTGGAGTCTGAGGAACTGAATTGACTCAGCAAAAAGTCCGGTGGGTCCGTTCTGAGGGGAGTCTTTGGCCGTGCCGGATTCGTGCAGAAAGAACAGCCAGACGGGGTGCGGTAGAGAATCTTGGACTTTTAGGTAGTCGAAGTAGTGTCTCAGGTCGATTCCGGTGACCCATTGTTGAGAGGTTCGATCCCATGAAAACGCCGATTTGTGTTTAGCCTCAATCCACGAGCATTTAGGACCATTGAAACAAAACATGTCTGGGGCGATTAGGGATCCGTTCGGGGTGAAGAGTTGGGGGCCTTTTCCTTCATTGATGATTTTCTCGTAAACTGGAAGTACAGACGTGCCCCTGGACCGCAGCCATCTGGCGATGCGAGATTCTCCGGTTTTACCAAACCCCAATGACTGCTCAAAAGACATGTTGGAGGATGGGACCAAACTTTTTGAATTCTTTAGTGAACTCCGATTTTCGACTTCCCATGTAGATAACGACTTGCCCTTGAAGCGGTGCCCCAGCAGGGTGGCCATCCACATCCAGAAAACGCACCCTTGCTTTGATCATGCAGATGGCAAAGCAGGCCTCCAGCATCTCCTGGAACCACGCAGTTTCGGTGGCGTTGTTTACGAGGATACACGCCTCGGAGATTTCAGCCTCCTTAAATTTGCGAGTGATAGCGGAAGCGAAATTGGACATGAGTGGTTGCGCGTACGGAGGATTTAGCCAGACTCGGCCGCTCCATTCTTTGGTAAGACCGTCGTCGGATTCGTCGAAAAACTTCTTGGCCTTGACGGTTTTGTTGGCGACGGAAGAGGATGCCGGGTCAAGGTCGATGGCTCCCATAAGCGCGGTCGCTGCGGCGATGAACTCGGGCGGTGTGTACCACTCATTGTTTCCGGAGTTATGGGAGACGTGAGGCTTTTGCGGGAACAATGTTTGGACTGCCTCATTGACGCTGATTTCGTTTCGAGCCAGGGCAGCCAGTGTCACGGGTGATGCGTGGGCCTCAAGGCGCTTCACCTTGGTAATAGTGTCATGGGAGACGCCCGCGATCTTGGCCATTTCAACGCGGGTTTCGATATGGTTCACTCCCGCAGATTTCTGCGGAAGTGGTTTCCCAGGTGCGGTGCCACCATGATCTCTTTGGTTCTCCTTTGCCTTCTCGCGAATTGCCGGTTCAAGGAGCGGTTCCATCTTAATGGCGAGCTTGGCCCGGTCGTAAGATGAAAGATTGCGCCGACCAAACTGGTTGCGGATGATCCACAGCTTCACCGCGTTTTCATCCTTGAACGTCTTCTCGACCACCTCGAACAGTAGCTTGTGCTTGAGGCAGATGGCCATGCGGTTGTGGCCGTCCACCAGCACGCCCTGCCACGTCACCAGAGGGTCACGACAGCCGTCGGCCAGGATGTTGGCTTCAAGCTGGGCCAGTTCCTCCGGTTGCAGTGGTGGAATGAGGGATTGGAACTCAGGATTTATGGTGGGTGTTTTCATAAAGAGAATCCATGCCGTACGGTTGTAGCACGGCAGCGCAAGAGGTGCGCAACCAAACCATACGACATGGAAATTGTTCGCCGTGCTACAGGCATCGAAATCATGGTATCAGAAAATCGGCTGGCGTCAACCAAAATGGTTCAATCTCTCCAGAAAGTTGAGCAGAACCGAGCCCGCGCCCGGTCGGCGGCTTGGGCGGTCGGCCAGACGCCGCGTTCCGCCCAGTAGCGCGTCTCCTCGCCGGCGAGCGTGAGCCAGACCTTGCGGCTTTCGACCGTGAGGATGAAGCCGCCGGTTTCCTGGCAACCGGGGGGCACGGTGTCAATGTCAATTCCGTCGGGGTGGGGGGTCTTCATGGTTTACATTCCGCACATTCCAAGGCATTCGAGGTTGAACCCGAGCAAGGCTTGTCCGGGCGGGTCTTTTTCAATGTCCACTTGATCTAGTGGGATTCTTTCGTCGTGCAGGAACATGACGGAACGCCTGCGTTCCGTGCAACGCGCCCCGCCATGCTCTCGAATCAATCTGTCCAACGCCACCGCCTTTTCCCAGCCAGCGGGGTCGTTTTCACGGAGCCACCTCCATTCCTGATTCCGTCGGAATGGGCAGAAAACACAGGCCGACTTTGGCACTTTATGAGGGACCGGATACGCCTTCAGCCATTTGTGGCAATCCTCGCGGGACATCATGCGCTCAATCAGTGGGAAGGTGGGTATGTTCCACTTCGGAGAGTTCTGCCGGATGCGAATGGCGCGACCGGCTTCGTCCAATGAAATCCCGTAGAGGCTGGTGACGGACTGAGCAGAGGCCCGTTGTCCATGCTTCAGACCAAGCACGCTTTTTCTCACGTATCGTTCGATGGGCTTGATCTTAAATTCTTCAGTGCATTGACGGCGAAGCTGGCCCTTGGTGACGGATGCGCCTTTCTCTGTGAGCAGGAACGCCGGGATCGAAACGAATCGTTTCGATGAAGTGGTCCCGCTGCCTTTGATGAGAAAGTCAGAAAGCGACTGAGTGGGATGCTGGCGCACGGTCACAATCGGGGGGCCATGCAGTGACTTGAGCCAGTCCAGATGCGCATAGACGGGGGCGGGTTCATCCCCTACGTCGGCAAAGATGGCCGTGTCGAAATGCAGTTCTCCGCGCAGTCCCATGAGGTAGAGCGTTGTGGACTGGATGCCAGCACCAAGGTTCAAAACGGTTTTCATGGTTGGTTGGTTTACCCAAATCAGAACGGAGCGTCGTCATTGTTGTCGGAGGGAAGTTCTGGCGCAGCGGCCGGGGCGGGCGCTTTAGCCTTGGCCTCCTGCGGCTCCTGGAAGTTCAACTGCATGTATTTCGAGCCCGCGCGCGCTCCGCTCTTGATCTCGTTGATCCAGGCCGAGATGCGCATGACCTTCCCGTTCACCAGACAGTTGCCGGTGTAGTCGGGTCGGTTGGGGTTTCCTCCCTTGTCGTTTTTGAAAAGAGAGCCGCTATTGGGTTTCATTTCGTACATAAATCAGTCCCGGTCGTAGCGGGGTTGTGGGTTAGACAGGAACGCTCTCAGAAATATTCCATACATCACCATCCACGGTAATGTCTCCGTTTGACTCATACCCTTCTGGAACGAAAGCCTTCCACTTGAAAATAACCGTCCCCTCATGCTCTTGCACGATCAAAAGCTCGTCCATCACACCGCACGACATATCGTCCATCATGCGAAACACCCGCTCGTCGTGGTCCTCATCCCATTGAACCAGAACCCCTCGATAAATAGAGAAACCACACTCGGCCTGCGGACAATGGGTTGCCATGTTTGGCAAGTCTCCCAAAAGGAATGTTTTCGGTTTTGATCTCCTGACTCTAAAAGTCCTTCTCCTGAATGGATCGGATTCATGTCCAGTGACCACATGTCCAGCCATAACTCCAACCTCCAGCCAGGTCATGCCATCGTCTAAATATTCGTCTCCTTTGAGGACTTTTTCGCCCCATTTTAACAGGCGAAAACCTTCACCAACATCAACATTTTTTGAGTTCATTTTGTGTTTTGGTTTACCGAAATCAGTCTCCGTTTGCGTGGGGTAATCTGGCTGTTTCTGGCGTGGGTGTCCCCTCAGTGATCGCCCGTTCCGTGATCCTCATGGTACCCCCGTTGAAATTGCAAGGGATGTGCAACCCACCCTGCCCCTTGGTGTTCTTGAGCACCTTCAGATGCAGCAGTCCGGCGTCCTCGTCATCGCGCCAAGCTCCAATCACCAGCCCCGCCGAGTTCTCCAACGACCCCGAGTCTTTGCCGTCGTGCATGGAAATCTCCGCGCCGTTGCCGTAGTCCTTCCGCGCCACCTGGGACGCCACCACCACAATGCTCTTGGTTGTCTTGGCAAGAACCTTCAGGCCCTCGGCGGCGTCCGATGTGCGCTCATACCGCTTCCCGGTCCCCGCCAGCAGTTGCACGTAATCCACCAGCACCAGCTTTGGCTTTGCACCCATCCTCAACTCGGCCCGGCCAATCAGTTTCTCCATCGTTTCCAGCGACATCCGGCTCTGTGGGCAAATGAAGATGTGCGGAAACCGCTTGTCGAACAACTCGCTCCCCTGCATCTCGTCCTGGTCCCGGTAGCACGACTCAACGCTCGCCCCCGGCATGTTCAACCCGATCCCGCAAAACCGCTCGAACATGAGTTCCTCCGGCAACTCCATCTCAAACATCAGCGTCGGCAACGGGTTGGCCGCGTAGGCGATATTCTGCAAGAGCGCCGTCTTGCCCGTCCCGGTGTCCCC
>CAZMSS010000183.1:0-6101 GCA_964568965.1 uncultured Verrucomicrobiota bacterium | reverse complement strand
AGATTTCTGCCTGTCTCGTGGGCTCGGAGATGTGTATAAGAGACAGCCCCGGGACGGGTGCCACATGGATCTTGTTCCAGAACGCGGCATGCGCGAATGAAACGCTGGATGCGCGATTCCTGAATACTCCGGACCGCTCGGGCTCAAGGTAGATGGATTTGATGACTTGTTGCGGTTCCGGATGAGTAATTGGCTCCCGAAGCAGCATGGACGGCAGATTCTTGTTCCAGTTCAGATTGTCGGTCCGACTCCAGAAGAACTGATCACGCCTTGCGGGAATTGCGAATTCAATTACGGCGGCTGTCAGGATGAACGCCGCGGCGAGTTTGGGGATGCCTCCGCGGCGTATCCAGAGAGCCCTCAGAGCATAGAGTGCGGCCAGGATCAGGGGAGCCTGCAAATAGGAAAAGTGGAAGGACTGAACCTCCGGCTTGCTGGACAATGATGCAAGCAGGGCCAGGAAGGGAAAGGAAATGAGGGAAAAGATCAGGATATTCCGGTTCAGGTCCGCCTGTTCCGTGCAATGGGATTCGCGAATCGAGGTGCGCAGTTTGTGTGCCGCCACCAGCAGTCCCGCGGCGGCCAGGATCGTCACGATCCAGCCCAGGGAAGCGATGATCCAGGGGGTGTTATAGGACAGACTGTAGAGAACGCGATCCCATGCCGGTTTAGCCAGAAACTCAGGGCTGACATTATAGTTCTGGATAAATTCAAAATTATCGCGCATGTCCCGCCAGGTTCTATGCCCGTTAATCAGGAGGGCCGGGGTGCCGATGATCACTCCAGCCAGTAGCCCGGCGGCGGCTGAGCAGCCAGCGATCAGGCTTTTCAAGAAGGGACGTCGTGCCATTATCCCGAGGACAATCACCATGGAGACGGCCAACCCGGCCAGGGCCCCGTTGTATTTGCAGGAAAAAGCGAGGCCTGTGGCAAGTCCGGCGCACAGCATCCAAAGGGGACGGGAGCCCTCCGCATAGCGGCAAAGGCATACGATGGTGACAAGCGTAAAGAGGTCTACGCCGATGTCGCCGGTGGAGAAGTGAGCCACCATGATCGGGATCGGCGCCAGGGCAAGAAGGACAAGAGCCAAGAGCATGCCTCCCGAGCCGGTCAGCACCCTTCGTGCCGCAATAGCCATAAGCCAGAGGCAGATCATGCCGTAGAGTACGCGGAGCCCACTGGTTATATAGTATAGCGTGATCTTGTCGGGAATGACTTGTACGGGGCGGTCTGGGTGCAGGTATTGGGTCGCCACACGGTGGACAGCCAATGCCGGCTTGAGAATCCATTCATCCACATGATTCAATCCAAGCGGGTATCCGTCATAGAAGAGGCTCCCGACATACCAAACGTAACGGCCTTGCAGGAAGTTATGCAGGGCCGTGACTTGTTTTGGGGCGTCGGGGTGAAAGATATAACCCGACTCCAGCCCGCGGAAGAGACCGCTTGTTCGCAAGGCCAGCCCGATGAGGACCACTGCGATTATTGTCAGGCGCAAACCCGTTATCCACTTTTTGTTTTCCATGGTTATGGCGCTAACTTACTTGCCGGGGAGGGGAAATGAAAGGCTGATTTATGAGGAATTGATTAAAAGCCGAGGTGTCTATATATTCCCCGGCTCAACAAAAGGGAGATGCTTCATGAAACTGTCCGCCGTAATAGGAATTTTGGCTGTTGTGTCAATAATGGGGTTGCAGACTGGGTGCGATTCTGGTGGCGGAGGCGGTGGCGGTGGAGACCTCGGGGATATCGGGGGTAACAACCCGGATCTTTATGTTGCATTGGGCGACAGCACCACGGACGGTAATAATGGTGGAGGGGCTCCGTATCCGCCGCGATTGGCCGCAATGACAGGCAAAACTGTCAATAACATGGCCCAGCAAAACGAATTTTCAGGTGGCGCGGCAGGTAAGGTTGGCGGGATCCTGGCCAATCAGAAGCCGGCGGCCGTCCTGTTCCAGTTGGGCGCCGTGGACCTGATCAACGGCCGGAGCATAGACAGCATTATCGGAAACCTTCGCTCTATTATCCAGCAATGCAAGGCGAACAAGACCGTGCCCGTGGTTGCAACCCTTCAGCCGATGATTGGCAGTCACAGCCGTTGGAGCGGGGTGACCAAGGAGTTGAATAACCAGATCCGTAGCCTGGCGTCATCCGAGGGTGCCAGACTGGCTGATGTTGAGTCCAAGTTCGGTGATGGATCCGGTTTGATCCTTGGGGATGGCTTACACCCGAATGAACAGGGGAATCAATTGATGGCTGAGGCGTTCAATGACGCGCTGTAATTGTTGATGACCCCGCTCCCGAGGACCAGGTCGTTATCATAATATACGACGATCTGGCCCGGGGTGATGGACATTTGCGGCTCCTTGAAAATTGTCTCAACAGTGCTGGCCCTTGCCTGGATGGTGGCGTCGGCTTCCTTATGCTGTTGCCTGATCTTGGCCTGAACCGTCAATGGCTCAACCGGGGGCGAATCCAGCCCGATCCAATTCAAGTCACAGGCGTTGAGTTTGTTCGAGAACAACTCCGAATAGGCTCCGACGACGACGGTGTTGGCACAGGCATCGAGGCGCACCACGTAGAGCGGATCGGCGGTTCCGCCAATGCCGAGTCCTTTCCGCTGTCCCACCGTGTAATGAACAATGCCGCGATGTTGTCCAAGCACTTTGCCCTGAGTGTCGACAATCGGCCCAGGAGTCTGTTCCCGCTCGCTGAAGAGCACGCCGTAATCCTTGCTTTCAATGAAGTTCTGGCTTTCCTGCTTGTCCGCCACATCTGCCCAGCCGATTTCACGGGCGATCGCCTTGACCTCGGGCTTGGTCATGCCGCCCAGGGGGAAAAGGACCTGGCTGAGCTGGCCTTGGGAGAGCCTGGACAGGAAATAGGTCTGGTCTTTAGCCGGATCAAGGGAGCGCCGCAATTCCCAGCGACCTGAGTCGTGATTCTGCTCCACACGGGCGTAATGTCCGGTGGCAAACTTATCGAAGGCAATGCCCATGGCCCGAGCCCGGTCCAGAAGCAGGCCGAATTTCATGGTCCGGTTGCATCGGACACAGGGGTTCGGTGTGCGTCCGGCACGGTATTCCTCCCGGAAGTAATCGAGGACTTCCGTTGCGTATTCCGGCGCCAGGGGGACGACATGGTGGGGGATGTCGAGCCGGGCGGCCAGTGCCCGGGCAGCCTCGATGTCGCGGGGTTCGCCGGGACCATAACACCCCGATCGCCCCTCGTCGGGTAGCGGAAGCGAGCCGTCCCATATCTGCATCGTCAGGCCGATCACATTAAAACCCTGCCGCTTGAGAAGGTACGCGGTGACGGAAGAGTCCACCCCGCCGCTCAAGCCGACCGCGATTGTCAATTTCCTGGAATCCTGTGAAGACATGGCCACAGTATAATCGGCTTTGCCCTCCATTGTCTATTGCCTGTTGAAGCCGGCACGTTGTTTTTGCTAAAGTTTGCCGACTTGTTCACCAATGGTGCTGGAAAGGAATTCCCATGAGTATTCGGAAGTTGAAGGCGGCGGTTCGCGATGTTCCTGATTTTCCCAAGGCCGGCATCATGTTCAAGGACATCACGCCCATCCTCAAGGATCCCAAACTTTTCCGCGCGGCGGTGGATCTGTTTGCCAAGCGGCATCGGGACAAGGGGATCCGGAAAATTGCGGCAATTGATGCCCGGGGGTTCCTGTTCGGTTCGGCTTTGGCCTACAAGCTCAAGGCCGGCGTTGTGCCCATCCGGAAGAAGGGCAAACTTCCC
Source organism: uncultured Verrucomicrobiota bacterium (assembly GCA_964568965.1). Classification (GTDB taxonomy): domain Bacteria; phylum Verrucomicrobiota; class Kiritimatiellia; order CAIKKV01; family CAITUY01; genus JAABPW01. The sequence goes on along the minus strand of CAZMSS010000183.1, from coordinate 2,342 downwards.
TATCAATCGTTTGAGGAGAGCTATGACCTGGAATATGGCTCGGCCACACTGGCCGTCCATGTTGATGCCTTCGAGCCGGGAGAGCCTGTTCTTCTGATTGATGACCTTCTGGCCACCGGTGGTACCGCCCTGGCTTCAGCGAAATTGATTGAGCGTGCCGGTGGCAAGGTCGTGGAGATTGATTTTCTGGTTGAGCTGGGATTCCTGAACGGGCGGGAAAAGCTGGCCGGCTACAATGTCTTTGCCCCGATAAAGTTCTAGCGTCTGGCGAGGGCGACGACGAAGACCATGGCGACCATGAGCAGGCAGATGATGGCGCTTTGCCAGCCTTGAACCTCGACTCGTTCCGTGGCTGACTTTTGCTCCGCAATGGTCTTGACCACCTTTCTCATGATGGCCTCCATTTCGTTGGTTTTCAATGAGGGGCTCTGTAAATCCAGCATGAAGAGGTCCGGTCCCGCCGGCAGCTGCATACTGCGACGCTTCAGGGTGAAGGAGTTCGTCTGCATTTCTGATTCAAGGATGTCTGCATCCAGATTATAAAGACGCTCGGAGAATCGGCTCACCACCTTGAATTCATCAGGTCTCTCAAGCCAGAACTCCGGAAGTTCATTGGTCCGGGTGCCGGGCACTCGCCGTATACTGAACCAGGTGGGTGGATTGGATTCATTGGAACTGCGCTTCATGAACATCTGGCTGGCAAAGGCCTCCGTGGCGATATTCGTTTCGGGGATTTCCGCGAAGTCGTCAGGAAGGGCCTGTGAGAAGCCCGGCCCCCTGATCTCCAGCGGGATTGCGTAGGCAGAGGGTGAAAGCACAAGTAACGATAGCACCGTGACGCCTGCTCTCAGGGTCAGCATGATGGTTCCTCGATCCATGCGGGTTACCCGAGCACAATGCTCTCTGCGATGGCCCTCGCTTTTTCAGGTCCGTCAACCAGTCGGATCATGGTCAGGGCGAACTCAAAGGTTGTTCCGGCGCCCTGGCTGGTGATGATCCGGCCATCCACGACCGTCCGCTCACCCAGGCGCGGGGTGACCATCAAACGGGCGGCTACGCCGGGATGGCATGTGGCTTTTCTGCCACTCAGGATTCCGGCGGCTTGAAGTGTAAGGGGGGCGGCGCAGACGGCCCCGATCCATTTTTCTGCGTTATGGAAAGCGCGGATTGTTTCCAGCAGAGGGGCGAATTGAAGAAAACGTTCGACGCCGGGCGCCCCGCCGGGAATCATGAGGATATCGAATTCGCTTGGATTGATTTCCCGCCAGGCTTTGTCGGGCATCAGGCGCACCCCTCGGGAAGCGGTGATCAGGCCTTCATCCACCCCGGCCACAGTGACTTTCCACTGCGCTCTACGGAGCAGGTCAATGGTGATAACGGCCTCCATTTCCTCGGTGCCGTTAGCCATCGGAACAAGAACGTTGGGCATGGGGAAAATTCCTTAATCATCCCTGCGGCCACCGAGAAGGCCGGAGCGGAAGAGATAGTAGAGCAGGGTCAGCAATGCAGTGACAGCTGAAGCCACATAGGTCAGAAAGGCGGCGTTCAGGACGCGGGCCGCGTCTTCCTGCTCCCTGTAGGTGACGATGCCGGAGAGGACCATCAGGCGCTTTGCCCGGGCACTGGCGTCCCATTCCACCGGCAGGGTGATGATGGAGAAGACCACGGTCAGGCTGAACAGGATGATCCCAATCAGGTACATCTTGGGGTTATGCATGAACATTCCCAGCAGGAAGAAGATGTACGAGCCTATGCTGCCGAACTGGGTCGCTGGGACAAGTGCGGAACGCAGTCCGAGCCAGATGTAGGCCGATGCGTGCTGGAGGGCATGTCCGGCCTCGTGGCAGGCTACGCCGATCGCCGACAGGGAGGCGGAATCATACACACCCGAGGACAGGCGCAGGGTGCGTGAGGTGGGGTCATAATGGTCGCTTAGGAAGCCGTCTGCCCGCTCAATGGTGACGTTGGTCACCCCGTTGCGGGTCAGCATCTGGCGGGCCGCCTCGGCACCCGTAAGGCCCGAGCCAGCCATGGTTTGAGAGTAATGGGCGAAGGTTGATTTGACCTTATACGTCGCAATCAAGGCGAAGATCATACCTGGCGCAACGAACAAAAGATAAATTGGATCGAAAAACATGGTGAATCCCTTTCTTTAAGTGTCAAATAATACAAAGAACGCGTCAGCGGATCAAGCCCGCAACAAAATCGGTGGGTAGGGTGGGTGGGGGTACGGGCCTGTCAAACCAGGTCTGGAGGTCAAAATCCAGCCCGGCCTGATGCATGTAATGGTAGAGCGCCTTCCTCAGCCCCTGGCCCAGGGCGTCATGGTCACAGCGCACAGC
>CAZMSS010000182.1:0-6115 GCA_964568965.1 uncultured Verrucomicrobiota bacterium | reverse complement strand
CGCGCCGACAAGTATGCCGAATCCGATTCCCTGTGCACCGCCTTCTGCGAGAAGTTCGGCAAGAACGACCTGCTCCCCCCCGTGCTGTTCCTGAGCGGCGAAAACCGGTTCCTGCTCAAGAAATACGCCCCGGCGGCCGAGCGCTATCAGGAATTCCTGAAGAAGGGGGACAAGGCCTTGGATCGCGTGGCCCGCGCCCATTACCGGCTGGCCTGGGTGCACTACTACGGCAAACGCAACCTGGAGGCCCTTGAGGAGCTCAAGACGATCAATGTGAAAGCGGCCGGCGTCGCGATTGCCTCCGAGATGCGCTATCTCGAGGGTCTCTGCCTGTTTGAAACGGCCAAGTACGGCGAGGCGGGCAAGGCCCTGACGGCCTACCTTGACACCGCGGAGCATGGCCGGTTCGGCGATGATGCCCTCCTGAAAATGGCAGTGGCCGACATGAAGCAGGACAAGAAGGCCGGCGCCGCCAAACACCTGGAACGGTTCCTGAAAGAGTATCCGGCCAGTGAATTGCTCCCGCAGGTTCAATACCAGCTTGCAGAGTGCTACTACGACCAGAAGGCCTATGACAAGGCGGTGGAAAAGTACACGCTGGTAGCCGGCCGCGAGAAAGCCGATGAGCTGACCCCCTATGCGCTCTTCGGCATCGGCCTATGTTACTACGACCGGGAGCAATGGAACGAGGCGGTCCAGGCATTCGACAAGATGGCCGCGAAATATCCCGCCGCGGACCTGACCGCGCAGGCTTTATATCGCAAGGCCCGCAGCCTCATCAAAATGAATAAATGGAAGGAGGGCGAACAGGCCGCCGCAGCAGTCCTCTCCGCCTTCCCGAAACACGAACTCGCGCGCACGGCCCTGCTGGCGGCGGGCACCTGCCAGCAGGAGCAGCAGAAATGGGCGGAGGCTGCGGCAACATACAAGACGCTGGATGACGACTACCCGGCGGGGGATGACCGGCCCCGCATCCTGTATGAGCAGGCGTGGTCCTGGCGCCAGGCGGAAAAAGATGATAACGCACTCCATGTGTTCCGGCAGCTGGCCGATAAATTCCCGAAGGATGCGCTTGCCGCAGATGCCTTCTTCTATCTCGCCGAGGCCAAATACAAGATCAAACCGGAGGCAGCCGCCGCTGAAAAACCGGAAGCCCGCACCAGGCGCCTCGACGAGGCACTGGCCCTCTACGGCAAGGTGCTCGACACCTCCAAGGACAAACGCCTCGCGGACAAGGCCCGGTTCCGCATGGGCTGGTGCCATTGGCTGATGGACCACTATGCGAAGGCGGCCGAGGAGTTCGACCGCATGGTAAAGGACTTCCCGGAAAGCGAACTGTTCGCAGACGCCCTCCTCCAGTCAGCCCAGGCGTATGCCAAGGACGGACAAACCGGAACGGCCATTGAACGCTTCCGCCAGTTCATTGCCGACAAGCGGTCGGCGAAACATGAATTCCTGCCGGATGCCTGCCTGGGCCTGGCCAATTGCCTCATCATCACGGACAAGCATGCGGAGGCGATCGAGCCGCTTGAAAGCCTGGCCAAGAACAGCACCGACGACCGCATCCTCGTCCAGGCCAATTTCCTGCTGGGGAAGGCGCGGTTCAACCTCAGGAAATACGACGACGCCGAGGAGAGCTTCCAGGAAGTAACCAAGCGCACCAAGACTGAAACCGGTGCGGAAGCGCAGTTCTATATCGGCCAGATTGCGCAGGCCAGGAGTGATTTCAAAGCCGCCATCATGGCGTACCTGCGGGTCATCGCCCTCTACCGCGACCATCGCGACTGGGTGGCGGGCGCCATGTTCGAGAGTGCCAAATGTTATGAGGCACTGGGCGACAAGGCACAGGCCTTGAAGGCTTACGACGATATTCTCAAGAATTTCAACGACACCAAATGGGCCAAACCCGCTGCGGAACGACGCAGCGCGGGGTGATCCATTGACGTGCCCGCGAGTGTGAACAAATCGCAATAACGCAAGAGGAGTGTTTCATGACCAGATACTGGCTTGTTTGTGCAATGGGTATTGTTGTGTTGTGTGCGGGCATGGTCATGGCGCAAGCCGATAACACGCCCATGCCACGGACGGTGACGGGCCTGGTGCAACAAGCCGGAACGCCGGGGCCGGCCGCGACAGGGACCGCCCCTGCCAGGCGTGACCTGACCATGATTCAGCTTCTGCAAAAGGGTGGACCGGTCATGTACCCGCTCTATCTCTGCAGCATTCTGGCGCTGGGATTCGCCTTTGAGCGTCTCTTCACCCTCCGCAGCCGGAAGGTGTCGCCGCCACAAACCCTGCAACAGCTGCGCGCCGCCATGGAACAACCCCAAGGGAGTTTCAATGCCCAGGCATTACAGGCGCAACTGGAGGGCGCGACGAGCGCGCTCGCGCGCATCGCGGCGGCGGGCTTGCGCCGCGCGAACCGCCCCATCATGGAAGTGGAAAAGACCATGGAGGACACGGCCGCCAAGGAAGTCTCCAGGCTGCAGCGGAACAACCGCGTGCTGTCGGCCGTGGCGAGCGTGGCGCCGCTGCTTGGACTGCTGGGAACGGCCACAGGCATTATCCGGACGTTCATGACCGTGGCCGCCTCGGAAGACGCGCTGGGCCGGACGGAACTCCTCGCGGGCGGCATTTACGAGGCCCTGGTGGCAACGGCGGTGGGACTGACAATCGCCATCGCGGCACTGGTGCTGTATTTCTTCTTCCAGGAGCGGGTGGAGCGGCTGGTAAGCGAGATTGACGATACCGCCACTGAGCTGGCTGAAAAACTCGCTTCCAAGAACTGAGACGGAGTAAACGATGCGAATAAAAATTCCGGAGCATGACTTTTTCGGCATCAACGTGATCCCGATGATCGACACGATGATGTTCCTCCTGGTCTTCTTCCTGATGGCCACCAAGTTCGCCGATATCGAGCGGGATGTCCGCGTGAAACCGCCGGACAGCCATAATGCCCGCCCCGTGATGGCCATGCCCCGGGAGCTGGTGGTCAATGTGGGCCAGGATGGAAAACTCATCATCGGCGGACAAGTGCGCCCGACCGCGGAGGTTGACCGGCTTATCGGTATCGCAAAATCAGAAAATCCGGACCAGGCGGTCGTCATCCGTGGCGACAAGCGGGCGGTGCTCCAGTTTGCCGTGAATATTCTGGACCTGTGCGAAAAGCACAGCGTGAAGCATACCTATCTCACAACCAACCAGGGCGAAAAATAAGGTGATGCTATTTCGCGAACGGGGAGTGCGCATTGAAGGGTAACGCACAAGAATCGGCGCTTCAGCGCTGGATGTGGGTGCTGATAGCCTTATGCTTTACAGCCACGGTCGCGACCATTTGCCTGACGCCGGTCAGCTGGCCTCAATACTGGCAGTATGTTCTGGCACAATTCGGCTTCCCCCTGTTGGCCGCCATCCTGACAGCGGCATGCCTCCTGGTCGTTTCCCTCCTGGCCGCCGGCCGTCGTCGCACCTCGGGCTTTGTGGCGCTCGGCATGTTCATCAGCATCATCGCGCACATGCTGGCGGCCTCCCTGTTCGGCCTGTACGTATTGAGCACCCCGGCGCCGGAGATGGAAAAGACCGAAGGCAAGCTGGAGTTGTCGTCGAGTGTCCCCCCGATGGTGGAAAGCCTCTTGAGCCAGGATATGCGTGCGCAATTCACCGCGACCACAAAGCCCGATCTCCGGGAACTCGCCGCCAAAAAGAAAGCGCAGGTGGATCCCGTTGAGGCCAGGGCAGCGCAGCTCAAGCTGGAACTGAAGCACGGGCCGTTACCGGAGCCCATGCAGGAAAAGGTGAAGCCCGTCGAGGCTTCACTGGCCAAAGCACAGGTCAAGGAAGCACTCTCCAAGACGGAGGAGACGCTTCCCGATGTCAACAAGGCCAAATTGGTCGCCCTCGCCCAGATGAAGGATGCCAACGAGGCCGCTCCCGCGAAACCGGCTCCCCGTGAGCTACCCAGGCAGGCACCGCTAAAAGTACAGATCGATACCCCCGCCGCTCCAACGAAAGTCGCGCGGAACGTTCAACAGAAAAACATGCAACGGACATTGGAACGGGATACAGTTGATATTGCATCAATACGGGGCGGCGGGAGAAAGCCCGACGAGATCCTGCAGGCCGGAGCCAGCGCCGGCAAGGTCGATGCCTTGAAATTCAAGGCGGAACAAATTCAGGATGCGAATGACCCCGGCCGGATGGAAATGAAGCGCAAAGGGGAGCCTTCACCCGCCATGGAGCTCGCCCACCAGGAGGGGGGCGCCACACCCGATGCGCCGGCGGCACGCATGTTGTCGCGCGAGGTGAAAGGAACCCGGGCCAGGACGACTGCCGCCAGCCTGTCCGATGCCACGCCCATGACCCGGCAATCCCGCCCGTCTGTGGATGCGACGGCGCAACAACGCAACACGAGTCGCGCACGATTCTTGAGCGAGCCGGTCCGCATGATCGACACGCAGCGCCTCGTGGCGGGACCGACCACCGCTGCGCCGGCGGCTGAACCTGTCGTTAATGCCCAGAAAGAGGTCTTGGCCGGCCGCAGCGGGCAAAAGACCGCAATTCAAGGCGAAGATATCCCCTTGAACACGCCCAGGGCCTCGATATCCCTGCAAGGCCGTCAGGCGGAGGGTGCTGCCGCATTGGGCACCACGTCCACCCGGGAGGCGGCACCCGCGGGCACAGACCGGCCTGCGTTGCAGGAACAGTTACTGGCGGCACTCGGTAAAACCGGCACCCAACCACTCGTGGATGTGGGTGGATCTGCCGCGGGAATTTCGGCGGAACACACTCAATCGTCCATGACGGCACACCTGACCGGCCGTGATGATTTTGGAGGCGTTGCGTCCGCGAAGAGCGTCATGACCCAGGAAAACATTCCGGACGGCACCCGTGGACGCCTGTCACGCCATTCCGTCAATTTGACATCAGCAGGAAATCACACCGACGGCACCGGTGAGCGCACCACCTTCGATGTTCCGGGAACGCAGTCCCAGCCGCCCCCCCACCCCGCGGGAGACACAAATGAACTCGCATCGGCCATTACACGGTCCCTGGCCATGGCCATGGTGGATATGGGTGGCACCGCAGCACCGGCGGCGACCAGGGCATCAGGCAGTGCCGATGCCAGGGGTGAATCCCACGGCGTTATGGATGAACTCCGGCATGAACTGTCAACCGGCAAGAACCAGGGCGACGGGGGCTGGGGACAGCAGGGCGATGCGGTTTTCGCGCAACGCCCGGACACGGGGCGTGTTCTTTCCGGAACGGGCGGCTCACATAATTCGCTGGCCGGCGCGGCGGCTGATGGGGCCATCGGAGGCTTGTCCGGCACCACGGCAGCACCTATGGATGCGACCATGATCGAGAATCCGGGCACCGCGGCAGGGGCCGGCGCAACGGTTGTGGATATCCTTTCCGGAACGGTCCGGGAAATGGCGTCCGAGGACACAGGCATCCAGGCCGATGGCGGCAAAACCCAGCCGGCACGCGCCAGCATCGGCCTGAATCTTGAAAAGGCGGACGCCGGACTGTCACCAACAGGAGAGCAAGGCGCACGGTCCCAGCTTTCCCTGCCGACCACAGCGCGCGCTGGCAACAGCAACGTCAGCCTGGCGGATGTGAATGGCCTTTCCGCGGCACAACCCCGTGGCACTCAGGGCAGCGGCATCGGGCAGGATTCAATGACGCCTGTAAAATCGGGATCCGCGGCCGGGAACGAGGCACGCGTGGCATTTGGTGCTTCCGGCCGGGAACTGGTAGCGGAAGGCATGGACAAGGGTGACAGCACACCGGTTTCCCCGGCATCGAAAAACACGGCTGAGATTCTCGTCGCCAAGGCGGGCGGACAATTCATGCCCGATGGGGCCCCGGCCGGCGATGGGTTGATGGATTTCGATTCCTCGAGCATGTCGTCTTCCTCTGGCAGACCTCATGCACGGATGGATATGGACCTGAACGCGGGTACTGGCGGCCAGGGAGGACATTCCGCACGGCCTGCTGTGGGCGACAGCGGCCAGGCGACGCCACGGTTGCTGATATCGGATGAATTGGCCTCCGTGCCGAAAACCGTGCCCGAAAAAGCGCTGTACAAGCTCAGAACCCCGGAAAAACGCAAGGA
>CAZMSS010000181.1:0-6181 GCA_964568965.1 uncultured Verrucomicrobiota bacterium | reverse complement strand
CGTAGATCAGGCCCTTCTGCCAGAGCGAATTGAAGACCCACCAGATGGATTCCATGTAGGCGGGGTCCATGGTTTTGTAATCATGGTCGAAATCCACCCAGCGCCCCATGCGGGTGACCACCTCGCGCCACTCGCGGGTGTAACGCAAGACAATGCTGCGGCACCGCTCGTTGAAGACATCGACCCCCATCTTCTCGATATCCCGCTTGCCGCTGATCTTGAGGTCCTGCTCGACCTCGTATTCCACCGGCAGCCCGTGGCAGTCCCATCCAAAGCGGCGGCTGACATAATGTCCCCGCATGGTCTGGTAACGCGGGACGATATCCTTGATGGTGCCGGCCAGCAGGTGGCCGTAATGGGGCAGGCCGGTGGCGAAGGGAGGCCCGTCATAGAAGACATACTCCGGAGCGCCCCGCCGCTGTTCCAGAGACCGCTCAAATATCCGTTCATCCTTCCAGAACGCGAGAACTTCCTTCTCCTGCTCCGGGAAATCAACCTTGCGCGAAACCGCCTTGAACATAATCCTTCAACCTTTCAATTCCTGTCCTTTTTCGCGGGGCCCGGCTTCTTCCGCTGCACGGCCTTCCGGATGGCCTTCCGGAAGGCCTCAGGACCATACTTCAACTCATGGGATCCGCGCGTGATCTTGCACAGGCTGATCCCCAGCTCGGAGGCAATGGCCCTCTGGGTGATCCCCTGCTCCAGCATACAGACCAGCTTCCACCTCAATGCGATCTTTGCACGCTCCGGGGGGGTCAGGAGGGCATAGAACACCTCGTGAAGCTTGTCCGCCCCCAGCCCCGCCAGCGCGGTGGCAAGGTCACGAAGCGCACCATCCACGTTGGAGTCCGGTTTGGACATAACGAATCGAGGGCCTCCCCGCCGCCCGGCCACTGCTTAGAATTTGTAGCCGATGTAGCCACCGAACTCGATGTCTTCAGGCTTGAAGTCACCCAGTTTACCCCACTCTTCGAAGACATAATAGGCGTTGGCCTGCAGGCTCAGCCGTTTGCCGAGCGGAATATTCAATCCCAGGACTAACTGCCAATACATGTCCATCCAGTCCCCGTCCTCCTCACCACCCGAGGTGTAGGTGGACAGGATACCCACTCCGCCCTGGTAAATACCATCCTTCATGAGGAGGTTGAGCTCGGGGGTAACCCCGAAATCCAAATCCTTGTTATCGCTGAATTCAGGGGTGAATCCGCAGGCCAGCTGGAGCAGGGCATTATCCTCATGGATCTCGTACCCCACCCCGTAGGTCATGTCGCCGTCCGCATAAGGCAGACTGACAAACTCGGAGTGCTTCGTATGATAACGTGCCCCCAGGTCAACCACGGTCGCGGTGGAAGCCATGGCCGCACATGAAAGGAGACTCAAAAATACCCCGGCAAGAAACAGGACTTTTTGTGTTTTCATGGGCGGAATAATAAGCGCAAACAAGTCTGGCGCAAGCTTTTTCAAACCGCAATCAACCGTCCCAGGAAGGCAGGGACGGCTTGCTCGGTCCGAAGGATGCGTTCGCCGAGTGTCACCGGCTCAAATCCGGCGGTCACCAACCTGTTGAATTCGTAATCCGTGAACCCGCCTTCGGGCCCAATGGCAAGGGAAACCGGAGCGGAGCAGGCTGCCGGACAGGCCCCGCCCCCACCCGGATGGGCAACCAGGCGACGCGTCCCTTCCGTAAGAGACGGCACCACATCCTCCACAAACGGCTTGAAATGCGGATGCAGGCTGATATTCGGCAGGATCGTATCACGCGCCTGCTCCAAACCCAGGATCATCTGTTCGCGAAGGGCATCCCCTGCCAGCCAGGGACTCTGCCAATAGCTTTTCTCCACCCGGTAGGCTCCGAACAGCGCCAGGCGCTTCACCCCCAGGGTCGTGACGCATTGAATCACCCTCCGGAAGCACTTTGGACGCGGCATGGCGAGCAGCAGGGTTACCGGGAGTGGCGCGGGGGGATCGGCTGTGAGGGATACGGCCAAGTCAACCGTCTCGCCTCCCATCTCCCGGACCACACCCGTGCCGGTTCGCCCGTTCAGTAGCCCGACGCGCAGCGATGCGCCGGTTCCGGCACGATGCACCTCACGCACATGCAGGGCACGCCGACCCGAGAGCCGGACCTCGCCATCACCAATATAATCCTCGGGAAACAACACAATCAGGTTCACGGCAAGTGACTTTAGCAGGACCCCGCCAAAACGCAAAATGATTGCACAATTCCCGTATTTCTGGCTATATTTCACACCAGTCTAAACAAACGGAGGACATCATGAAATTGTGGCAGTATACGACGACCGTGGTTCTAGGCGTCCTGTGCGTGGGGTTAAGCACAGCGATCGTCATCACATCGAAAAGCAACATGTCCATTCAGGACGAAATTCAAGGTCGCCAGCAACAGCTGAACAACAGCGTTCTGGGACAGCAGGCACGCCAGATTACCGACACCATCCTTCAGGACATGGCGACGGTTGCCGCCAAGAGCGAAAGAATGCGCCTGCTGCTCTCCAAGTACGGCTACACCATCAAGGCTGCGACGAAGTCGTCCACGAAAAAAGACGCTGCTGAAACCACCCCGGAGGAGAAATAAACCATGAACAATCAAACAACTGAAAAATCCTTCAGCGCGTTTCTACCGGTCGCCCTGATCGCCCTGGCCAGCATCATCCTGTTGACCTGGAATCTGATCATCGTGATCAACCAGCATTCCAATGGCGTCCGGATCAGCGCCCAGCAGGAAATCCAGCTCGCCCAGGCCACACAGGCCGAGGCAAAACTGAAACAGATGATGACGGATCTCGTCGAAATGGCCAAGGATGACGCCGATGCGGAGACCATCGTGAAGCGTTACGGCATCGCCTTCAATCCGCCCGAGAACGCCGCGAAGGCCCTGTCACCCGCCACCACCAAGGCGCCTGTCAAAACCCCGGCCAAGGTTCCGGCCAAGGCGCCTGCCAAGGCCAAGGCGCCCGTTGAGGAAACCACTGATAAATAATGCCTCTGCCAGTCCGATGGATTCAACCATCTGCCGAACGCCCCTCTCACTGAGGGGCGTTCTTTTTTCGCCGCCGCTTTTCTGCGCCCCGATGGCGGGAATCACCCACAGCGCCTTCCGGCGCCTCCTGTCCGACTTCGGAGGCCAGGGCGGGGTCTTCACCGAGATGCTCTCGGCCAAGATGGTCGTCCACGAGAATGCCCTCGATTCCCCCTGGTTGAAACGGAGGCAGACGGACGGCCGGGTGATCTACCAACTCCTTGTCGTGGACACCCGGGAGCTGGCGCGGGCGCTCGACCGCCTCGCCCCGGTGGCAGGCGACGGCATCGACATTAATCTGGCCTGCCCGGCAGCCACCGTCCAACAACAAGGCGGTGGCTCCAACCTCTTTGATGATCCCGCCCGCCTGCGCGATATCATCCGCGTGATCCGCAACCACTATGCCGGCCCCCTCCTCGTCAAAATCAGACTGGGCCGCCCCACCCCGGATTGGCGCGATGTCCTGAGGGACCGGTTCCGATTGCTGGAGGATGAAGGAGTGGATGCGATGACCCTCCAGCCGCGCTTTGCCGAGGAATCGTTGAACCGCTTTCCCGCCCGCCATTCGCTCCTTGCTGAACTGACCGCTGAGACCCGGCTCCCCATCATCGCCAATGGCGACATCACCGGCATCGACTATGCCCGGGAACGGGCAGACCTGTTTGCCTCAACAGGCGGACTGATGATCGGCCGCATGGCAGCCGCCCGCCCCTGGGTCTTTGCCGAATGGCATACCCCGGGCCTGGCAGTGGATGCAGCAGAAATCTGGAATCGCTTCTGCCTCTATCTCGAGGATGATTTCACCCCGAAGAAAGCCCTCGTCAAGCTGAAGGTCTTCACCCCCTACTTCGCCCGTAACTTCGTTTTCGGCCACACCCTCTTCACGGCCGTACAAAGCTCGACAGACTGGGCAACGGCCCGGGAACGCTCCAACCAATTTCTGTCCGCCTCCCCGCCCCGCGTGAAGGACATTTCCCTCAGCGGGCTGTAAAGTCCTCATTTGACAGAATGAACACGATGATCAGAATGCAGGACGTCTCCCGTGCTGCTTCCGTTCGCCCTGGCGGGCAAGAAATCCCACCAATTCCGCATCAGTGGCTATCTGCTCCAGCATATCCTGCAGACACATTTGGAGTATCCCGTCGAATGGTGTAGTTGATACACGCCATTCAAAAAGCACACCCACTCCAGTCCCATGCTTGGTCTGGAAATGGCGTATGATTGTCATCCCCTCCTCTGTATCCGCCTTGATCGATAAAGTGACGTCCAGGACACTATACCCTTCCCACGTGAAAGCCCCTAACGACTCCGACACGCCGAACGCCGCAATGTCGCAAGCGATCGAAACATCGGCATTGCTGAACACCAGTTGATGTCCAGCCGCCTCAAGTTGGGCGATAACCGCTGAACGAACCACCTCGGCAGGCGGGCGGGTAAGCACCATATAGGCCGAAGGAACTCCCCATGCTCCCTCCCTGTATCCAATCCGGGTGCCTCCTCCCTGATCGGCACGCAAGTAACGGAACTCACCAACTCGAAAGCGCACAGGCGCCGATGTCACCCCGCCAACAGCCCCTGAGCCCAAGTATTTATATAACGGCAGGGCAATGACGATCACCTTTTGCCCTGGGCCCGCCTCCCGGTCATGGGCGGAAGCCTTCCATTGCGAAGGTGTCAATTCGCTCTCCACTGTGACCCCCCCCGAATGTGTGAAATGCGTCAAACGCGATTGGGGATCAAACTCAAACCTGAGGATATAGTCCTTGCAGTAAGGGCCGGCGGCCCCTCCTCCATAAGGCGCCCCGACACAGAAATACCCGCTTATCACCCGCCACCAGTAGGCCATGACGCTTTCATCAGGCGTGATGACATCGGGTTCTCCAAAACGCAACAATACGTCTTCTCGCGTGGTTACGCCCACCTTGAGGGGAGCGAGATCCTTTCGCTTGATCTGCCCGTGGCCAGCCTTCAATGAATGCTCCGGCATGGGGATCACAAGACAGCCTGCGAGGGCGAGCAGCAAGAGGAATACAAGCGGCGCTCTGACACGGTTGAGTCGCATTCGGTCAGCCTTCATGCATCCCTCCTGCATTATTCCGATGAGACGAGACTGTGCTTGCACAAAACCCCATCACTGCCAAAAACCAGAACCAGGCTCATTGCATGATCCGGCCATGCCCTGAAGCCGCTGTGGCCTTGGAATTGCGGTGCTATCAGGTGCATTACACCCAGTGAATCGACCCGCAACTGATACGTCAGGATCCTTTCTCCCTCGAAATGGGCGGACGGCGCGCCCAATCTCAACAGCGTTTCCTCGCGCGACGTAACACCATCCCGGAGAAAAGCGAGTTCGTTAATTGCCGCAAACCGGCTCGGCCCCACGGCCTGAGTATGAGGCGTTGCGCAACCCGCCAGGCAGAACATACCGGCGATCAGCAAAAGACCAAACCAACCAACAGCCGCGTTCCAGGACACCTTCATGATGAACCTCCCCATTTTAGAATCGGGCATTGATGATCGGGACAAAAGGCACTCTGTGTTCGCTGCAGATATTGACAACCCCGATCTGGACGCCCTGCAATTTCGAGCAGTAATTCACGATGCCAATTTGCATTCCGGCGACCTCAGTGGACCAGTTTGCTGCCCCGATCTGGATACCCCGAAGGCACTCTTTTGTTACATTTAACCCCAACGGCACCACCTGTATACCGCTCGCATCTCCCTCAACGGAGTTGAGACCGAGAAAAAGTGCCGCCTGAATCCCCGTGAAGTTCCCTGAGCAACCGTTGCCGCCGAAAGCTATCGCCTGGAGAAGGGTTGCATCGCCGCCTGCAAGATTGCAGAAGGATGAAAGCTGGGCACCCTTTGCCGGGAAGGGAGCCGTGGGACAACCGACGGCGTTGCCAGCCGTCGCCATCTGAATACCCGACATGGTATCCGCCATATTAAAACTAAACGGCGTCATCCAGAAAGGAGGGATGACAACGCCTGAACATTGTATGCCCTTCATCACATGCGCTTTATTGACACAGAAGAAGGGGTTCAGCGCCACTTGAGCACCATAAACCGTAGAGGCACTGCCTAGCAACGCATGGACTTGTATTCCCGCCAACTCCTGGTTTACTGAACCTGCAATACCGACAT
>CAZMSS010000180.1:0-6189 GCA_964568965.1 uncultured Verrucomicrobiota bacterium | reverse complement strand
CAACCACAGGCAGCAGCACCAGGGCGCTGATCTTAACGAGCATAAGAACGATCTTCGCACTCTGATCCTCATCGCCGGAGCCAATCCGGTCAGAGAGAACCGGCATGGCAGCCTGCGAGATGATGGCCGGGGCAAACAAAATGATCGTGAGCCACTGGTTGGCCGCGGTAAAAATCCCCAATTCCGCATATCCATTGGGCTGATTTACCAACATGGCGCTGCAGATCCACATGACAGGCATGACCGTGAGGGAGCTTAGAACCGACGGCAGACTGAACGTCCAGAGCATGGGAAGCTCCTTCATGCAATGCTGATAGCGAAGGGGAACACCGGACTCGCCCGCCACCTGCCGGAGCACAGCAAACGTAACCACGCACCCTGCCGCCTGGGCGGCGATCATCCCGTACACTGCCCCCGAAAGATCCAGGAAAAGCGTGCCTGATACACGGAATACAAAAATCATCAGACCTGACACCAGTGATACGCCCGCAATTTTCCGAAACGCCTCAAATCCCACCAGCACCCCCATTTGCGCCCCGCTTACCGCACTGAGCAGCAATGAGACGGAGCTGATCCTCAGCAAGGACGTGAGCTGAGGGGCCGCCAGTACGTTGTTCGCGAGCCAGTGCGCGAGCATGAACAGTCCCAAACCCGCCAGAATCCCGAACACCCAGGCAGTTGCACTGGAAATAGCAATAATCCGTCCCGCCTTTTCCCGATCATGACCTCGGCATTCCGCCACAAACTTGGTCGAGGTCAAGCCCATGCCGAATCCGGCCATGGTGCCGAACATATCCAAGGTACTGAGGATGATCCCGAATTCCCCAAACGCCGCCTTGCCAAGCCACCGGGCCATTATGATTGAGGCTAGCAGGGCAAATGACCGTGAGCCAACCGAGGCCAACAGGCTCCAGAAAGCCCCTGACGCCAGACGTTTTGCGAGTGGCGAGTCATCCAGCCGGACCTTCACAGGCAACATGAGACTGGCACAGCAGGTGCCCAGGCGGCTGTCCTTCAGGTATGAAACCACGCTCATGTGATAATCGTTCAGTTGCGCTCGCTAATCGCCAGGATACATTCGCCCAGGGAGGGATTCATCGTCAGGAGCATTCCCTCCAGAAACGTCATTACTCCCCCACCGCAACGTCCAAGGAACCCCGGATGCAGTTCGCCGTTCACGGCCGTCTGCCCCGCCCATAACATCAGGCTCTGCTGCCAGATGTACCCCGAGTTTCTCGTGTTCACCCTGGTGTTTGCGAAGCCGGCCTTGGCCAACAGCACACACAGGGCGCGGGGAGACATCACGTGCAGATGGCGTGGTGGTTCCAAGCCCCGCCAATTCCCACCGAGCAGGCGGTGTCCAAGGCTCGCAATATTCGGGGTCAGGACCACCAGTTTCCCGCCCGGAGCAAGCAGGCGGGCGCATTCCTTCAGCGTACTCACGGGCTCGGGGAGATGCTCAATAACATGATGTAGCGTGATTGCGTCAAAGCTCCTGTCTGGATACCCCTGCTCTTCAAGAGAACCGCAACCCACACTGAGACCGCTCTTCCGGGCGATCCCGACGGCCTCCTCATCAAAATCGACGCCCTCCCCGCTCCACCCGAGGGCACGCATGGACACAAGCCATTCGCCCGATCCGCACCCCACGTCCAGCAACCTGCCACGGGGAATTGCCGGAAGGAACCGGACGCTTTCGTCGACGAGACCCCTGCGGGCCGGGAAGAGGTATAACAACAAGGCCGCACTTTTCGCCAGCGGGGGCAGCGGCCTGGGCGGATAATGGTATTTCCGCGCCAGATAGCCGAGTTTTATCACTTCGTATAATTTCCTGATAGGGCCGTTGCGGCCGGGCCTTCGCACGGACTGGTGCGTGTAGTAATTCCGGTACGCCTTGCCGATATCCTCTGGCAGGGGCATAGGATCCAACCACACCAGCCCGCACTCCGCGTTGCAACATTGCTTGAAATTCCAGGCCTCCGGCACCCCGAATAATCGATCCCGATGCCCCGCATGGACCATCCTGCCCTCGCCATGACATGCGATACAGCGGAGCGAGGGTGCTGTCCTGATTGCGCCCCCAACAGGCTTGTCACGTTCCGGGATCATAAGCTCTTCAAATTGATCAGAGCGCAGGGAGTACTCGTAAATTCAGAGGGGCCGGAGGCAGACTGAGAATGACAATTCGAGCCAGCTGCACGTCGGCTTCCCGTCCCCGGATAATGAGCTGATGGGAGCCCTGGCCCAGGGTAAAGATTTTCGGGGTGTACTGATTGTTGTCAAACGAGCCACTCCCCCGCCAGCCGGCTAGCCGCGTCTCAAACCCCGAGGTCAGTGGAATATCCCAGATCATGGCGGGGCTCTGGGGTTCAGCATCCATGTTGAGAAACAGCGAGTTTGACGCATCACTGGGAGCATTCAGCAGCAACTGAACGACCACGGTAGCCGGACGGGTCAGGGTGAAGGTATAGGCCGCACGCCCCCCCGTGGTCGGATCAGTCGTCTGTATTGCCTGACTGATGTAGTCATTGGTGTAGACAAAGGGCGCGGTGATGTCCCCCGCTCCCGCCAGGAACGTCAACCCATCCGCGGGCGGCGGGACTACAACCACGGCCACCACAGCCGTGCCACGAAGAGAAGCCGCCGCCCCACCTCCGCCCGTGAACGTCATGACCTGGCTATTGGTTCCGGCCGTGGTCGGGGCATACCGCACGGTCACGGCCTGACTCATTCCTGCACCAATACTGTACGGGCTGCCGGATACAACACTGAATGGAGCAACCGCGCTCGCACTTCCTGACAACACCGCGGTGCCACTGTTTTGAACCGACAGGGTTCTGTCGGCATTTGACCCCACGGTAATTGCCCCGAAGTCCAGTGCGGCCGGAACAACCGAAATTCCCGCCACGGTCACAAGTTGTGTTGAATAGGCGCCGATATCCCATGCCGCCGGGGAGGATGCCCGCGCAGTTCCGTCCTTATCCGTCGTAAAAAAGCTGCTCAGGTTTACGCCCGCTCCCCTTGCCACCGTATCTGCGCCGGCGAGATGAAAGTCATTGCCGGCAGAAAAGGCTGAATACGACACAAGACTTGGCGTGCTTGTCTTGCCATGGGTATCCTTGGCCGCGATCCATTGGGAGCGGGTATAATTCACATTCCCGAAAATGACGAAACCCGCAACCGCATAAATATTGTAGTCAATATTCCAATCCGACAAGGCGAAGCCACTCGACGTCGCCACCGACAAAGTCGGCTTGTACTGGTCAACACCACAATTCAGGAAAAGATTGTTTCTTATCTCGCACCCCGAGGATGACGGGTTGCCGTTGTAGCTGTAGAATTTGATGGATCCCCAGGTCGTGTTATCGACAAAGGTGTTGTTCCAAATCTTAATATTAACAATCGAGGTGATCGCACCCGCGGACGTGTAGAGGCGAAAATACTCCGGATACAGGTCGACGGTACTCACGATGCGAAAAACATTATTATAGATCCAGTAGTCATGGGGGGCAGGATTGGAGAAGCAGTCAATATCGATGGCGGAGTCCCCGATGTTGATGATGTCGTTGTTATAGAATTTTATGAAATTGCCCTGAGACTGAATCAAGTCCGGATGCTGCGTGGACGTATAGAACGCACTCGTTGCCTGGGCCGTGAAACGGTTATTGTAGATGGAGACGCCCGACCCGCACTGGACACCGTCGGGGCCCCCGTACGCATAGACCGCACCGGCAGGTTGTGCGTTATTGAACATCAGGGTGAACGTATTGTGGTGTACCCGCGACGAATCGAACCCGCCGGTACTGCCGGCGGCGCCGATGGCGGCATCCCCCCTCACCCCCGCGAACACACAGTTCCTGATCTCAAATCCGGTCGACAGGGCAAGGTTGATGGGATTATTATCGTTGGTGAATGCAACGTACTCGATCAGCATACCGGCGGTGGAGTAGCCGGAAATCCCCGCCGCAGCGATATTGTCATTGATGTTGCGGAAGTTGTTGATTGCCAGGTGGCATTCCCCGTTCACATTGCCGCTGATCACGATGTAACTCCGGCTGGAAACGCCGATTACGATTCCGCTGCCGGTATCGCCGGACGCATTCATGTCGAACACAACCACACCGTTATGATTGGTGTTGGCGCTGTCGACCCCGATGGTAATCGGGGATCCCGATGTCCCGCTGGCCCCGACCGTCCACTTTTCAGAATAGGTCTTGGATGTTTTTCCGCCGCTGATGAAGAGCGTATCGCCGGCCTTGACGCCGGTCGCCCCCCATATCACCCTCGAAAACGAGGTCCATGCATTGGCCCACGATGTCCCGGAATTTGCGCCCGTTGCCGCATTATCAACATACCAGAATGCTGACTGGGCTGTGGTCGCGCTCCACAGCATGACTGTCCCGACAACGACAACCCGCCAAAATATGGATTTCATGGCCGTTCTCCCTTTCGGATTGACTGCTGATCCTATTTATCCGCTACTGGCACTGCATCGGGACTGCCTCACCCACGGCGTCAGGGATTGTGTTCTTCTCAAGCGGGGGGAACTCGACATCACGGGTCAAGGCCAGCATCGAGAGCATTCCCAGCAGCAGGTACCACATCACAATAATCTGATCAAAATACGTGACAGACATGAACGAGAGGCAGTGCGCTGCGAGGCAGACCCCGATGGCCCACACAAAGATCCTGCGGGAAATATATTCCGGATCCTTCCGTGAAGTGACCCGCCCGACAATCCTGAAGCCGGCCACAATGATCGCCACAAATAACCCGAGCTTCAGGACCCCGCCGCCCAAGCCTTCCGAGACGAAATGGTTGACGATGTCCATGTTCCCCGGATTCCCCGGCATGATCTCACCTCCCGGCGCCCAGTGAGCCGTGTAGGTCGAACCCAGCAGCCACCACTCATACCAATGTTCAACGGCCTGATCAATCAGGTATGACCGATACCATCCCGATCCACCCGCCACTTCACTGAGCCTCGTGAAGAGATACCACACCGGCGCCTGCATGAAGAGGGCCAGCAGGAGCACCATGACCAGTGCACATCGCCTCATCAATCTCATCCGATGCCGAAGCGGCCACAGCGCAAACCCGATGCCTGTTCCCATCAGTGTCAGGAGGGCACCACTTGACGCCGATGCGATCGTGGCCAGGACTGAGCTACAGGCCCCCACGATGGCCGGCCACTTGTTCCGCCCCGACTGAAACCACAGGCCCACGAAGAGTGGGAAAAACGTCGCAAAATAGGTGCCCGCCAGAATGGGGTGCCGGAAAGCCGCCTGACACCGCAACTTCCCGTCCCTCACCTCCGTAATCTCCGGAACACCGCCAAAGACCGAAAACACGTTCCGCCCCGTTGATTTTTCAATGAGCATGGACAGCGCCAATGGCGCGACCATGTAGCCGGACGAACGCACCACGGCTATCACATCATCCAGGCTTCGTATCCAGCATCGGACAAGGAAGAATGTTCCCATCGCATTATAAACTTCACCGCACCGGTTCAGAAACCGGTCGAATGAGGGTTGGGTCGCTGTCCCGACGACCACGGTAACCAGAACCCAGAAACCAAACAGTTTGTCCAGCCGCCCGAACTCCACACCCTTGAGTTCGCCGCGAGCCCACACCCGCAGCAAACCTGCAATCATGAGAATCCGGTAGAGTTGAAAATGCAGGCCGCCCAGGACGAGCATCTGTTCCATGGGCATGTAGCAGGTCGTAATCAACAGAGGCATCACAGCAAACCGCCGGGGCAGCGACCACGACAGGATGATCATGACCAGAAGAAACAGACCTCCGGCAAGCACCACATTGCTTGAATCTAGGGCTTCATCTTCCATACGGCGGCCCTCGCGGGATCCCACAATGCCTTTCGCACGCGTTGCATCTGAACCTTCCGCAAATAACTGACGAATTCGGGAGGTACAGGCCGGGGTTCGCTCCGCAGGGCGGCAAGAATATACCCCAGCAACTGGCAGGCACTTCCGACCAGGAACGGGCGACGGGGCAACCGCCGGATGCATTGACCGAAATAGAACAACGGATGATAACCGATCAGGTTGAACTTTCTTCCCCACTTCATGCCATGAGTGAGGATACTGTCGCCGGCATATCCATCCGGCCTCAAGTGCTCGGCCTCGACCTCCGGGTATGTCCGTATCCGCCACCCATTCAGCATGACCA
>CAZMSS010000179.1:0-6210 GCA_964568965.1 uncultured Verrucomicrobiota bacterium | reverse complement strand
CCTTGGTATCGGCACGTCATCTTTTTGGTCGCCCGGCCTCCGGCTTGCCGGTCTCGGCTGACGTCTTCTTCAAGGATGAGCCCTTCAAGCCGGAAGGGTGGGCGGGTTATCACTTCGGTGATAGTGAGAAGGCGTCCTTCGACAAGACCGTAAAGCTCGGTGATGAAGTCCTGGATGGGGCTGGACATCACACCTTTTCCGTGATTGCCGTCGCCAAGGTGCACCCCATCGCCGCACTCAAGGCGACGGTGAGCGCCACAGTTCGTGATAGCAGCGGCCGCACGGTGTCGGCTTACGGCAAGACCTTGGTGGATGCCTATCCGTTCTACGTCGGCCTCAAGCCCGCCCGCGTTGGTGGCCATGTCAAGGTGGGGGTACCCCTGTCCATTGCCGTCGCTGCGGTGAAACCGGAGGGAACGGTATTTCAGCCGGATTCGCCGCTTCAGGCAACGGTCGAACGGGTGGAGTGGACAAGCGTGATGAAACGTAACGACGGCCGGTATGCCTGGCAGTCGGAGCGGGTTAAGACCAAGGTGGGTGAACCCGTGAAGGTCACGCTCGCCAAAGGCGAGGGGGACTACGCGTTCACGGCAGAGCGGGCCGGCGAGTACATCGTGACGGTCACCGATCCCTTCAGTGGAAGTTCGTCAACCTTGCGATTCTTCGCGGCACCGGGCAATGAGGAGTGGGTGAATTGGGCCAAGGACAAGCCTGCAGAAGTGCAGCTTAGCCTGGACCGGGAGGACTATGCGCCCGGCGATAAGGCCAGACTGGCAGTCAAGGCACCCTTCACCGGTCCCGCCTTGCTGACGGTCGAATCGGACCGGGTGCTGGAACACCGGGTGGTGAATCTGACAGCCAACACCGCTGAGTTCGAGATCGAGGTCAAGCCGGACTACGTGCCCAATGTCCATTGCGTACTGAGCCTTATCCGCCCGGCGACCGCCGAGAGCGTCTGGTCGGCCCATCGCGCCACCGGTTCGGCGGTCCTGAAAGTGGTTCCGCCGGGGCATAGTCTTGACGTCAGTATCGAGGCACCAAGGAATATCCGTCCTCAAGGCAAACTCCCGGTGACGGTGACGGTCGCCGACGGGGATGGGAAGCCGGTGGCGGGTGCGGAACTGGTCATCATGGCCGTGGATGAAGGCATCTGCATGCTGACCGAGTTCGAGACGCCTGACCCCTTGGAGCATTTCCTGCGGACCCGTGGCTTGGGTGTAACGCTGGCCGATCTCTATGGCAACCTCATGCCGATATGTGAGGATACCTCCGATGCAACGGTATCCCATACCGGCGGGGGTGGTGGTGAGATGCTGGGTCGTCGCTTGAATCCGATCAAGGCCAGCCGGTTCAAGCCGGTGGCACTGTGGGCCTCCGGTGCGATGACGGACTCCAATGGAGCCGCCCGGGTCTCCCTGGACGTCCCTGAATTCACCGGCGAGTTGCGGGTGACGGCCGTGGCGTTTGGCAGATCGGTATTCGGAGCCGCCAAGGAACCCGTTACAGTAAAGCGGTCCCTGGTGGTACAGGCCGGCCTGCCGCGATTCCTCGCGCCCGGCGACAGTTGCACGATGTCCCTGGCGATTTTCAATGAGACCGGTGCGGCCGTTGACGCGAAATGGCGAGTGACGTGTGGGGGACCGTTGTCGGCGACGGTTTCGGAAGGATCCTTGCCGATGACTAAGAGCGGCTCGGCGACCGTTCCCGTAGCCCTCAAGGCGGGAGTGTTGCCCGGGAAGGCGCTCTGCTCGGTGGAAGTATCGGCAGGGTCCGAAATCTATTCTGAAACGTTTCAGATGGCTATTCGCCCGATTTTGGCGGCCGACACGCGTACGGTTTCGGCGTCCCTTAAACAGGGCGAAGAGGTTCGGATCGCGACGCCCGTAGACTGGCTGTCCGGTACGGAGTTCTACGAGGCATGGATCTCGGGCCGGCCTGACGTGCAATTGAACGGGGGCCTGGATTGGCTCCTGCGTTATCCCTACGGGTGCTGCGAACAGACCACCTCTTCGGCATTCCCGCTCTTGTATCTTGCCGATCTGGTGGCCCGGACGCGACCGGTGGGATTGGGTGATGTGGATACCAAGCGGTTTGTCATGGCCGGGATCTACCGGTTGCTGACCATGCAACGGGAATCGGGCGGCTTCGCCCCCTGGCCTGACTGCCGGACTGAAGCACAATGGATCAGCATCTATGCCTCGCATTTCCTGGTTGAGGCGAAGAAGGCTGGCTATGCCGTGCCTGAGGACAGGCTGGCCGCAGCGGTGGGTTACTTGCGTAATGAACTGGAACGGGACCATCCTGAGAACCGGGCTTACACCTGCCATGTCCTAGCGCTGGCCGGAAAGCCGGAGCACGGCTGGATGGCGAGGTTGCTGGAGCGTGAGGATGACTTGTCAGCATCCGAACGCGCCCATCTTGCCGCGGCGTTGCTGGGCGCCGGTAAGCCCCGCGATGCCCTGAAACTGCTCAATGAGCTGGGGTTGCCGGAAAAGGGTGGCGAGCGGGAAGGCCTGGAGAGCCATGTCAGGGATGTGGCTTTGGCGCTGTCCGCATGGCTCGATATTGAGCCCGGCAACGAGATGGTGTCACGGCTTGTCCATGAATTGGAAGGCCTAAGGGTTGCCAATCGGGGCTGGTGGTCAACCACGCAGGAAAATGCCGTGGCGCTGATGGCCCTGGGCAAGTTCTCGCGGTTGACGAAGCCGGACAAGACCCCGTTCGAGGGTGAGTTGCTCCCGCAGGGTGGGGTGGCGGTAGCCTTCAAGTCAGGCCAGGACGTGCGTTGGGTCTCCAAGGAGGCCGGTGCGGCGAAGGACCTTCGCATCGTGAACCGCGGGCCCGGTACCTGCTGGTACGGCGTGCGGATGGAAGGGGTCCCCACGGCTGGAACGGAGACGAACTGCGATGCGGGCGTGTCCATTCGCCGCGAGTTCCTTGATCACGAGGGGAAAACGATGGACCTCAAGTCGATCAAGCAGGGCGACCTGGCCGTGGTCAAGTTGACGATTGATCCGCGTGGCGAGACATCGGGGAGCCTAGTGGTTGAGGATCTGCTCCCCGCCGGACTGGAAATCGAGAACCCGGCACTGGCCACTGCCAAGTTCCTGCCTTGGGTAACGGCGAAGACGGACTGGTGTATCCATCGGGAGATCCGCGATGACCGGCTTCTGCTGTTCACCGATAGTGTGGTTGAGAGAGCGGAGTATTTCTATACGGTGCGTGCCGTGACGCCGGGCACGTTCTCCTTGCCGCCGGTGCGTGTCGAGGCGATGTATCACCCCGAGGTGCGCAGCGTGAACGGCGCCGGGACCGTGGAAGTTCGATGAAATATGTTACTAACGTTCCAGAAATAATCTGGACATCCTCCCAGGTGGACCGCGACCTCCGGGCGCGGTCAGACGCCGCCCGGAGGTCGGCGTCCACCAGTGGATGTCTGGAATATTATGAGAACATTAATATCTCGCGCGAAGCAAACTGGGTATGAGATTGCGGAAGAAATGCTTTAGTCGATTGGGGTGGGGTGCCCTCCTTGCTCTCATTCTTTTTGCTGCGGCCTGGGTCTGCTTCCCGTTCCCGAAAGAGGATCTTACGCGGTATCCGGCGGCGACGATCCTGCTCGACCAGGCGAGGAATCCGCTACGAATGCAATTGGGGCCCCACGATACCGATTGCCGGTTGCGATATCATCCCGATGTGACAAATGATTGGATTGGCAAGGCTGTTGTGGCGGCCGAAGACCAGCGGTTTTGGAGTCATCATGGGGTGGATCCCCTGGCGCTGACACGTGCCGTCGGGCAGAATATCCGGGGCTTTCGCGTGGTCTCCGGTGCCTCGACGCTTAGTACGCAGGTGATCCGGCTGATGCATCCCCGGCGCCGGACGCTTCTGGCCAAGGGGCTGGAGATGTTTCGTGCACTCCAACTTGAGAGGGTATTGGATAAACGGCTCATCCTGGAACAATACCTGAACCGGGCTCCGTTCGGGGCGAACCTTATCGGGATCGAGGCGGCGAGTCGTCGTTATTTGGGAAAGGAACCCGGCGACCTCAGTCTGGCCGAAGCCGCACTGTTGGCCGGGATGCCGCAATCGCCGTCGCGATTCCGGCCTGATCGATTCCCGGCCCGCGCCCGCAAGCGGCAGCTATACGTCCTCGATCGCATGCTGTCCCTCGGCATGATCTCGGCAAGACAGCGGTCCGACGCCCTGGGCCAGCCGATAGAGCTGAAGAAGGATGCCTATCCGTTCCGGGCGCCCCACTATTGTGACCTGCTTCTGGATGAATGGCTCACACCCACGGGGACACACTTCAAGACACCGTTGGTGCAGACCACGTTGGATCCCCTGCTGCAACGAATCGCCGAGGAGACTTTGCTGAGGCATTCAAAACTCCTTCAACGGGATAATGTGTTCGGCGGGGCTATCGTCGTCATGGAAGTCAAGACCGGGGCTGTTCGCGCCCTGGTGGGCTCGCCGGATTACCGGGATCGGGTCCACGCCGGTCAGGTCAACGGGGCGGCCTCGCCGCGCTCGGCCGGGTCGACCTTGAAATCCTTCGCCTATGCGATGGCCCTCGACCAGGGACGAATCACGCCGGCAGCCATCCTGGCGGATGTGCCCCGCACCTTTAAGGATTACACACCGGTGAATTTCGATGGCGGGTTCAGTGGACCGGTGACGACGCGTAGCGCCTTGATGATGTCGTTGAATATTCCGGCGCTGACCCTGGTTGAGCAGATCGGGGAACCGGAGTTTCTGGCGGAGTTGCGGAAACTGGGATTCGGCACGCTCGGCAGGAATGCCGAGCATTATGGATTGGGGTTGGCGCTGGGGAATGGATCGGTCCGGCTGATCGACCTGGCCAATGCCTACGCCTGCCTGGCGCGTGGCGGGGAATGGCTCCCTTACCGGCTAAGCGAAGAGCCGCGGCCGGTATTCGAAGGAGTCCGCGTCTTTTCCCCGGAAGCATCCTGGTTGATCGCGGACATGTTGAGCGGGGATGAGCGGTCGGCGAACACCACGGGGCACCGGGCCGATGTGCGATTGCCCCGGCTAGCGTGGAAAACCGGGACCTCGTCCGGGTTTCGCGATGCCTGGGTGGTGGGGTTCAATCCGGATTATGTGGTTGCCATCTGGCTGGGCAATCCGGATGGGCGGTCATCCCCTGCATTGGTAGGGGCAAAGTCGGCGGTGCCGGTGATCTGGGATCTGATCCGGCAGATGTATCCTGCGAACGACGCGCCATGGTTCGCGATGCCGTCGGGAATCAAGAAACGGCAGGTCTGCGCGGTAAGTGGCAAGCCGGCGGGGGCTTATTGTTCCGCCACAGCGGAGGATTGGGCCATTACCGGGGTTTCATCTTCCCAGCCCTGTGATGTCCACCGGTTGCGCCAGGTGAAGGATACTGTGACGGGGGAGTTTCATGCCGTGGTGGATGAGGCATGGCCACCCGAAATTCAGGCATTTTTACAGAAGAGGGCGTCTTCTGCGACGAACCCGACAACTGAACAGGAGCCCATTCGTCTGGTCAGCCCGATTGCCGGATCAGAGTATCGCAAGCTGGATGACATGGCTGAGCAACGGCTTCCCTTCAAGGCGGAATGCCGGGGTGGGGAACTGCTGTACTGGTTTGTGGACAACCAGCTTGTCGCTCAGGGCGTCGGTTCCGATCCACTCAGCTGGCCTCTGGTTCGTGGTAAACACACGGTTGTCTGCTGTGCCGCCTCCGGTCGCTCCGCCAAGGCCGACATCCGGGTCGAGTAATGGGATGAGCCTCCCTGGTCCGGCCATTCGGGAAGTGGATATTCCCCATTGTCAGTGTCCATTGACAATCGGTCGTCCGGTGTGGTTCCATAAAGGGGTATGAAGATCACGTTTTTAGGCACTGGAACGTCGGTGGGGATTCCGGTCATCGGGTGTGATTGCACCGTGTGCAAGTCACAGGATCCCCGTAACCACCGACGCCGGTCGAGTATCTATATCGAGGCGGGCGGGTTCCACATCGTGATTGATACTTCGATGGATTTCCGGGAACAGGTGCTCGCCTACTAGGTGCCCCGGATTGACGCCGTCCTGATCACCCATTCCCATGCCGATCATATCTTCGGGCTCGATGATATCAAGGGACAGCGGGGACAGACTAATAAGGCCGAAAAGGTTCTTCCGGGAATAGTGTGGGATTTTCCGTTGATGAGTCTAGCGATGGTCAAG
>CAZMSS010000178.1:3485-6225 GCA_964568965.1 uncultured Verrucomicrobiota bacterium | reverse complement strand
GGCGTCAGTGACCGTCTTCTTATTTTGTCGGAAGGGAAAGTTGGCGGTGAATTCCTGGATACCCATGTTACCCAGACGGACTTGCTTAAAGCCGCTATGGCCCATTGTTAAACACCATTTAAACAGCATCAAGGAGCATCCATGAACAAACTTCCCCTCCGCGACTTCTCGATGGTCGCCGCGCTATTCGCGATCATTGCCTGTTTCGGTGCTATCTCGCCGGAGTTTCTCGGCGCCCGCAACCTTTCCCTTTTCGCCATCCAGATTGCCATCACCGCCTCGCTGGCCCTCGGCATGCTCCTGGTGCTGCTTCCCGGCCAGATTGATCTTTCCGTCGGCTCCGGCGTTGGTTTGCTGGGCGGCCTGTGTGCCGTGCTTATTTTCCATCATAATATTCCGGCTCCTCTGGCTTTTGTCATCACCTTGGCGGGTGCGTTGGTCATCTGGTTGTTGATGGGGGCGCTGATTGCCTGGCAACGGGTCCCCGCGTTTATCATCACCCTGGGCGGTCTTCTTGTTTTCCAGGGTGTGTTCCAGTTGGTCATACGCAACTCCACCGTGCCCATACAGCATGGTGATGTGACCAACTTTGTTTCCGCTCTCACCACCTGCTATTTCCCCCCCATCGTCAGCTATGGTATCTTTGCCGCCGTGTCAGCCGTGTTTGTGTTCAGCATGTGGCATCGGCGCGGCCAGCGGATCAGGCACGGGTTTGAGGTCGAGGATTGGGAATTGTTCTTTCTCAAGGCCGCGGTGGCCGTGCAGGCCCTGCTGCTGCTCGTGATTGTCGGCAACAACTACCGGGGGCTTCCGCTGTCCCTGGCCATTCTCGGTCTGCTGGCGGTAGGCATCCATCTTCTGACTACCCAGACGCCTTTTGGTCGTTACCTGTACGCCATCGGGGGCAATCGCGAGGCAGCCGTCGTGTCCGGTATTCCTGTCAACAAGGTCATCATCAGCGCCTATGCCATCCTCGGACTCATTGTCGCCATGGTGGGGTGTCTGCAGACCGCTTACCAGGGCTCCTCAACTGCCACCGTCGGCAAGCAGATGGAACTCGATGCCATTGCAGCCTGCGTGATTGGCGGCACCAGCCTCACGGGGGGCAAGGGGAATGTCCTGGGCGTCCTCATTGGCGCCTTGATCATAGGGACCCTCATCAACGGCATGACGCTCATGGGGGCCTCCGAGGAAGCCAAGTTCATTGTCCGCGGCGCGGTCCTGGCCCTGGCGGTCTGGATGGATGTGCGGCTCAATCGCAAATAAAGGGGCTGCAGGAGAGAAGCCAGCCCGCCGGTGAAGAAAACACCCATGCTAACTAGCGTGAGCATGGGCATTCACGGGCCCGGAGGGACAAGGCATTTCGAGCCTTGCCCGATCAGGTCTTCCCGGCCGGCGGCCCGCAGGGCCTCGCGGGCCTTGCGGTGGAACGCGGGGTCGTGGAAGAGGAGCAGGGCGCGCTGCATGGCCTTTTCGTTGTCGGTTCGTGCCACATAGACGGGCTCACCGGTCATAGGGTCCTTGCCGGTGTGGAACATGGCGGCGGCGAGGGTCAGGGGGGCGGGGTAGAAATCCTGGACCTGTTCCGCGCGGATATTCTCGCGCTTCAGGTACAGGGCGAGTTCAATCATGTCGGCCAGCGTGCAGCCCGGATGCCCGCTGATGAAGTATTCCACGATCTGCTGGGGTTTTCCGGCCCTGGCGGAGGCCTCCTTGAAGCGCCTGACAAACTGCCGGTAGGCCGTGGCGGTGGGTTTCCCCATCAGGCGCAGGACATTCTCGGCGATATGCTCCGGGGCGATTTTAAGCCGGCCCCCGACATGATGCCGCGCCAGTTCCTCGATGTAGGCCCGGGGTTCCTGCGCCAGCGCCAGGTCGAACCGGATCCCGCTGCTGACGAAGACGTGGTTCACGCCGGGCACGGCCCGCACGGCCCTTAGAAGTTCCAGCTGGGGCGCGGCATCGGTTATCAGGTTGGGACAAAGCGTTGGCGCCAGGCAACCGGTCCGGCGACAGTTGGCGCCGCCGATCCGGCAGCGGGTACCGTACATGTTGGCCGTGGGGCCGCCCAGGTCGCTGATCGTGCCGTGAAAGTCCGGACTCTTCACCAGCGTCCGGGCTTCGGCGAGGAGGCTCTGGTGGCTGCGTGAGACGATAGTCTTTCCCTGGTGGGTGGCAATGGCGCAGAAGGCGCAGGATCCGTAACAGCCCCGGTGGGTGGTGATGGAATCCTTGATCATGTCGTAGGCGGCGATCTTCGCTTTCCCGTAAATCGGGTGCGGGCGCCGGGTGAACGGCAGGGAATAGAGTTTATCAAGGTCGGCGGACGAGAGGGGCGGGGCTGGCGGATGGACGACCAGTAGCCGGTCGCCATGGGGCTGGACCAGTGTGACCGGCTTGTCGCAGGCGGAATTAAGCATGATTATACGTATAATCATGGCGAAAACGTCCTTATCGGTGGCGACTTCCTCAAAGGATTTGAGATATGAGACTTCAGATTGCTGACTACTGCCTGCTGCCTGCTGCCTGCTGATTTCCGCCGTTCCCGCAATACCCGACAATCCCTCGCCCCGATCCAGACGGGCCGCCACCTCGGCAATGGCCTGTTCAGCCATGCCATACACGAGGAGATCGGCCTTGGAGTCGAAAAGGATGGAGCGCTTCACGCTGTCGGTCCAGTAATCGTAGTAGGGGAACCGGCGCAGGGAAGCCTCGATGCCGCCGATGATGACGGGGATGG
>CAZMSS010000178.1:0-3385 GCA_964568965.1 uncultured Verrucomicrobiota bacterium | reverse complement strand
GACTGCTTGAACGCCTGGCGGCATTTTGTCACATACACGATTGTGGCGTTGGGGGGGCGCAGGTCGCCCTGCCCCTCCGGGAGATAGGGGTCGTCCCGGCGCCGCTTGCGCATTACCGTCAGGCGGGCGAGCTGGCTGTCGAGATTGCCGGCCGTGACGCCCCAGAACAGGCGGGGTGGGCCGAGGATGCGGAAGGCTTCGACATCGTTTGGGTCAGGGGCCGCGATGATGCCCACCCGGTATCCCTGCGACTCCAGCCAGCGCCCGATCAGGGCGACCCCGAAGGAGGGGTGGTCGACGTAGGCATCCCCTGTGACCAGGATAATGTCGCACTGGTTCCAGCCCCGTGCCTGCATCTCGAGGCGGGACATGGGAAGCGCGCTGATATGGGGTACGGAATCCTTATTCATTGGGCTCACCGCTGGCAACTTTCCCACGATACCGAAAAGGCTTGGGTGCCGTAAAGGCTGTTCTGCCGCGAGCCAGGATGCTTCCGCAAGACTTTTCCTAATACCAGCCGTGCCGATGTACGGTTTCGTACATTCTGATCACGTTCTCGGTAGGCGTATTGTCCTGTAGGCAGTGAGTGGGGCTGAACGCGTAACCGCCGCCCGGCATCATGATCTCGAGCGTCTGGCGGCAGTCGGCCTCGACATCATCAGGTGTTCCGAAACTCAGGGCACCGGTCGATGAAATGCAACCGTGGAAGACGAGCCTGGCGCCGAATTGCTTCTTCAGGTATTCGGGAGACATGTTGGCCGCTTCGGGCTGGAGCGTGTCGACGCCGGTGAGGCCCAGCTGGATGTAATCCTCGTAGGCCCAGCTGCTGGAGCCGCAGGTGTGTAAGAGTGTCGGGGTGCCGAACTCTTTTGCAAGGTCAAAGAACTTCTGCTGCCGAGGGCGGATATGTTTCCTGAAGATGTCCTGGCTGATCAGCGGAGCGATCTGGGTCCCGAGGTCCTCGCCCATCCACATGAAGTCGATCTTCCCGTTGCCCGCCTCCAGGGTTCTCCTCATCATCCCGTATTGCTGGTCCATCAGCTTGTCCATGAGCAGGAGTCCTGCCGGATCGTCGGTGATCAGATCGATTAACACCTGTTCCATTGAGCGCAGGAACCCGCAGTTATTGATGATACAGGCGATGCCTGCATTGCCGCAATGGAATGACATGTCGGGGAATGCATCGATGCGCCCTGCAATGTGGTCATATGTGAAGAGTGCCGGATCGGCGAATGGCCATGCCGCGACATCGTCAACCGTGGCGTCCTTGAGGGGGAAGTCGCAGTAGTCCCAATAACCTCCGCTGCCGTGGTCAACCCAACGTGTGCGCCATCCGTAGCAAGTGTCGACATTCCTGTCGGCAACCGGCTTAAAGAGTTCGGGGCCTGCGTAACGGGCGCCTACGCCCATGAAGTCAACCCCGAGAGCCTTTATCAGCTCAAGGTTGTCCTTCGCCTGAAAGTGATCCATTACCCTCTGTCTTATCAGAGGGTTCCAGGCCATATTGATTGGAACCCGGTCAGTCTCTTCTCCCCTGAAAAAGGCGCGCACTCGTTCCTTCGATGTCATGCTTTCGCGTCCTGTTACCAAGGTCTTCATGCCGCTCCTTCACAATGGTTTAGGGAACAATGGAATTCTTCGTCATAAAAGGGAATGGACTGGATAACCGATTTATGGACAATGCATGCATATGGAGCTTGTAAAATCAGAATATATGGACTGTGGTGAGATTCTGTCCCTGGTCCCTGACATTGCGTTGGCAAACTATGCGCGATTTGATGCGCTGAGAAGAGTGCGGCTTGGTCCCGTGGAAAGCAGGATGTTTCTCTGGAGCAAGTCCGGTTGTGGAACCGTGACCATCAACCGGCACGTTTTTAATTTTCAGCCGTTCGACTATTTCATCATTCCATGGAACCACCTGATTGACTATGAGCCCGATCCGGTGGCCCCGTTCCATCTTGCCGGTATTCACGTGATCCCCTGGCATGATCCGTCAGTTCCCCTGACCTGGGGTGTATCGCATGATACGGGCAGTCCATTGCACCGCGCACCGTTCAGGCAGGACCGGCCTATAGCCGGACTTGAAGAACTCCTTCATTTCAGGCTTTCACTGGGGCATCCGCTCATTCAATTGTCCGAATACATCGTTCAGCATGCGGTCGGACCTTCGCGCAACCGCAAGCACCTGAATCACTGCGCATTGACGTTGATGTCAGAAGCCTTGTTCACCGCCAGCACAAGCCCGGAGCTTCCAGCGCAGATCAGGCAGATGTGGCGCTTTATCGAGCAGAACATGTCCCGTGCCCTGACGGTCCGAGATCTGGCTGTCGAGGTTGATCGTAGTCCGAGCCAGGTCAACAGGCTATGCCGTGATCATCTTAACCTGAGTCCCGGTGACTGGATAAGCGAGATCAAGATCAAGGCTGCATCCGATCAGCTCCGCTCGACTCGCATGAGCATAGCCGAGGTCGCGGCAGGGGTGGGATATGAGGATCAATTCTACTTTTCTCGCCTTTTCAAGAAGAAGCTGGGTCTTTCCCCGCTAAAATACCGCCAGCAGCAGCCACTGCTATAAGGCGCTATTCCGGGGTCTCCCCTGCCTTCCGTCTTTTCGCGGCGAACTCAGGAGCCTCCTTGATGCATGTGCCGAGGATGGAGAGGGATTTCTTGAAGAGGTTCCAGCTGTCCCTTTTGAGCTGGAGCGGATCGGCGCCGACATCGTTCCAGCCCGGGGTTGCCAGGTCATCGGGCGGGATGGCAACCTTATCCCAGTTGTGGAACAGGCGGCCCCAAGGGCTGTGGAGGATTGCATGGACCAGCTTCTGGTGGGTGGGGTACCAGAAGGAGTCGTGGTAGATGACGCTGGCGATGTAGGCCCAGGGGGCGAGCACGGTCTTGAGTGACCACTCGATGGGTTTGCGCAGGGGGCCCCAGTAGATCTTGTGCTGCATCCGGCTGGCGAAGGTCATCTTCTTGAAGGGGCCGACGAAGTTCCAGTTGTCCTTGAGGACATCGGGGTCGCCCACGATCTCGATATCGCGGATGTCGCCGCAGCCGAGGTCCCGCTCGTGGGCCAAACGGATGAACTTGATGTCCTTCAGCGGATCGAAGCCCATGAGCCTGGCGGCGACGGCGTCGATGGCGACCTGGTCGGCGGAGGCGAGGATCACGTTCTTGACATGGGGGATCATGCAGCGGGGGCCCGGTCCGTCTCCGGCGAAGGTGCCGTCCATCACGGCGAAGATGCCGGGGTGGATTTTCTTCTGGATCATAAGGAGATCCACGAGGGTTTCGTGGATGACGGGGTGGGTCCAGTGGCGGTGCTCGTTGAGGAGGCCGCCGAAGGCGTTTTTCATGGCACCGGTGGTGGTGGTGAAGACATGGG
>CAZMSS010000177.1:0-6263 GCA_964568965.1 uncultured Verrucomicrobiota bacterium | reverse complement strand
AAAGGTCACCCCGCCGCTCGATTCGTCATAAAACAGGCAATCCCGGGAGATGTCCCGAACCAGCGACTCCGCCGACACCCGACGCCCCACCATGGTGAGTGCCCCGGCAGGGCAGGCTTTCGCACAGTTGCCACACCGCGTGCAGCGCTCTTTATCCAGGGTCACGCCTTTTTCGGCGGCCGCCAACGCCCCGGCGGGACACGCCGTGACGCAGCTTCCGCAGTCAATGCAGAGATGGGGACGGTATAAGACGAACAGATCTCGATCCTGACTTTCAGGGTTATGGCACCAGACGCAGTTCAGGGGGCATCCCTTCATGAATACGGTGGTTCGTATCCCGGGGCCGTCCTGCACCGAGTACCGCTTCATGTCGAAGATGGTTCCTGTTATCGTCACGCTCAAACCTGTTGTGAGTTTAATCGCCTTCCATTATAACAGGGCGATATAGGAAATAACCGTAGTCTGAACTGCGGTTTTATGCCATTCCGGGGAGGCGTGACGATGTGGAACCATGATCTTGCAACTGTTGACGGGGTCTCCCTGTTGGGCCTGATCGATGAGCTGTTCGACACTGCGGGCGACACGGTGTTCTTTGTCAAAGACCGGGAGGCGCGCTACCGGGTTGTGAGCCAGACCCTCGTGGAGCGCTGCGGGGTGCGGGGGAAAGAGGAGCTGCTCGGAAGAACCGTCCTAGAGGTTTTCCCGAAGGCCATGGGGGGCGGATACATGGAGCAGGACCGTCAGGTCTTGGAAACGGGTGTGCCGCTTCGGAATGAGTTGGAACTGCACCTTTATCAGCGCGGCCGCCCCGGGTGGTGCCTGACCAGCAAAGTCCCATTGCGCAGACCGGACGGAACGGTTATCGGGCTGGTCGGAGTATCCCGCGACCTTCATGTTCCCGCGGACCAGCCGAGCGGTTACCAGGAACTGGCTGCGGCCATCCGCCATGTTCAGAAGCATTACCATGAACCGTTGCGAATTGAGGATCTGGCCCGCCTTTCCTCCCTCTCCGTTTACCAGTTTGAACAGCGGATGAAACGGGTCTTCCAGCTGACAGCAGGACAGTTCATCACCAAGACCCGCATTGAAGCGGCCTGCCACCTGCTGCGCAAGTCGACGAAGACCATCGCGGACGTGGCGGTGGAGTGCGGGTTTTACGATCAAAGCGCCTTCTCCCGCCAATTCAAGGCAACCGCAGGGCTGACGCCCGGCGCCTATAGGGCCCGTATTGAAAGGCAACTCAAGGTGTAATTTGAACTTTTCAAGAGATGGGCTTCCAAAGTAATAGAGAGACTATGAACAAAAAACGCACACTCCGATTTCTCTCCGCAGCCGACGTGAAACGCGCCCTTCCCATGAAGGATGCCATCGAGGCCATGAAGTCCGCCTTCAGGGAGCTGTCGGAGGAAAGGGCCGTCGTGCCGATCCGCGCACATGTTTCCATTCCCGAACACAAGGGGGACATTCTCGTCATGCCGGCGTACAGCCCTGCCATGGCCCGGTTCGGAGTGAAAGTCATTACGTTGTTCCAAAACAACCCCGCGATTGATATTCCCTTCATCCAGGCCATGGTCATGGTCTTCGACTCCGAAACAGGTAGTCCTGTTGCGGTGATGGAGGGGACCGCTCTCACGGCTATCCGCTCGGGCGCGGCATCCGGTGCAGCGACAGATTATCTGGCGCGCAAGGAGGCCCGGAAAGTGGCTGTTTTTGGTGCCGGCCTCCAGGCGCGCACACAGCTGGAAGCCATGTGCGCGGTTAGGCCTATCCGGGAAGCCCGCGTGTTTGACCAGGATGGCCAACGGGCCGCCACATTTGCCCGGGAAGTCGGGGCAGACCTCGGTATCTCCGTGACGCCCGCCGCCACGCCCGCCGAAGCACTCGCCGGCGCCGACATCATCTGTACGGCCACAACTTCGGCTACTCCGGTTTTTGACGATCAGGATGTAGGCGTCGGCGCTCACATCAACGCCATTGGCTCCTACAAGCCACACATGCGGGAAATCCCCCCGGAAACAGTCGTAAGGGCGTTCGTGGTGGTGGACCAGATTGCGTCGGTATGGCAGGAGGCAGGTGATCTGATTATGCCGCTGAACGATGGCCTGATCCATCCCAGCCATGTTGCCACCGAGCTTGGCGAACTTGTCGCCGGGACAAAGGCGGGGCGAACACATTCCGATACCGTGACATTCTTCAAGTCCGTGGGAATCGCCATCCAGGACTTGGCTGCGGCAAATTCCGTACTGATCAATGCCCACAGGCTGGGGCTTGGAACAGAAGTGCAGCTGTAGGCGGTTCAGGCTCCTTCACGGAACCGAGATTCTCAGAACCGTGGCGCGTTCAGCGGCGGGCTTCAGCGTATAGTGGTCCAGGGCGGCCGCAATGAGGCAGGTGTGCCCCCGGGGGATGCTCTCGCTACCCGCCTGGCTCATGACTTTGATTCCATCCTGTCCCGCGAAGAGGGCGTGGAAGCTGTTTCCGTCATGTTGGACGAAGAGCGGGGCGCTGATGTCGAGTTTCTCCAAACGAAAATAAGGAGAAGTCACAAGTTCGGTGACGAGAGTGCCGGGTTTGGTATTGGTGGCCACGGGGATTGTTTTCGCGGGGGAGGAGTCCGACCAGCGAATCACCTTGAGTGCCTGCTGCAAATGGAGTTCACGGGGGATCCCCTTTTGATCCAGGCGCCCCCAGTCATAGACGCGGAAGGTTGTGTTGGAGTTCTGCTGAACTTCCAGGATCAGCAGCCCCTCGCAAATTGCGTGAACGCGCCCCCCGGGGATGAAAATGGTATCACCGGTGGTTACAGGTATAGCCTGAAGGGTATCTTCCACATGGTTCTTTTTCAGGGCGGCGCGGAACGCGGCTTCCTGTGTGCCGGGTTTGAGCCCGGCAAAAACCTGCGCACCGGCGGGGGCATCGAGAATATGCCAAGCCTCGGTCTTGGCTTCGCCAATTCCCTGGGCGGCCTTTTCGTCATCCGGATGTACCTGGATGCTGAGCCGTTCCCGGGCGTCAATTAATTTCACCAGCAAGGGGAAGGAGGGCGTCTTGATGTTCCGCCCCAGCAGTTTGGTTCCGAAGCGGGTGACAAGATTGGCGAGGGACTCTCCTTTCAGGGAGCCATTACCGACATGGCACATACCCTCGGGGCGGTCGGACAGTTCCCATGACTCAGCATAGATGCCCGCCGGCTGGTTCCTGTTGAAGAGGGCCGGGATACGGCTGCCGCCCCAGATATAGTCCTTGTAAGCCGGCTCCAGAAGAAACGGATAAAGGCTGTCGGCTGTCTTCATGCCGTGATGATAGACAATTTCCCTCCCTGTCGGCAAACCCGAAGTGAGCACCCAGCAGAGACATGGCGAGGTATGCCTATAAGGCGCACGCAAGAACTATTACATCATGCTGAACCTGTTCAGCATTGGTTATTTTGAAGCGTTTACGAATTCCGTCAGCGACTCGAAATGTGCGGTGCGGGGGAAGAGGTCGAATAGTTGTGAGGAGGAGATGGAATAGCCGCCTTCCTTCAGCCAGGCCGCATCGCGGACCATGGTGTCGGGGGCACAGGAAATATAGAGGAGGCGCTGAGGCTTGTGTTTGAGGATTTCCTGAACCATCTTTTGCCCCAGCCCGGCGCGCGGAGGGTCGACAACCATCGTTGTCTGAGAGGGGTGTTCCAACTCGAAGCCGAGAATGCCCTCGTTGGCGGTGGCGGCATGCCACCGGGTATTCTCCAGACCCAACTTCCGGGCATTGTATTCCGCAGCCTTGATGCCCGGGCCATCCAGATCGATCCCGATGACCCGTGGAATTCCGAGGGTCGCCGCCGCCAGGGCGAACACGCCCACCCCGCAATAAAGGTCCACCACGGTGTGAGGCAGCGATGCCCTCAGCCGGTCCATGACGGCCTCGACCAGCCGGTCCGCCATGGCTGGATTCATCTGGTAGAAACTGTTGCGTGGTACGGCAAGTGGGCCGATGACGGAAGATTCAACCAGCCAGACATCCTTCTCCGCCGCCCGATTCCGCCACCAGAGGGCACCATCCTTTTCCGTCCACCGGAACGTGATGGTCATGCCGTCCTTCAAGGTGCGGAAAAAAGACGGATCACTCCGGCGTTCATTCAGGACCTGATTCAAGGGGGGCATTGCCAAAGGACAAGCCGGGACATCAAGGACGTTTGAGTTGTCGGCCAAAAAATAGCCGAGTCGCATCTCGGTCCCGTCGGCCTGGGCGTGAAGCGCTATCTTGTTCCGGTAGCCAAGCGGCGAGGGAGCGGGCACGGGGGGGAGGAGAACGTCTGGTGGCTTGCGATCTCCGGGCGCAGGCAGGGCTTGATGTGCGCCCTCCTGATTCTGACGCCGCCCGGAGGTCGGCGTCCACCTTGTGAGCAGGTTCCGGAACTGTTCCTGTTTAATGCGGATTTCCTCCTCGTAGGTGGTGTGCTGGTAGCAGCAGCCGGGGCACGAGGACGCGAGAGGTGAGGTGTGAGGCGTGAGATGCTTTGGGAGGACGGAGAAGGCGAGGGGGCAGGATGGTGGAATGCGGAGAGGAGAGGGGGTGATGATTTCCAGGGGCTCGGCTTCCAGGAAATCGCCGCGATCCCTGACGATCCTGACCCGGACGGTCTCGCCCGGGAGAACGCCGGGGACGAAGCAAACCTTGCCATCCAGCCGCCCTATGCCGCGACCGCCGTAGGGGAGGTCGGTGATCGTTAAAGAAAAAACAGAATTTTGAACATTCAACATTGAACATCCAGCTTTGAATGGGGGTTGATGGGGGCGCCAGTAATCCTTTTTCGACGTTCAAGGTTGACTGTTGACTGTTGGATGTTCGCCCGTTTCGCTTTTCTGCCGCTTGGTTCCCTCGTAAAGCTTGAAGGCGAGAAGGCGGCACTCGATATTGGCGTTGAAGAAGAGAATGCGGCGGGAACTGCGCAACCCGATCTTCTTCCCCAGAATGAGGTTGCCGGTGAACACATAGCCGGTGTACCCCATGCACTTCTGTTTGAAGAAATCGCCGATACGGCGATAGACGGGCTCGAGCTCGACTTCCTCGCCCATTCGCTCGCCGTATTCCGGGTTGAACAGTACCACGCCGCCGCCCTCCGGCATCGGGGTGTCGGCGAAGTCGCAGGTGGCGAACTCGATTAACTGTTCCACCCCGGCGGTGCGGGCATTCTGGCGGGCGGCCTCGACGGTGTCGGGGTGGATGTCGGTCGCGATGATTCTGCCGGCGAATTTTCGCTTGGGCAGGACGCGAGCCTCCTGGCGTATTTTCTGCCACTCGGCATCATCGAATCCCTTCACATGCATGAACCCGTAATTGCTTCTGAGCAAGCCCGGCGGCCGGCCTTGGGCGAGCAGCGCGGCTTCGATGGCGAGGGTGCCGCTGCCGCACATGGGGTTGATAAAGTTGCCTTCCCCGGTCCAGCCCGTGGCGCTCACGACGGCGGCCGCCAGGGTTTCGGCCATGGGTGCAGCCATGGGAATCTTGCGGTAGCCCCGGCGCGACAGGGCCTCGCCTGAGGTGTCGATATAAAGCTTGGCATCGCCCTGGTTCCAATAGAGGAAGACGACTGTTCCGCTCCGTTCGTTGCCCGAGTCCGGGCGCACACCGGTGCGGGCGCGGATTCGATCCACGATGGCATCCTTGGTTTTGACGTTGGCGAAACGGCTATCCCGGATGGCGGGGGTGTTGATAAAGGACGTGACCGTGAAATAGCCGTTATCGGGGATAATCTGCTCCCAGGGGAGGGTCTGGATCCGGGCGTAGAGGTCGTCGGGCTGGCGCGCGGTGAAGCGATCCAGTTCCAGGAGCACCCGGTTTCCGGTATGTAGCAGGAGGTTGAGCCGCATCGCATCCGTCAGGGTGCCGCTGGTCTCCACCCCTGCCTCCAATTCAGCCCGGATGGGGAAGCCGAGGGCGGTGAGCTCCACCTTCAGGTATGGGGGTATACCCCGGGCGCAGGCGATCAGGAGGGGGAAGACTTGAGTTTTGAGATCTGAGATTTTAGATCCGGGTTCATCATTCATCATTCATAACTTTCTGTGCGCCAGGGCGGGGATGCGCCGCCGGGTGTTTTCAAGATCATGTTTGTTAAGCGTTACCGTCATGGTTGTTTCCCCCTCCTCGATCCGGCCGAGGACATCGCCCCAGGGGCCGACCGCCATGCTATTGCCATAACTGGCGATGCCGGTGTGGGGATTACTTCCGCACTGATCGGGCGCAACCATGAAACACTGGTTTTCAATGGCGCGGGCCCT
>CAZMSS010000176.1:0-6293 GCA_964568965.1 uncultured Verrucomicrobiota bacterium | reverse complement strand
CCGTTCTTCTGGAGACCACGATCGGTGAGTATAGCACGGTCGGGGCGGGGGCGGTGGTCGTCAGGGACGTGCCCGACCGCCAGACGGTTGCCGGGGTGCCTGCCAGGGTGTTGAAGAAGGGAGAACAGGCTTGACGAAACTCATCATCAATTTGGCTCCAACGGGAATGATTCCGACACGGGAGATGACCCGGCATGTTCCGCTTTCCCCCGGGGAAATCATCGACGACACCCTGAAGTGTGCCGCGCTGGGTGCCTCGATGGTGCATATTCATGCCCGCGGCCCCGACGGTCTGCCTTCTTTTCGGAAGGAGATTTTCCAGGAAATCGTCCACGGGATCCGGGCGAAGGCCCCGGAGTTGGTCGTTGTGGTGAGCACCAGCGGGCGGACCTACAACGAGTATGCACAGCGGTCGGAGGTGTTGGAGCTGACGGGGGACGCCAAGCCTGACATGGCGAGCCTGACCCTGAGTTCGCTGAACTTCAACAAGATCGCCAGCGTGAACAGTCCGGACATGATCATGCGCCTTGCCGGCAAGATGATGGAACAGGGTATCAAGCCGGAGCTCGAGGTGTTTGACCTGGGCATGGTTAACGTTGCGCATTACCTGATCGGCAAGGGACTGCTGACCCCGCCGTATTATTTCAACATCCTTCTGGGTAATATCGCCGCCGCCCAGGCGCGACTGATGCATCTGGGGCTGATCGTGGCGGAACTGCCGCCGGGATCCATCTGGTCGGTCACGGGCATCGGCGACTTCCAGAAACCGATGCATGGCCTGGGGGTGATTGTCGGCGACGGGGTGAGGGTAGGGCTTGAGGACAATATCTGGTTTGATGAGGACCGCACCTGCCCGGCCACCAATGTTACATTGGTCGAGCGTGTCGTTCGTCTGGCCCGGGCTTATGGACGCGATATCTCCACCCCCGCGGAGACCCGCCGCGCGCTGGGTCTCTAGCCGGAGTCAGGGTGAGGTCGGCCCCTGTGCGAGGCGACGGGGAAAGAAGTCCGTATACCGGTTGTACTCCCGGTCGAATCGTGCCTCAAGGTTCTCCATGCTCAGTTCACCCGGAGGGAACGGAGGCGTTAAGGAGCCATCGGGCGGCCGCACCACAATCAGGACTGTTGCGTCCCGCGGTGACGCCGGGCGGATGGTGTAATGAAGCGGTTCGGATTGCCCGCCCAGATCCACGAGATAGATCCGGTCGGGTTGTCCCTGTGCCGCGCTTCCAGGATCGGGCCGCAGCGCGGGATTGGTCCGGGCACCAATGGGGCGGTGGGGGCCGAACTCCGGCTCGAAGACCCAGCCGGCTTCCCCGGCATTCAGGCCTGAGAACACGGCGAACGACATGTCGTAACGGCTGCTCGTCAGGAGGACGGGCTGGTGCGGGTTCCGCCGCCACAGGCATTCCAGCCATCTCCGCACCACGTAGCCGGCCGCCTTTGTGCCTTCGTTGCGGACGACTGTCCCGCTCGAGTGTCGTGCAAAAACATTGCTCCACGGTGAGGCTGGAACCTTCCAGATATAGGTGACACAGGCGAGGGACTCAAAGAGGAGGAGCGTGGCGAGCAGGCAGGCTGCAACCGTGATTCCGTGCCTGAAGCGCCGCTGCAGCAGATCGGCTAGTCCCATGACAAGCAGGATGACAGGGAGCAGCAGGTAAATCTGATAACAATGTTTAACAAAATTCCGTT
This sequence comes from uncultured Verrucomicrobiota bacterium, assembly GCA_964568965.1. Classification (GTDB taxonomy): domain Bacteria; phylum Verrucomicrobiota; class Kiritimatiellia; order CAIKKV01; family CAITUY01; genus JAABPW01. Next base: position 4,598 of record CAZMSS010000176.1, on the reverse strand, counting down.
CCGGCGAGATTCCATAGAATAAGGTGCCGTAAGCAAGGATCCCGACCAGCCCGAAAACGGTGAGCCATCCGGGGCGGAGAGGCCGGCCGGCTCTCCACCAAATCAGCAGCCCGGAGGGAACAAGCAGGGGAAGCATGACGCCCATCAGAAGGACGAGGCATTCCGCGAGGAAGGCGGGGGACTGGATGACGGGAGCGCCGTGGCTGATTTTTGCCCCATGTTCCCCCAGCAGGGTGAGGAGAGGCGTCGTCAGTCCCTTGCTGTAGGCCAGCCAGGTTCCCATCAGGATCAGAAGCACGGCCACAGTTACCGGGCCGGCTACCCTGACGGAAAGGAGTCGCCCCCTGGATTTTTTCCGGTCAGGACTGGCGGCCACGAACGCGAAAAGCAGGAGGGGCAGGGTGACAAACCAGATAACATCCGAGAGCACAACCTGCGCCAGAGCCAGCCCCACCCACCAGCGTGGCCCGTCATCGCGATTTGCGGTGTCCAGCGCCAGGAGGGCGAGCAGGGTGGAGAAGACGGCAAAGGGGAGGAAGTAGGTTGCTGTCCCCCGGCTTATCGCGGTGAAAATAGGCGAGAGCATCAGCAGGAGTGCCCCGGCGACACACCAGCCCGGGCTTGCCGGCATGCTGCGGCGGAGGAGTCCGAACAGGAGCATCACGGAGGCGGCGCTGATGGCGGCGATAGGGAACTGCAGCAGGGCCAGGGAGAAAGGAATGTGCAACCTGTCGCAGAGGGCATAGAAAAAAGCGTTGATAAGGGCTGGAAGCGGGGCGTGGCGGGGGGAGCAGGCCGTATATCCCGCAAGATGAAAAAGACTGGTCCCGAACGCATGGGCACTGCTGAAGTCCAGACTCTGCAGGGCATCCGTAATCACGGAGAAGCTGGCGGGGTAGAGATAGTCGTCGTCGCCCCTGAATTCGGGGGATCGCCCGAGGGAATACCAGGCCAGTGCCGCAGTCCCAAGTAGCAGGATCACCAGTCCGTGGCGCACCGCGGGGAGAAGCCGGCCGGCGGCATGAGGGAGTCGTAGGGCTAGCGGGGACATGCTGCCAGATCCTTTCCCCGCGTGATGGTGCGGATATTGCCAGCATAGTCAGGGCTCGAACGTGAAAACCCGCCGAGGCGGCATTGCAAGGCGCAGTTGATCGCCCTCAGTCCGGCCTTGAGACGCAGTACGGAGGAATACCCGCTACGACCCGAGGGTCGGCGGCTGCGCTCAACCGGGAGGCTGATTTTCTGGATGGGCAGACCGCCCAGCATGGCCGTCACGGCGGGTGTGCGGGTCCTGATGGCAAGAAGCCGGTCCTTCAGCCCGGCCGGTGCCACGAAGAACATGCCCGCATCCCGGGGCACCCCGGCGATGAGGGAAAGGAGGGCCTTGTAAAGGCGTGATGTCAACAGCCGTGACGACGACTCATAGTGGCCCCTGCGTCCGGCGAACACAACGGCGTGCTTCGCGATGGCGAGGTCGAGCAGGGCGGGAAGGTCCTCCGGCGCATCCTGCAGGTCCGCATCCATCGAGGCAAACCACTCACCCGACACACAGGTCAGCCCGGTCAGCACGGCCCGATGCTGTCCCATATTCTGCTTCAAGTCCACGACGACCAGGCGTGGATCCCGCTGGACGAGGGGCTGCAACACCTGGAGTGACGAGTCCGGACTGCAATCGTTGACCGCGACGACTTCGTGCTCGACGCCACGGGCATCCAGGGTGTGGTGGAGCCGGCTGATCAATTCGTCCAGAAAGTCAGCATTCCTGTATACCGGCAGAATAATTGAAATCATAGGGAACCCAGTATTGTTTTCAGGTCAGGACATGTCAATGCATTGCATTCAGGAGCAAAAGATGATTTGGCTGTTTGGCGGGGGCAGTTTGCGTTAAAAAAGGCTGGAAGGCATACGTAACCCCGGGAGGTGCACGATGAAGAAGAAAGCGTATCCACTGTCCAAGGTTTATCTGTTGCTTGAAACGGGACCGGTTGTGCTGGTCACGACCGCCGACAAGGGGCGGGAGAACGTCATGGCGATGTCATGGCACACGATGATGGACTTCGAGCCGCCGCTTGTAGGAATTGTGCTGGGGGGGCAGAGCCTCAGTTTCAAGATGCTGAAGGCGACGGGGGAATGTGTGATCAATATTCCCACTGTGGAGTTGGCCAAAAAAGTGGTGGGCTGCGGCAACACGTCGGGGCGGAAGACGGACAAGTTCAAGACGTTCGGCCTGACGCCGGTCAAGGCGGAGCGGGTCAAAGCGCCGCTGATTGGCGAGTGCTATGCCAGCCTGGAATGCAAGGTGCTTGATGCCCGGCTGGTGGCCAAGTACAACTTTTTCATCCTCCAGGTGCTGAAGGCATGGATTGATCCTGCCATCAAGGATCCCAAGACCATCCATCACCGTGGCAAGGAAAAGTTCATGGTGGCCGGCAGGACCCTTATCGTGCCCTCGAGGATGAAGTAGAAGTCAGGGACACAGGGGGGACGGTGTTGGGTTATCACGGTGATAAGGAACCTTGACGCCTATGGAGTCTCTATTATAGAAGCCTCCGGGAATATGGGAATTAACAGCTTAGCCATAATCAATAACACCGGGGGAGTGAATTCATGCATGTGAGATACTTGATTTTGTTGTCCGCTGTCCTGCTCTCGATGCCGAAGATGCTTCTGGCCGATGACGCCAGGGATGCGCTGAATGATCCCGCCAAAGTCGATGCTGACTTCGCCGTTCAAGGCGAGTACGCCGGCAAGGCGCAACTCGAGAAGGGCAAGGACAGGGCCGGTGTCCAGGTGATAGCGCGCGGTGACGCCTCTTTTCATGCGGTTTTTTACCCCGGTGGTCTGCCCGGCGTCGGCTGGTCGAAGGGCGGGACCAAAATCGAGGCCGATGGAAAAACCGTTGAGGGCATCACCAGTTTTGCAACGCCCGCTTTCACGGCAAGGATACAAGACGGGATGCTAACCCTGACCGACCCCGCCGGCAAGGTGCTGGGGAAGCTCAAGCACATTGTCCGCGAAAGTCCCACGCTGGGTCTTAAACCGCCCAAGGGCGCGGTGGTTCTCTTTGACGGCTCGAATGCCGACCAGTTCGAAACAGGGCGGATGTCCGCCGATAAACTCCTGAAGGAGGGTGCGACGAGCAAGTTCACGTTCCAGGATGCCTCGCTGCACATCGAATTCCGCCTCCCGTATATGCCCAAGGCGGCGGGACAGGGCCGTGGCAACAGCGGTTGCTATTTCCAGGGACGCTACGAAGTCCAGGTGCTGGATTCGTTCGGTTTGGAAGGATGCGACAACGAGGCCGGCGGCATCTACAGCGTCGGTGCGCCGCTGATCAACATGTGTTTCCCCCCGCTTTCCTGGCAGACGTACGATGTCGATTTCACCGCGGCGCGCTATGAGGACGGCAAGAAGGTCAAGAGCGCCCGCCTGACAGTCAAGCACAACGGGGTTCTGGTCCAGGATAATATCGAGGCCAACCACGCGACAACAGCCTCTCCTCGGCAGGAAGGTCCCGAGCCCGGGCCTCTGCACCTGCAGGACCATGGCAACCCGGTCCGCTACCGTAATATCTGGGTGGTGGAAAAGAAATAGGGCAGGGGAGCACGCCAGTGACCGTTCGATCGTATGCGGGTATGTTTGTGGTGACTCTCCTCGGTCCCCTGGCGGCGATGGCTGAGAACTGGCCCCAATGGCGAGGTCCCTGTTTCAACGGGTCCACGGGTGAGACGGGGTTTCCGGAGTCGTGTGATCCTTCCCGGGCGAAATGGGTCACCCCTTTGCCGGGGGAGAGTCATGCAACCCCGATTGTTTGGAAAGACCGGGTGTACATCACGTCCACCGATCCAGCCTCGAAGGGCCTTCTGGCGATGTGCCTGAACACTCAGGACGGGAAAGTCCTTTGGAAGAAGCGACTGGCCGACGACATCAAGGCTCCTCAAAATACCGGGGCTACACCCTCTCCGGTCACCGATGGAAGTCGGGTTTACTTTCTTTTCGGCAGCGGCGACCTGGCTGCCCTGGATCTTGGCGGAACCGTGTTGTGGACGCGCAGCCTGGTCAAGGACTATGGGAATCTGGGCATCAAATTCGGATACAGTTCGAGCCCCCTCCTGTGGAATGACAAGCTCTACATCCAGATCCTGCGCCATCCAACGCCTTATTACGGCCCTGCCGGGACCGACCTGCCCCTTGCTTCCCTGCTTCTGGCGATCGACACCCGTACGGGAAAGACACTTTGGGAATATGAGCGGAAAACCGAGGCGGTGGATGAATCGTGCGAATCCTATTCCTCAATCATCCCCCTTGAGCACAAGGCCAGACAGGAGCTGCTTGTCGAGGGGGGGGATTTCCTCAGCGGGCATGATCCCGCCAACGGGCGTGAAATTTGGCGGTTGAATTATAACCCCACCAGGAAAACGCAGTGGCGGCTGGTGCCCTCACCGGTTACGGTCGGCAACCTGGTTGTGGCCGCAATTCCCCGCGGGGGCCCGCTAATGGCCCTGAAAGCCGGCCTCACGGGCGAATTGGACAAATATGACCTGGAGTGGACCTATGAGGACCGCACGACGGATTCCGGAACGCCGCTGGTATATCAG
>CAZMSS010000175.1:0-6303 GCA_964568965.1 uncultured Verrucomicrobiota bacterium | reverse complement strand
GGCAATCCTATTTGGAGAACAAGACACCTTCTGCCGGGCGGATCTTCTGGGTTTACGGGCCCGACCGGGGCGAGATCACAGTAATCGGAATAGAACCACACCCCGAGGACAAGAAGCGGGGCGCGTATGATCGCATCCCGCTGTCGCGGCTTCCGCAGAACTAACGGGGCATTCTCCCAACCGTGTTAAATTTACACGCGAAATGCTTCCATTTCAGCACCCATCCAGGTGCAATTTGCCCATATAAAGCAACGCGCCGAAATGGGCTTTTACCTTACAGAATTCGCGCCCGGACCAACGGCCAAACGCCGTCCCGTTCTCATCAATTCCCGCGGTCTTCCTTGGTGTCCGTAAACGCCTGAGGGGCGGAGATTGTTCATTGTTGATTTTGACAACCTGTCAGCTTGTCAATATCCTGCCTTTCAAAGCTTTCAGTGTCGACGGGCGTCGACCGTATGATCGTTCCCCCCGTGAGGAGAGAAATATGAACAGTCGTGAGCGCGTTGCAAAAGCCCTTTCCCATGAACAACCCGACCGTGTTCCTGTCGACATCGGCTCCACCGCCGTCACGGGGATCCATGTCTCGGCCCTCACCCGCCTGCGCGCCGCCGTGCTGGGCACGGGCCGCGATCCCGTGAAGGTCATTGAGCCCTACCAGATGCTCGGCGAGGTGGATGCCGAGTTGAGGGCCGCGCTGGGTATTGACATCATCGGCCTGATGACCCGAAAGACCCTTTTCGGGTTTGAGAACCATAACTGGAAACCCTTTACCCTGTTCGACGGCACCCCCGTCCAGGTTCCCGGCCAGTTCAACATCACCCTGGATACCAACGGCGACTACCTGCTGTATCCCGAGGGCGACACGTCGGTCCCGCCCAGCGGACGGATGCCCAAGGGCGCGCATTTCTTCGATTCCATCATCCGCCAGCCGCCGGTCGATGACGACCGGCTTGATCCGGCGGATAACACCGAGGAGTTCGGCCTCCTCAGCGAGGATGACATCGCCTGGTACCACGCCCGCGCCCGGGATCTCGACCGCCAGCCGGAGATGGGGGTCGCCATGACCATGCCCGGCACCGCCTTTGGCGACATCGCCCTCGTGCCCGCTCCGTGGATGAAGCACCCGAAGGGCATCCGCGACATCGAGGAGTGGTATGTCTCCACCGTGGCCCGCACCGACTATGTCAGGGCCATCTTCGAGAAACAGTGCGAGATCGCCTTCCAGAACATCGAGACCCTCATCGGGATCCTTGGCAACCGCGTCCAGGCGGTGTTTCTCACGGGCACCGACTTCGGAACCCAGCGAGGCCTGTTCATCTCGGTAAACGCCTATCGCGAGCTTTTCAAGCCGTTTCACATCCGGGTCAACAACCTCATTCACAAAAAGACCGGCTGGAAGACCTTCATTCATTCCTGTGGCGCCGTGTCTGAACTTCTGCCCGACTTCATTGAGGCCGGCTTTGATATCCTCAATCCCGTGCAGTGCTCCGCCCAGGGCATGGATGCCCGGATGCTCAAGGAACGCTTCGGGCGGCAATTGGTCTTCTGGGGCGGCGGCGCCAATACCCAGCTGACCCTCCAGTTCGGCACCCCCGAGGAGGTCTACCGCGAGGTGCGCGAGCGCATCGAGATTTTCAACCGCGATGGCGGGTTCATCTTCGATCCCGTGCACAATATCCAGGCCACCACGCCCACGGAAAACATGCTGGCCATGTTCAAAGCCATCAGGCACAGCAGCCGGTAGGGCTGAAGCGACACACACCATAGTATAAAAGGGGAAAAGGGATGAATACTACACTGGCTGTCTGTTCGGGGATTCTGGGTTCCGTCGCGGCGCTACATGCCGCCGAATATCACGTTGCCGTCACAGGCAAAGACACCAATCCCGGCACGGCCGCCGCGCCGTTCCGCACGATCCAGCGGGGCGCGGACCTCGCGCAGCCTGGCGACATGATCACCGTGCACGCCGGCGTCTATCGTGAGCGCATCACCCCGCCGCGCGGAGGCGAGTCGGATGGTCGGCGCATTGTCTACCAGGCCGCACCCGGGGAGACGGTTGAGATCAAGGGCTCGGAAGTCGTTACACGCTGGGCCAGCGTTCAGGGGGATGTGTGGAAGGTGGTGATTCCCAATGTATTTTTCGGGTCGTTCAATCCTTACAGCGACCTCCTTCACGGCGACTGGTTCTGGGACAGGCAGCGGCCGCATCACACCGGTGCCGTTTATCTCAATGGTGACGCGCTGAATGAGGCCGCCAAACTGGAGGATGTGCTGAAGCCGGCGGGGAAGACGCCGCTTTGGTTTGGCCAGGTGGACGGGACGAATACCACGCTCTGGGCGCAGTTCAAGGGAAACCCCAACGGGCAGCAGGTGGAGATCAATGTGCGCCGTGCGGTGTTTTATCCCGACAAGCCAGGCCGGAACTACATCACCGTGCGCGGCTTCACCCTGCGGCATGCGGCCACGCCCTGGGCGCCACCCACCGCCGAGCAAGTCGGACTGATCGGTACCCATTGGAGCAAGGGCTGGGTTATTGAGAACAATGTGATCAGTCACTCGACCTGCGTGGGCGTCACCCTCGGTAAATACGGCGACGAGTGGGACAACAAGTCCGCCAATTCCGCAGGCGGGTATGTTGAAACCATTAATCGCGCCCTGACAAATGGCTGGTCGAAGGATAACATCGGCCATCACGTCGTCCGTAGCAACACCATTTCGCATTGTGGCCAGGCCGGCATTGTTGGCAGCCTGGGTGCCGTGTTCAGCACCGTCAGCGGCAACACGATCCATGACATCCATGTTGAGCGAACCTATGACGGCGCCGAGCAGGCCGGCATCAAGTTCCATGCGGCCATTGATGTCGAGATCCGCGGCAACCACATCTACCGGGCGTACCGGGGGCTCTGGCTGGACTGGATGGCGCAGGGCACGCGGGTCACGGGAAACCTGCTGCATGACAACGACCTGGAGGATTTCTTCGCGGAAGTCAACCACGGTCCCTTCCTGGTGGATAACAACATCTTCCTCTCGCCCCTCTCGCTGAACTCCCGCTCGCAGGGTGGCGCCTATGTCCATAATCTGTTCGCGGGCAAAATCCTGCCCGTTGCCTTCGATAACCGCATGACCCCGTTTCACAAGGCTCATTCCGTCGAAGTGGCGGGCCTGCACGATAACCCGCGCGGTGATGACCGCTTCTTCAACAACGTGTTTGTGCAGCATGGCGATTTGAGCCGGTATGACGAGGCGAAACTTCCCGTGTGGATGGGCGGTAACGTGTTCCTCAAGGGTGCCAAGCCCTCCAAGTTTGAAAAGGAGCCGTTAGTGAAGCCCGAGTTCGACCCGGCGGTCAAGGTGGTTGAAAGGGCGGACGGATTTCACCTCGAGATGCGCTTTGACAAGGCCTGGGTTGCCGGTCGGGAGCGGCCGCTTGTGACCACTGAACTGCTGGGCAAGGCGACTATCCCGGATCTTCCCTTTGAACACCCCGATGGAACGCCGTTCCGCATCACCACCGATTATTTCGGGACGACGCGAAATGTTGCGAATCCGGCACCCGGGCCGTTCGAATGCCCCGGTGATGGCCAGTTTGATCTCAAGGTGAAATAAACCGCACGGGGAGGACTGCTTTTCGCTTTCGATACAGGGGCGAGCTCCGGCGCCATTGAGCCCATGACCCTTAAAGTCGCCCTTTCGACTTCATGAAAGGCTGGGCGACGGCGCGCCTAGTCGAGGGCGCTGATGGCGGAAACCGCCTCCAGGATGCTGCCGGGATCAGAGGTGCGCAGGAATTTTCGGACATTCCGGATGAGCTCGATCCGCGCGCGGGCATCCTCCCCGATTTGCGCATCGTCATAAATCACGATCGGGATTCCCTTGGTGCTCGGCATGACGTCGAGCAGCGTCGCCACGCTGTCGCCGTTCAGTTCGGGCAGGATTTCCTTCGTCAGGATGATGTCGGGCTTGCTGGCGGTGGCCTTCTCCAGCAGTTCCGGTCCCGTGCCCGCGGTGTCCACGTCATAGCCGGCGCTTTTCAGCGCGGCGGCCAGCCGTGCCGCCACGGTGGTTTCGTTCTCCGCCAGCAGGACCGAGCGCCGCACTCGTTTTTTCTGCTCGGCCTCGCCCTGGCGCTTCGCGAGGATCGAGCGGATCATGGCGCTCAGTTCGGCCTCATCACATGGCTTGGCCACAAACCCGTCAATGGCTATTTCCCTGAAGAAGTCTGCCAGCATGGAGCGGGCGGTCAGGACGAGAACCGGGAAGCGGGGCTTGCCGGCGGGAGACGAGATCCGCTTGAGGAAGCCCATCCCCCCGATTCCCGGCATGCTGATATCCAGCACAATCAGATCGGGCGTGAGGGTCTTGAGCAGCTCCAGCGCCTCCTCGCCGCTGCGGGCGGTGGTGACGGTGAAGTGCTCAAACGTGAGGTAATCCCTCAGCGAGATGAGGAGGTGCTTTTCATCATCGACCAGTAGAATATGCTCTTTCCGTGTTGAATCCGAACTCATGGTATCTCCTTCATTTCGGCACTATGATGTCATTCCTTTTTTCCCCACGGCCACCTGATCAAGGCGCCGGAATAAATCCCCGTCCTGCCAGGGGGCCGTCAGGATCGGCGCCCCCACGCCGCGCAGGATCTCCTGCTTCACCGCATTCCCCTCGCCGCCGGCGATAATCATCATGGGGATGGCCCGGAGCTGCTCTGAACTCCGCAGGGTCGAGATGATGCGCGTCGCCTCCAGTCCCGGTGCCGTCCAGCCCAGCACGATCAGGTCCGGCTTCCGGGCGGCAACTTCCCCGGCCAGGTCCACGTTCATGGCGGCAATCAGCACCTCATACCCGCAGGCCATAAGCTGGCCCTTCACCCGGCCCCGGATTTCAGCCTCGTCACACATCACCAGGACGGCCGGGGGCGTGACGACGGGGAACCGCATTCCCACCCAGGTGCCTCGCGCCCGCTGGGGGGGCGGGCTTTGAAAATCAATCGTGCCGCCATGGTGCTCCATGAGCTCCTTGCAGATGGCCAGGCCCAGACCCGCACCGCTGACGTGTTCGCCGATCCGGAAGAAGCGTTCGGTCACCCGCTTCAGATGCTGAGCCTCGATGCCGATGCCCGAGTCGATGACTTCCAGGAGCAGGTAGCCAGGGGTCCGGGGATCGTCCTTGAGCCGGACCTCCACCGTTCCCTGCGGGACATTGAACTTGATGGCATTCCGGATGATGTTGAAAATCACACGCTCGATTTTCTGGGGGTCGCCGTTGACAAAGGGATGGGCGTCGTCCATCGCAACAGACAGCCTGAGTCCGGCGGCCTCGATCTGGATGCGCAGGGATTCCACCGTATTGCTCACAAAGCGGGGGAAGTGAATCTTCACGCACCGGAGCTTGAGGGCCTTGGCCTCGATGCGGCTCATGTCGAGAATATCCTCCACCGTCCGGGCTAGTCGCTGGCAGTCGGCCCGGATCATGTCCAGATAGTCCTGGGCCTGCGGCCCCAGGGGACCGGCTATGCCCTTCTGGAGGTTGCCCGCGATGTATTTGATGGACGTCAGCGGGGTTTTGAGTTCATGGGACACATTGGACACGAATTCCGACTTGGCCCGGTCGTGCTCCTGAAGCTTGACGATGGCCTGTCGCAATTTTTCCTCGGCGGTCTTGCGCACGGCAATTTCAGCATTCAATTCCTCGTTGAGCTTTGTGCGCTCCTGGACCTCGGCTGCCAGCTCGTCATGGGCACGCTGGATCTGTTCCTCGGCTTCCCGGCGGGCCGTGACATCCCGGATGAAGAAGCACAGCAGGTCACAGCCCGGGAGGCGCATCCGGCTGGTCGAGACTTCCGCGGGGAATTCGGAGTTATCCTTCCGCTGGCAGGAGGCCTGGATGAGCGTGAACCGGTCGTTGGTGAGGTTGTCGCAGACCATTTTCATCACCTTGTCATCGAATCCAAGGATGATGTTGGCGATATTCCGCATGCAGAACTCCTCATGCGAAAGCTCAAAGGCGTGGGAGGCGCGGGGGTTGGCATCCAGGATGACGCCGGCGATGTCCGTGATCAGCGCGGCATCATACACATTCTCAAAGAGCACCTTGATGTCGGCCGCGGCAATGGCCACCGCTGCGGGGGAAGGGCTTCGGACCCGGCCCCGGGAGCCGCTTCTGGGGCGCCCCTGGCGCCCGTGCCCCGTGATTTCAGGGGGAATCTCCAGGAGGATGGTCTTTGATAATATTTCGTTAGTCGCAGTCATAAGTCGCAAGCAAGGGCTATGACGCTACCTGAAATGCACTCAAGACGCAAACAGGATGTTG
>CAZMSS010000174.1:0-6322 GCA_964568965.1 uncultured Verrucomicrobiota bacterium | reverse complement strand
GGGTTGCTGGACGAATCATATCCTCCGACACCCAAGCCTCCGGCAGAACCGCCGCAGGGACCGCCCCCTGCCACGCCGTTGTTTCCCGCGCCGCCCGAGGCGTTCAGCGTTGTGGAGCCTGTTCCGCCTGAGCCGCCGTTTCCGCCGGAATACCCGGCCCCCGAGGCGTCCAGAATGCCGCTGATCTGAATGGCAGCGGCATCAATGGCTACCCCGCCATACTTGGTCCCATCCCAGGCCTTGACATATACCGTCGCCCCGGAGGAGATCATGACGGTGCCCAGATTGTAGTGGTTACTGGCAATGGTGCTGCCGGCCGCGATCGTCCAATTACTCCCGCCATGATCCCCACCCCCCAGGTCGGTCCAGGCGAAGCACTGCCCACCCACCATGACTGCCGCCATTAACACTGTCCACTTGATCGTTATTTTCATCCCGGTTCCTCTCTTACAGTTTCTCTCCACCCACCTGACCACCCTCGCCCCGCCCCTCTCCCCCCAAGGGAGAGGGAGGATTCAACCGCTTGAATGATTTCTTGTTCAATTGAAAGACGGCGTCATGGTTCGTCTGCAAATAACAGGCGTTGACCCTGATCCGCGGCCCCGCCACCTCATCGCCTGTTTCCAGGAAATAATCGACAAACCGCCCAGCATCGAAGGATTGCGTCCCCCTGATGGAAGCCACGTTCAACACCGTCCCCTGCGGAATGACGCCCTTGATATTCAGGTCTGTTGTCCCTTTCCCGATGTACCGGGCGTCAACGGGATGCGGAAGCCGGAAAGTGCTGCAACGGTTAACCAGAAACAGCTCGTCCATCTCCTTCAGCGTTACGACATAACTGTCCATCGTCAGTTTGTATTTAACGCCCACCTGCTCCTGATAAGGCGGCTTGCATGACAGATCATAGCTCCGGGAGACGCAGCCTGCCGCCACCACAAGAACCATGGAGACCCAAACCGCGGCAAAGAACGTGCCCGCCAAGCAGAACTTGTTTCTTATTTCAGTATGTATATCCACGATAATATTCCTGATACCCATGCCTGTTTCCTTCCGGGACTGAACGATTACCCGGCGAGTCGACCGCCTGCCACGCGGCATACCCCCGCATCATAAACGGATCGCCCATGATTCTGCCGGGGAAGGGAAGATAATTGGCCAGTGGAACCGGATCGAACGCTAATCCTGAATTTACCTCACGATTCCACATGTTCCTTGCCGAATGAAGCCCAAGATAACTTCGACTGTTGTAGATTTCGGAGCCAACCCCGCGGTAGGCAATCATTCCCCTGCTGGATGGTTCGTCGACCAGATCCAACGAACGCCTGAAGGTCATCGTCCCCTGACTATGCGCCACCACATTAATCAACCCCGGGGATGAGGCTGCTTTCCGGAGCGCGGCGGCCCCCCGAATCGCCGTGATATCAATGAGTCCAAATTCGTTCCCTAATATCTGTATCGCGTCTCCTGCCCCGAAAAACGCTGAACGATTGGCAACATGAGTGGAATCGCCCGTCGAATATTGCCTGCGGGCATAATCCCTCATCATCGAAGCATCCGCTCGGGAATTTAAAATCCCGTTAAACGTCACCAATTTCGCGTTATCATCAAACGTCATGTCCGCCGGTCGCTGCACATCCATAAAATCGCCGGACAGGAAGCTGATTGGCAGCCCGGCGGCAACCTGCGCGGCATCGGTGGCCTTGTCCAGGAGCTGGTACCCGGCAAAACTCCTTGAAAAAGGATTGATCACATGCGACCGCTCCCGCCAGGTATCCGCCGTAAGGGTTGAATAGATCTCCGAGACTGCCCGTGCGGGGGCAACGACAATTTCCCGCAGATGACTGGCCACGGTGACCGCACTCCCCCGCGCCAGCTTCATCACCCGGGATTGCCGCGAGGCTGAATCCGGCATGACCCCATCAGGACTGGCTGAATCCGGCACGGCCTCCGGCTCCCTCCAGTCGAGGGGTTGAGCCACCGGGGTCGGTGCGTTAGGGAGGGCGGACACGAGCTGGGATGACATCCAACCTGCGGCGGGCGCCACCGCCGAAGCCATTAGATAACCGGTCACCGCCTCCCTGGAAACCGCACCTTTGCCGAAGGCTTCCACCATGTTCCCCCCATACATCGCCGCATGCAGCGAGCCCTGAACTCCGCCTGAAACGGGAGAATGCAGGTACCCGAAGGTGGATGACGCCCCGTTATTCATATACTCGCCGAAACTGGCAGGTGCGGCACCCTCACCCGGTGCGTTCATGAACGTCCCCATCACGCCGCCTGCGGCGAAGCTGATCGCGGTGTCCCTGAAGACCGTCTTAAACCCCTCGCCCTCCAGTGCGGCGTGCGACCCGGACGACACAAACGTGCTTGCTGCCGATTGGGTCGCTATCTGCAAATTCACATCCACACCTGCTTTTGCCGCCGAGAAACCGGCCCCATACCCGGCCACGCTGGCGGCCGAATTGATCGCCCACGACTGGGCAAAGTCGCCGATGTTCCCGTGCGAGATCATCGTCGTGGCGGCTGCCGCCACCCCCTGGATGGCGACCGCCCCGGCTACAAAGGCTCCGAAGGATACGGTGGTTGCCGTAACGCCCACCGTCCCGAGCAAGGCCGCCCCCAGCACGCCGCCGGCCCCGCACGTCACCACTGTCGCCACGATGGCGACTGCCGCCATGGTATATTGCTGTTGGGTGGCCTTGCGCTTATTGCGCAGCGCCGTCTCTTTCTGCGATGTTTTCGCGAAGTATTCGTCAACGTTTCCGGCGCCCATGATGCGCATCTCGTCATGCATGGTCTGGTTGATCCGGCCACCGCGCAGGTAATAATCAAGCCACCAGCCACGCCGGGTGTCATTGGGCCCCACGGTTGCTCCGAGCCTGGGAATCGCCGAGATTCCGCTCATCAGGAGCCGTGCAGCCTCATCCTCATTCACGCCCAGGTGCCGGTACCGGCCCGCCATGTTCCTGATTTCGCGGGCATGCTCGCTCTTGTATTGGTTGAACCTACGGGCCGCATATTCATTTTCCCTCGCGATTCGCTGGCGTTCCTCCTCGGCCCTACGCAACGCCTCCTCATACTCCCGCCGCTGCCGTTCAATTTCCCGAAGTTGTCCGTACTGCTTGAAAATCCAGTCCCCGACCCGGTTGTCCAGCGTCCCGTGACTCCAGCGGTAGAGTCCATACGGGTCGGAGAAGAGCAGCGGATTATTTCCGGCATAGGCATAAAGATTCATGCCATCGGCATAACCCGCGGGGTCGCGTTGAAGAAACCGCCCCAATTCCGGAGAATACGCCCGATTCCGGTTATACATCAGCCCGGTTTCGGCATCCCACTGGCGCCCGGCATAGGTCCAGACGTTACCGAGCGTACTTTGAGGAACAGGATTCCCCGCGGCCGCCAGAATACTCATCTGGCCGAAGAGGGAATACTCGTAGCTTTCCACGGGACTCCCGCTTGAATCGGTGATGACGGCAATATTGGCACGCCAGTCCCTCAGGTAATAATAGACTGTACCCCCGCTCAACAGGACAACAGGCGTGTCCAGTGTTTCCCCGTAGAGTGTGCTTCGGGCCCACCCGCCATTCACCGATTCGTCAATCAGATCATCCCGGTCATAAAAGAAGGCATGGTGTCCGGCCGCAGTATCCTTGCTGACACGGCGGTTGCCGGCATCATAGCTGTACCGTGCCACCGACTGTCCATTCGAGCGGACCTCAATCAGCCGTGCCAGGTAATCATAGACAAAATCACGGCTGTTCCAGTCAATCAGGTTCCCCTGTACATCATAACGGAGCGACTGTGCCCCGATCTGGCTGTACTGGTTCCCGGCGTTGACGCTCCGCCCCACGGCCCCTTCAAGCTGGTTGGAATAGGACAGCCAGTTTCCCAGGGCGTCATACCGGAGCGATTCCGCAAACACATCCGTCAGGTTTTTCCGGGCCGTAACCCGGCTCAGGGCATCATACAGGAAGACATCTCCCTCGCCCGCATTCCGGGAACACAACGTGACATTGCCGCCGGGGTCGCGGGCAAGCGTGGCCCCCAGATCACAGTGGAGCCCCTGCTGAACGAGGGATTGCAGCCGCTCCCGTGCATCCAGTCCGTGCGTCTCCACCACACCGCTGCCATAGGTAATGGTCCGGACCCGGGAATTCGGCGTGTAGGTGTAGGCGGCATAAGTCGTCGTCCCGGCCTCATTCTTCAGTGCCTGCAGGCGGCCATTGGCGTCAAATGCCCGATTCAGGACGAAGCCCGAGGGATACGTTACCCCCACAGCATGCCCCCCGGCATCAAACCGGCGCTGGACCGGCTTCCCGTTCTGCCGTTCCGTGACGACACGGTTGAGGGCATCATACTCATACGCCACGCTATTATCGTCTGCCGAACCGGCCTGGTTGAAGTCGACCGAATTCGTCAGGCGGGACACCCCGTCATACATGTACGCCTGATGCACTGTGCCGTTCACCCGGACTTCCACCCGGCGATCCAGGGCATCATAGAGATTGGTGACCAATGAGCCGTCCGGGAGTGCATAGCCGTCAAGCCGGCCGCCCGCCCCATAGTACCAGCGGGTTACAGTCCCGAGTTCATCCGTGAAAGCCGTCTTGTTTCCCGCGGCGTCATAGGTCGTCACCACCGGACAGCCACGGGCATTCACAGTGCGGACCGGCCGGTTCGCGGCATCATAAAAGGTCGCCGTCCCGGCCTGCTCGGCTGTGCCGAGAGCCGCCACGGCGTTGGTCACGTTACCAACCGCATCATACTCATAGCCGGACCGGATCCCGCGCCAGTCGGCGCGGACGACAACACGATCCAGCACATCATAATCTGTCGTGGCAGAATCACTTCCATCCCTCACCCTGACGCCCCTGCCCCACTTGTCATAGTCGGTATACACCGTCCTGCCATTGGGCTGGACCACGGCGATCATACGCCCAAGGTTGTCATACTCCGTCCACGTGACATTCCCCAGCGCATCCGTCGTGCTCCGCTGGCGCGCGAGAGCATCATAACTTGTGTAGGACCAATGGCCCAGGGGATCCCGATGACTCACAGCCAATCCACGGGCGTCATAGACGGTTTCTTCAACCGCTTCAACGGAGGTTCCGGCCGCCAGGACCTGTTTCACCATTTTACCGCAGGCGTTATACTCGTATGCGTTAACGACACCGAGGTTGTTCCGGTTACTGACCAGATTATCGGCCTCATCATAGAATGACCATTCACTTTGTTCCAGCGGGCTACCTTCCGCCGCGACCACGCATTCAACACGCCCGAGGTCATCATAGGCAGTGGCACGGGCAATCCCCCGCGAATTGACGGTACGGGTCACCTGCCCCAGCGCGTTGTACTCCATCCGGGTTGCATATCCGGTGGCATCGGTCACCTGAATCACTTCCCCGAAGGCATCATAGGCAAACCGCGTGACACTCCCGGCCGCATCCGTGATGGCCACCACCGCCCCCATGGCATCGATCTCATTGGTAGCGGCATGGCCGTTGGCATCCGTCGTTGCCAGCGGCCGGTTGTTCCGGTTGTAAGCCAGGGTCGTCGTATTCCCCAGTGCGTCGACCTTGCGACTCAAGTTCCCCTCGGCATCATAACTGAAACGTGTGACGTCCCTCTCCATTTCCCCCGCCAGCACCGCCAAACGATCGCGGTCCTGGATTGTCACGAGACCATCCCCGTCAAGATCGCCGGCAATGCGACCGGAGAGGCTTGCGGCAAGCGGGTCAGTTCCGGATAACAATTCATCGAGGTTTCCCGCAGTATCCCCGTCTGCATCATTCCCCCGCGAATAGAGCTCGCGAACTTCTCCCCCTGAAAGTGCCCGGTTATAGAGCCGGACTTCGTCCATACCCCCCAGGAAGCACAGGTTGGTCTGAGAGGTGTCACAGCCAAGTCCCCAAGGCGTAACCCCGGCCGAAACACTTCCCTGGACCTGATTCGACGCCACCCTCTCTCCATCAACGAAAAGCGAGACAAGCTCCCCCTCCCGGCTCGCGACCAGATGGGTCCAAGCTCGTAACGCGACATTCGACGCAACCGTCACGTCGCCGGTCAAGGCGCCGGCAAGCCTGAACGCAGGGTGGCGCTGATTCAGCACCAGGCCTACGTCACATCCTCGCGCCACAAGCAGTTGAACCGGATTGGTGCCGTCCGAACCCGGGCAAATCCATGCGGAGAGCGTGAAATTCGTGTTCAGGTCAATGATGCCCGGCGTCGGGATAAGCACACCATTCGTAACGCCGTCAAAATCCAGCGCTCCGCCGAGGCGGCCCACCGTCGGGACAGGATCCCCATCCCCCAGCCATTGCCC
>CAZMSS010000173.1:1520-6352 GCA_964568965.1 uncultured Verrucomicrobiota bacterium | reverse complement strand
CTTCAGACCCTCCTCGTCGGGCTTGGGTCTGAAAATCAGGGCGCAGGCAAAAATAGCCCCCAGAAAAAACGTCAGGATCCCGTTCTGCCCGGCCGCCAGGCGGGCGACATTGGCCCACACCCAGGCGGCAATCAACACCAAGGCTGAAAATAACACTGCCCGGTTCAGGGATGACATGGTTTTGCGGTGATCAGAAGTCATAATAATAGCCCAAGGTCATCCCGATCGTATCCCGGGTACCTTGCAACAGGGCATTACTGCTGAGACGTTCCATGTGTTCGGCATAGGTATATAGCTTCAGGCGTTCCGTCAGGGTCTGAATCAACCCCACCGTTGAAGCCCAGGTGTCATAATCATTACTCAGGTAGAGATCGCCCGCCCCGATTTCACCCTCCCCGGGCGCCTTATTGGTTCGCATGATATAGGCAGACGCCAGGGTCAGCACAAGATTGCGGGTCAAGGGGCGGGAAGCATTAATCTGATTCATCCAATCCGTATAGGAGGACGCAGCAACCAATTTCGGAGTGACCCCCTCATAGGACGAGGCGAATCCAATGGCCCAGGACTCGGGATCTGCCCACTGGATGTGGTAGCGGACGGAATCAACCATCTCAAACCCCGCCATAAACCCCGCCCGCTGGGAACGCTGATAGGAAATGCCATGGCTCAGGGTTTCGGACATCCGTGTCTTGAGCCCAACTCCTCCGATAACCTCGTCCGATGTCCCGTTTGTCTCGTAAAGTCCCGCAGAATTCAATTCGGCCATGCTGTATCCCAGCGAGGCATTGATCGTGCTGTCCTCGGTGACATCGGAGTCCATGAACGCCACATAATCCTGCTGGAATTGACTCCCGCGTTTGTCGAGATAATCACGCCAGAAATAATCCGCTCGGGCTCCCACCGCGGTCAGGGTGTTGATTTGCTGCCGATATTCCAGCATCTGGCGGTAGATAACACTGCGGCTGACATCATAGGTGTTGTCCTGGGGTATGGTATCAATCCGGTTGAAGGTATACCCGAGGCTCTTGTCTGAGGCCATCTGCCAGTCCAGATCGAATCCCAACAAGTTCTGGAAAACGGGGTAACGTTGTCCACTCAGGTTATCCGTGTACCCGCGCTGGTCCACATAATCAGTCCGGTAGGACGGCCGCTCATAAGCTCGCCCCCGCACAAATGGCGTCAACTCAAAATCCGTGGAGATGTTGGCCAGAAAACCGGACCCCTGACTCCCGGAATACGCCTGGGCGTTCCGCCCGTTAAACCCGCCCAACCAGGCGTCCTTTGTGGCACCAAACGTAAACGATCCCATGTGGGCGTAAAAACCGGGATCAATGATTTCAACGTCAAAGGTATTATCCTCCGATCCCATCGGAAAGGCGCGATAGGTCAGTGCAAACGAAATATCCACGCTCATGTATTTGCTGAGCAGCAGGTAATTCCTCGCGGTCAACTGGGTGATCAGGGGATAGTCCAGTCCATCTTTCAGCACCCGCCCGTATTGCTGATCCCGGCTGGATGTACTGACTGAGGTTAACCCCATCCCGCTCGCAGCCCCCGAACCGCTCCCGGCGCTCCCGCCGTACAAATACTCCATCCCCGCTCCGCTGCTTTTGATGTAGCGGATGCCAACCGACTGAAAAAAAGCCATGTCGGAGTAGAAGGGACCAATCAGGATGTTGGCCTTATCCGGGATCGATTGAAACTGATAGCTGTCAAAGCGGGCAACCTGGGAGAAGGCGGAACCCACCCCCAGCCCCATAACCACCAAGAACGCTGCAATAAATCTGGCGTCGCGCTTCATGTCCATGGAACGAGCCTCCCCCTCTTTATACAAGTCTTTGTTTTTACTTCTCCCTGTTCCTTGAAGCAAGCTGAATATGGAGACGACCGGCGTCTGACGAGGCCGAAATTGAGAACCCGATAGTCTCTTTTTTCCAAACCGCGCCAATAGAGGGCCGACAACCTGTCCGGCATGCCCGACAAAATGTCCGGTCAATTCACCTCACCCCCTCCACACTCCATGCATAATCTGAGTGTTTTCCGCGTTTTCACAACTTGGCACAGCCTTTGCTAAATACAAACCCGTTATGAGCGAATCGACAACACCATCAAAAACGCCCGTTCTACTGACAGCCGTTGTCATACTGTTTTGCCTGATTGTGCTGCTGCAGCTCGGGTTGCTGCTGCAGCGTCATCTCCATCAACGCGCCCTCCCTGCTACAGGAAAGGCCCGTCCGGCCGCCGTGTGGAACTCCGCTGATGAAATGGAGGCCATGCACGCCAGGATCAACAGGATGTTCGAGCAGGCTTTCCGATCTCCCCTTTCAAACCCCCAACCGCCTGCCGCGCCGGTGACGCCCCCCGCACTCACCCGCGGCAGTGCGGTTTCTTCTTCTGAGGACCCTTTCGAGCACATGCGCCGGATGCAACAGCAGATTGATGCCATGTTCGCCGGCGCCTTGAATGAACTTGCCGGCCCGCCGCCCGGATTTGACGAAGGCTGGTCACGACTTGAAATCACACCCGGCTTCAGCATACGGGACACAGACAATACCTATGAAATCACGGTGCATCTGCCCGGAGTGGATAAATCCGGAATACAAGTCAGTTTGTACGATTCCGTCCTCAGCCTGGTGGTCAATCAGACCACGCGGACCGCAACGACAACGGCAAGCGGAGCCACCATCCGGGAATCGCGGCAGGCCAGCCGGTTTGAACGCCACCTGCGCCTTCCCGGGGCCACCGGAAATCAGGAGGACATCCGGGCCGTTTTCGAACAGGGGGTGCTACGGATCACCGTACCCAGAGCCCAGAAGGCCGAATCGGGACCCAAATCGATCCCGGTGCGGTAAATGAAGAAAAAGAGCGTTTCTGTTCGTATCATTGTAATGAATAAATTAGACTGAAAAAAATTTGGAGAACACCATGACAACTGACATCACCCGAACCGCAAACATCATCAACGAGCAAACGGCCTTGATCGACGGCGTCAGGCAGGAAGTGAACAAGGTCCTGGTTGGACAGGAACGCCTGCTTGACCGGATGCTCATCGCCCTGATCGCCAACGGCCATATCCTGCTGGAAGGCGTCCCGGGCCTCGCCAAGACAACAGCCGTCAAAACCATGGCCCAGGCGCTGGGCCTCAAGTTCCAGCGCATCAGCTTTACCCCCGACCTGCTGCCGGCGGATGTGATCGGGACTATGATCTACAACCCGCGTGAGGGAACCTTCAGTCCCCGGCTGGGCCCCATTTTCACCAACCTCCTGCTGGCTGATGAAATCAACCGGGCGCCCGCAAAGGTGCAATCAGCCCTTCTGGAAGCCATGCAGGAACACCAGGTCACCATCGGCGACAAGACCTATCCCCTGCCTGAACCGTTCATGGTCATGGCCACCCAGAACCCCCTGGAACAGGAGGGGACGTACCCCCTCCCCGAGGCCCAGATCGACCGTTTTATGCTCAAATGCCGCGTGGATTACCCCTCAAGGGACGACGAACGCCGCATCATGAACCGATTCAGCCGGAAAACGGATATCAAGCTCTCCCCCGTCATGTCAGCCGCCCAGATACTCACCATGAGGGATATACTGGACCAGGTTTACTGCGACGAGAAAGTGGCCGACTACATCCTTGATATCGTCTTTGCAACCCGCAAGCCGGCGGATTACAAGCTGGATCTGGCCCCCCATATTCAATACGGCGGATCCCCGCGCGCCAGCCTGTTCCTGAACATCGCGGCAAGGGCAAACGCACTACTGCATGGCCGGGCGTATGCAACTCCCCAGGATATCAAGGAAATCGCCTATGACGTCCTCCGCCACCGTTTGATCCTCACCTATGAAGCCGAAGCGGAAAACCTGAAGAGCGAAGATATTATCGCGAAGATTCTCAATGAGATCCCGGTCCCTTAAGAATTGTTATCAGTTGTTTGTTATTGGTTATTGGGAATTCCCACCAACAACCGATAACCGATAACCAACTAACCTGTAACCATGGCCCTCAACGTCAAAGAACTGATGAAGCAGGTGGGGAAGATCCGCCTGGTCACCAACCGGCTCGTAGACGAGCATCTCTCCGGCGAGTACCACTCCGTGTTCAAGGGACATGGGATTGAATTCGACGAAGTCCGCGAGTATGTCCCTGGCGACGACATCCGGTCCATTGACTGGAATGTCACCGCCCGCATGGGCGCCCCCTTTGTCAAACGCTTCTGCGAGGAACGGGAACTCACCATTCTCTTCCTGGTGGACGTCTCCGGTTCGCAATCCTTCGGCTCGGGCCAAAGGGCCAAGTCCGAACTGGCCGCCGAAATCACGTGCGTCCTGGCCTTGTCCGCCATTAAGAACCAGGACAAGATCGGCCTCATTCTTTTCAGCGACCGCATCGAAAAATCCATCCCGCCGCGCAAGGGCAGGACAGCGGCCATGCGGCTCGTGCGCGAAGTGCTGGCGTCAGAAGAAACCCGGCGTGGCACCGACCTCGCCGGGGCCCTCCGCTTCCTCAACCAGGTCCAGAAGCGACGGGCCGTGGTGTTTATCATCTCGGACTTCATGGATAACGGTTTTGAACGCGAACTGAGGGTCACCGCGCGCCGCCATGACGTCATCTGCTGCAACCTCTCCGACCCGAGGGAATGGGAACTGCCGGACGTCGGGCTCCTGGAGATCCAGAATCCGGAAACAGGGGAACTGGAACTGCTCGACACCTCCTCCTCGTCCCTGCGCGAAACCTTCCGGGAAAATGCCCGCCAGGAAAATGAGGCCCTGGCCAAACTCTTCCGCAAGCACAAGATTGACGCCCTCAACCTCTCTACGGCGCGCCCGTTCATCGA
>CAZMSS010000173.1:0-1420 GCA_964568965.1 uncultured Verrucomicrobiota bacterium | reverse complement strand
TCCTCTCCGCCTGTTCGAAGCCCTCGGATACGGTTCAGGTGGCATCCGATAAGCCGCGCATTGAGGAATTCTCCCGGGGGCCGGTGTCGGTCAAGTTCACCTTCGATCCCCCGGTCGTCCGGCTTGACAGGGATATTCTCCTGACTATCCGTATCACCTCGCCCACGAATCTATCCGTCAAGCTCCCCCCCCTGGAAACCCGGGTAAAGGGCTTCACCGTTGCAGGCAGTTTTGACGGGCACCCGGCCATTTCCGGAGGCAAGGCCATGGTGGACCGTAATGTACGGCTTACCCCCGGAATTTCTCCCGAGTACCGGATCGCCCCGATGGCGGTCAGCTGGAAACAGCCGGGCACCGGGCAAGAACAGTGGTTTCCAACAAAACCTGTCATTCTCGCTTTTGAGCCCCTGACCAAAGGTGACCCCGGCAAGGACATTAGTGCCGCCCGCTCACCGGTCTGGATTTATCCCGGACTGAAAGGCTTTATCGCATACACCCTGGCGGCTCTGGGCCTCGCCGCGCTCGGCTATGGCGCATGGCGCCTGTTCCGGAAACTCCGCCGTGCCGTACAGCTTAGGCTCATGTCACCCCGGGAGCGCGCCCTTTTTGAACTCGCTGAACTGATGGCAAAGGACCTTATCGGCCATAACCGGATCAAGGATTTCTATTTTGCCTTAACGATGATTGTGCGCTTGTATATTGAAAGGGCTCACTCCATCCGGGCGCCGGAGCAAACCACAGAGGAATTTCTCACCGCAGTCAGTCAGGATCCCCGCTTTTCCCGGGATGTGGTTAAACGCCTGCGTGAGTTCATGCAAGCCGCCGATCTTGTGAAATACGCTGGCTTCAAGCCTGACGCAACATCCGTCGATTCCGCACTCACGACCGCCAAAACCTACATCGAGACCGATGAATCTCAGAGCTCAACTCTGAAATCTAAAACCCTATGACTTTCGGATCCCCAATCTTTTTCCTGCTCGTCCTGCCCCTCGCAGCGGCGGCCTGGTTCATCTACCGGCGACGCGTCCAGCAGGCGCTTGTTTTTGCGCCATTTCACAGGCTCCCCGTTCAGCGCGCCACCTGGCGGACCCGGCTCCGGCCCCTGGCTCCCATCCTTTACCTTCTAGGCGCGACTCTGGCCATTATTGCCCTGGCCCGTCCGCAAACAATTTTCTCTCGAACTTTCAGGAAATCGGACGCCATTGCCATTCAGATGATTGTGGACTGCTCAGGCTCCATGCAGGCGCTCGACTTCTCTACCCCCGACAAGCAACGCACACGGCTTGACGTCGTAAAAGAAACCTTCGACCAGTTCGTCAAGCAGCGTCCCGGCGACTTGATCGGCCTGATTACCTTTGGCGGATTCGCCTCCAGCCGGGCACCCCTCACCCTGGACCACGATGCGTTGCGGCACAGTTTG
>CAZMSS010000172.1:0-6372 GCA_964568965.1 uncultured Verrucomicrobiota bacterium | reverse complement strand
AGCTCTGGCACATGATGATGCCGGCGATCTTGGCCAGTGCGTAGGCCTTGTTGGTCTCCTCCAGGTGGCCGGACAGGAGGGAGTCTTCCCGCATCGGCTGGGGGGCGAATTTCGGGTAGATGCAGGAGGAGCCGAGAAACATCAGTTTCTTTGAGCCGCAGAGGTAGCTGGAGTGGACGATATTGTTCTGGATCTGCAGGTTGCTGTAGGCAAACTCAGCGGGATAGGTGTTGTTGGCGAAGATGCCGCCAACCTTCGCTGCCGCCAGGAAGATATACTCCGGGCGCTCCTGCTCGAAGAACCGTTTCACGGCGGCCTGGTCGGTCAGCTCGAGTTCCTGGTGAGTACGGCCCAGGATGTTGGTGTAGCCTTTTGAATTCAGGTTCCGCACGATGGCAGACCCGACCAGCCCGCGATGGCCGGCAACATAGATACGGGCATTTTGTTCCATGTTCATGGGGCTATGTCCTTATGCTGCGCACAAGTTCCTGGACGCTCTTCATGTTATGCCGGGCGAGATAGTCGCTGAGGCCGCTGATGACGTTCAGCGCCGTCAGGGGTTCCGTGAAGTTGGCGGTACCCACCGCCACGGCCGAGGCACCGGCGATCATGAATTCGATCGCTTCCTTCGCGGAGGTGATGCCGCCGAGTGCAATCAGCGGGACCTTGACGGCCTTGGCGGCCTCGTATACCAGCTTGACCGCGATCGGGTGGATGGCCGGGCCGCTTAGCCCGCCGGAAACATTGGCGAGGATGGGGCGGCGGGTCTCGATGTCTATGGCCATGGCGGGGAACGAGTTGATGAGCGAGAGCGCATCGGCCCCGTTATCCACGCAGACCTTGGCAAAGGCCCCGATGTCCGAGACGTTGGGGGCCAGCTTGGGGATAATGGGCAGTTTGGTCCTGGCCCGGACCGCGGCCACTACCTTTGCGGTGGACTCGAGGTTGGTCCCGAACGAACTGCCTCCGGCCTTCACGTTGGGGCAGGAGATGTTGATCTCAAGGGCATGGACACCCTCGACGCCGTCAAAGCGGGCTGCCACTTCCGCATACTCGTCCTGCGTCTTGCCCCAGATGTTCACGATCACGGCAATGTCATACTGCCGCAGGAAGGGCATGTATTTTTCGGTGAAGCCCTTGACGCCCGGGTTCTGCAGCCCGATGGCGTTGATGAGCCCACCGGAGACCTCGACCATGCGGGGTGTTCTGTTCCCGCCCCAGGGCTCCAGGCTGATACCCTTGACCACGATGGCGCCGAGCTTATTGAGGTCCACGAGGTCGGCGTATTCGGGGCCGTAGCCGAAGGTGCCGGATGCCACCATGACGGGGTTCTTCATCCGGATGCCGGCGAGATTGATGTCGAGTGTTGGTTTCATTTCAGTCTTCCCAGATGACGTCACGGGCTTCGAAAATGGGGCCGTCCTTGCAGACGCGGGCCAGGGTTTCCTGTCCATTGAGGCGGACTTTCTGCACGCAGGCCAGACAGGCGCCTACCCCGCAGCCCATGTGGCGGTCGAGCGAGAGCCAGGCCTTCCAGTTGCCCCGGATGGCGCGGTCACCGACCGCCTTGAGCATCCCGTTGGGACCGCAGGCAAAAAACTCGGGCGGGCTTTGTTTCGCGTTGAGCTGCAGCCAGGCATCCAGGGCGACGGTGACCAGTCCCTTTACGCCGAGCGAGCCGTCATCGGTAGCCACCTGTACCTCCCAGCCCAGCGCGCGGAAATCGTCGGCCAGCAGGATGTCCACGGCCTTGGCGCCGCCGACAAACAGGATGCCCCGGCAGGTCATCTGCCGCGCCAGGAAATAGAGCGGGGCCACGCCGTAACCGCCGGCCACCAGCACGGGGGTGAAGGCGTTGGCCACGTCCGTGGGAAATCCGTTGCCAAGCGGGCCCACCACGCTGACGGGGTCATTGAGCCTCAGGTTTTGCATGGCCGCCGTACCGCGCCCCACCGTTTTGTAGAGGATGGAGAGGTGATTGCCGTCTACCCGGTAGATGCTGAAGGGACGGCGCAGGACGGCATCGTGCAGCTGGGCGATTCGCAGGTGGACGAACTGGCCGGGTTTGGCGACAGGGGCCACCCCGGGGAGTTTCAAGGTGAGTACCCGGTAATCCGGGCCCATGGGGTCATGGCCGACAACGGTTCCGATTTCTATGCGCATAATGGAGGGAGATTACCTGCTGGTCGTGACTTTCTCAATCAAATCTCGAGATAGATACATGGCGCTAGTGGCAGTTTTGACGCCACGACGGTCACCGTTTAAACTCTTTATTTTTGTACTATTCCTGCCGTTGCATTGTGCTTCCATGAAGCGCTGAGACTGTCGCGATACTGTGTGGGACTTATCTTGTTTGCCTGGATGAAGACCCGGATCATATGAGATTCGGTCAGGAATCCGGAGGCAAGGGCGATTTCCTTAAGCGACATATGGGTCGCTGCCAGCAGGTTGCTGATTCGCTGAATTCGAAGCCGGGTCAACTCCTTCTTTACTGTACGGCCGAAAGCACGGACAAAGAGACGGTCCAACTGCCAGCTTGAGATGCCGGCAAAACGCGCAACCTTCTTGGAATTCAAGGAAGCAGCCAGGTTGTCCATGATGTAGCGCAGGGAGTTCACCACGCGAGGATCCTCAGCGCTCAGGAGTTCGGTGCTGCGCCGCTCGACAACGCCGAGCGGGGGAATGAGGAGAGGAGTTTCCGGGGGCTTCCTGCCCTCCAGCAGTTTATGCATGAGTTCCGCCGCCTTCCAGCCAAGCAGATCGAGATTCATGTCGATGCTCGAAAGAGGCGTAGCGTTGTAGTCGCAGATCAAGTGATTGTTCCCGATGCCGAGAACTGCAACGTCCTCGGGAACCCGGATGCCCGACATCATGCAATGCCGCGCCACGCTGATGGACATGTAGTCGTCGAGCGCCAGGATTGCAAGAGGCTTCTTAAATTGGGTGATATTCTGAATCAGGAATACAGCCCATCCCAACGGGGGCGTATGATCCTTGCTGTACTCTTGATATATTATGCGGTGGACTGGGTAGCCCTCTTTGGCCAGGGTTTCCTCAAAGCCCCTGATTCGTTCCGTGTAGCCTGCATCCAGATTCTGGCAGGCTACGGCAAAGCGGCGGAATTTCCGCTGGAGGAAATAGGTGGCAGCCAATTGTCCTGCGCCGTAGTGATCCTCCAAGATTTGTGAGTACTGTCCGGCGTTATCAGCCGGAGAAAGAAGAATCAGGGGGGCGCGTATTTTTTTCAGTATCTCGCGCCGGGCATGAATATGTTCCTTCATCTGTGTAAGCACGATGGCGCCATCACGGACCAGGCCTATTAAGTTAAAGCGTCCGCTGCCGATGTATCTTACCACGGCAAAGTTAGCGTTCTTATCGCGGATGTAACGCAACATGCCTTCATGGATGCGGCTGTCGTAGACATCCAGCCAAAACAATATTTGCTTTATTGCCTCCGGTTTCATTCTTGCAGGAGTGTCCCCCAAGTTGTTCTGGACATTACTTGGCCGCAGTGTGCGAAGCGAGGTTATGGTCAAGGCCTTCCGAATACTCGAAGTCGTCAAATTGAAGTCTGGGGGTAAAATAAAGTCTCGGAGTGCTTGCGTCAATGCCAATAATAGGCAATTAAAATTACATAACAACACAAATAGGCCGTGATTATTTTGATATACTTATGGATAAGGAACGTCAGGGAGACAGGGGTTTATTGAAGCTGACGGGACTTGAATAAGAGAGAGCGAGGGGGTGTCTATGACGATTCAATGCAGGATTCATAAGACGTGGCAGATCTTTAGCCGGGTCGAGCGTCATCATCGCCCAGAGGCAAGACGGTTTCTGGCCTTGGCTTTGCTGGCGGCGCTCGCGCTCATCCGGCCTACCGCACAGGCGGCCAGCGACTCTTGGAATGCGGATGCGGCCGATAACTGGACAACGACGACCCGGTGGTTGCTGAACAACGGCACAGTTCCCGGCTCTACGTCAGTGGATAGCTCCGATGTTGCCACGTTCAGCTATTCCCTCACTGCGGGGCGTGCGGTCACGGTGGATACTACCCGGTATATTGGCGGGATCTCGTTCGGAAATACCACCGGTTCTGGCTATACGCTCCAAACGGGTGGCCTGTATCTGAATAGTGGCGGGGTGATCCAGACATTGTCTGGAAATGGCGTCCACACCGATACGATCAGTTCGCCTATACGGATTGACGGCGATCCCGGAACTGCCACATTTTCAGCTGGAGCCTTATCCTCAAGTAGTAGTGTCTTGAGCATCGGCGCCGTGACGGGAAATTCATCAGGGGCGAATGTCACAACTCTGACCCTGAACGGAGCAAACACGGGCAATAATGCCATCACCGGCGTCATCGGAAATGGCGGTGCTGGTGGCAAACTGGCACTCACAAAAGACGGCACGGGGACATGGATCCTTCGACGTGAGTTTCTAGCCGGCATAGCCGCCGGGGCGGTCGCCGCCGCCGGATGCCCGTTGCATGCGGCTGACGCAGCGCCGGAAGGCCGGGCAGAGGCTGGTGGTCTATTGAAACTGCGCGACGTGCCACGATCATGAATATCAAGTTTTTCACAAACAGTGAAGGAACAGAAAAGGTAAAAATGAAATGTGTTAGGAATGTGTTATCTGGTGTGGCGATTCTGATGGTCGCATCGCGGGCTTTCGGGGCGTCATCGGCCGCCGACTGCGACGTGGCCGCTTACTACTGGCCCAACTGGCACGTGGATGCGCGCAACGAGCAGAAGCTGGGCAAAGACTGGACGGAATGGGAACTGGTCAAGGCCGCCACGCCCCGATTCCCTGGTCATGTGCAGCCGCGCGTGCCATTGTGGGGCTACGGCGATGAAGCCGACCCGAAGGTGATGGCGCAGAAGATTGATGCCGCCGCAGACAACGGCCTCACCGCCTTCATCTTCGACTGGTACTACTACAATGAAGGCATAGCCCTTGACCGGTGTTTGCGCGAAGGTTTCCTGAAGGCGCCCAACCGCAACCGCCTCAAGTTCGCAATCATGTGGGCCAACCATGATTACATTGACCTTTTCCCCGCAAAGATCGGCAAACAGAAAGCACTCTGGAACGCCGGGGCCGTGTCGCGTGAAGCCTTTGTCAAGGCGACGGACGTGATGATCAAGGATTACTTCTCACAGCCCAACTACTGGAAAATTGGCGGATTGCCGTACTTCTCCATCTACGAACTGCATACACTGATGAAAGGCCTTGGCGGTGCGGAGCAGACGCGGCAAGCCTTCGAGGATTTCCGCAGACGGTGCAAAGCCGCGGGTTTGCCCGGCGTGCACATCAACGTCGTCGCGTGGGGTGTGCAGCTCGACACCGTGGGGAGCGAGCCGGTCCGCGACATCTCCAGCATGGACAAGCCGGCGGTCATCGTGAAAGACGCGGCCGGGCTCATCGCCGCGCTGGGCATCAATAGCGTCACGTCGTATGTCTGGGTCCATCACGTTGGCATCCCGGCATTTCCCAGTTACCCGTATGAAAAGTGGGGCGACGAAGCCGTGAAGCAATGGCCCGGCTTTCAGAGCCAGTTCAAGGTGCCCTATCATCCGAACGTCAGTGTTGGATGGGATGCCACACCGCGCACCGATCAGAAGCAGGAATTCAAGAACGCCGGCTACCCGCACATGTCCGTCATCACGGGCGGCACGCCAGCGGCGTTCAGGAAATACCTCGAAAAGGCCAAGGCCTACCTCGACACGCGGCCACCCGGCGAGCGCATCCTCACGATCAACTCGTGGAACGAATGGACTGAGGGTAGCTACCTCGAACTTGACTCGCGAACAAAGATGGAATACCTTGATGCGCTGAAGGCCGTTTTCCCTCCAAGGTAGCTTCATTCATTTAGACGGAAGGACGTTCTTCAAAGACGACAATGGAACCATCGATCAAAGCGCCAGAAAATCCATTCATGCGACTGCGGTGAGCGCAGCGCCGGACCCGCAGTGATGCCAAACTCAAAGCCTTTGCCCTATAAAGCACAACAGGAAAACTCGCACATGAATGTAAGAACCATGACTCGCCATTACGACAATCGGAACTTGCTTGCGGTGTTGCCAGCCCCCATCACCTCGGGCCCTTGGCTCAGGCACATTGCATGCGTGGTGCTCATGTTTGTGAGCCTGCCACTGCTGGCCATGGATCTCTACGTCCAGCCCGCAGCCAGGGTCGGTGGCGCCGGAACCAGGCAGAATCCGCTGGCGTCCATTGAGGCGGCCCGTGAGGGGATTCGCCGGATCATCGCCACCGGCATGAAGGAGGACATCACGGTGCATCTGGGGGCGGGCGACTACTTCATCGAAAATCCGTTGGAGTTCGACGACAGGGATAGCGGCCGTGACGGGCATA
>CAZMSS010000171.1:0-6373 GCA_964568965.1 uncultured Verrucomicrobiota bacterium | reverse complement strand
CGGCTTGAGCTGGGTACTCCCAGCGGGTGTTCAAGATCTTCTGTATTTTGATGCGCTTGCTCTGAGATATAGGCTTGCCTCGTTAAATCTTCAATGATAAACGAGTTAATCATGAGTATTTCGGTTAGCATACGTGACATCGCGCTGGCGGCTGGTGTGAGCAAAGCGGCTGTTTCGCGGGTGATTAACGGGCGGCCTGCGGGGATTCGCGTCTCCCCGACCACCCGGGATCGGATCCTTGCCATCGTTCGTCAGAACGGCTATCCGAAGGTGATTTAGATCAAGAAAGCAATATGCAGAAAAAACATATTGCTGGTTCTGGCATCCCTGTGGTTCTGTACTATCTAATGGTGATTATCTCGGCTGGATATCAACCGGTTTTTTACAGGTAGTAATATGATCAAATCAAAAGACTCCATGGAAACTGAAGTCCGTCCCGGCATGCGGGGCGGAACGGGTACGGTGACGGTGCAGCATTTCTTCAAGCCGGAGGAGATGAAGGCCAGGACCCGGCTTTGTGCCCGTCTTACCCTGCCGCCGGGGGCCAGTATCGGCACCCATCAGCATGAGCATGAGGACGAGGTCTACATGATCCTCAGCGGTGAGGGCATTCTGGATGACGGCCATACCAAAACCACCGTCCGGGCTGGAGATGCCGTCCTGACCGGCAAGGGTGAATCCCATGCCATCGCCAATAAAGGTAAAGACGCTCTCGAAATCATCGCGGTGATCATTCTGTATTGAAGTCACTGGCGTCCCATGGGGACGCCAGGGTTATTGAGTTATCGGTTATTGGGCAGAACGGGATTATCCGGTAACAAGTTCCACTTGGTGACACCCTTGCTCGTGATCGCCAGCTTGACTCCCGAGCCCGTAAAACATAGTATTACCATCATGAATAAAACCATTACCAGAATTGGAAATTCGCAGGGAGTCATATTTGACACCGCCCTGATGGAATTGGCGCACCTGAAATTGGGCGACGATGTAAATGTCGAGGTCCATGAGGGGGGGACGATCACCTTGACGCCGATACGCCCGCACCCATCCAAACAGGAGGTGTCCCGGGTTATTAAGGCGACCTTGAAGGATTACTCGCGCACAATGAAGAAACTCGCATGAGTGTGACGCCCGAGAACTGCTTTCATCTCACGGTTGCCATCGTCCGGGAGATCCACGCAGAGGCCATTGCCGAGTTCGGCGGGGCGAGCGGCGTAAGGGACATGGCGCTGCTGGAGTCGGCGGTCGCGGCGCCTCAAGCGGGTTTTGGCGGGAAATCGGTCTACGCCGACGTCATCGAAATCGCCGCAGCCTACCTTTTCTTCTTGTGTCGAAATCATGCTTTTATCGACGGGAATAAGCGCACGGCTTTAGGCGCATGCATCGTGTTTTTGCGCCTGAATGGGATCAAGCCCATGCCCGACTCCCCGGAGTGGGAGAAGCTGACACTTGCCGTTGCCGCGAGTGTGTTGGATCGGGATGAAACCACGGAATGGGTGCGAAAACTTATTGTTGATTAACCCTGCCCCCCTTCAATGCCGCTATCCGACCATACTGACAGCCTTCCGGACCCCGATGTCCAGCTCATGCTGGAGACGGCGGCTGGTTCCGAGACGGCGTTCGCTGAGCTGATTCGCCGGCACCAGAACGGGCTCCTGAACTTTTTTACCCGCATGGGCGTTTATAATGATGCCGAGGATCTGGTTCAGGAAACGTTCGTCAGGGTTTGGAAGGTGCGGGGAAAATACCGACCGAAGGCCAAGTTCTCGACCTTTCTCTATGTGCTGGCCCGGAATGTGTGGGCGGACCGCGGTCGCAAGGCGAAACGGTTTGAGCGGCTCGAGGGCAGCCTGAAGACGGATGCGGAAATCGGGGGCGTGAAAACGGTGCCGCTCCCGGCAGGCGGACTGGATGTGCAGGAGGCGCTGGGCCGGCTGTCGACGAAGTTGAGGGAAGTGATTGTGCTGAACATATATCAGGGATTGCAGTACCAGGAGACAGCCGATGTGCTAGGCATTCCCCTGGGGACGGTGAAGTCACGGATCAATACGGCCCTGCAGGAACTGAGGGAGTTTTTCAATGAATAATGAAGAGGTCATCGCGCGTCTCAAGAGCGTACCGCCGGTGGCGGTGTCGCATGACCTTGCTCCGGAAATCCTGGCGAAGGTGAAGAATAGAAGGACTGTCAGGATAAACTTCTGGCGTCTGGTGATCCCCCTGGCCGCGGCGGCGACGGTCGCCTTACTCCTGGGTGGGATGTGGCTGGCGGGCGCAAAGCCTTCGGATTCCGGGCGGCAGGCGGTGGAGTGGCTGAGCCGGACCCAGGAGGCCGACGGCTCGTGGAGCACCGCGCGATGGGGTGGTGACAAGCATTTCGAGGTGGCCTTG
Organism: uncultured Verrucomicrobiota bacterium; assembly: GCA_964568965.1. Classification (GTDB taxonomy): domain Bacteria; phylum Verrucomicrobiota; class Kiritimatiellia; order CAIKKV01; family CAITUY01; genus JAABPW01. The sequence goes on along the minus strand of CAZMSS010000171.1, from coordinate 3,985 downwards.
ACCAGTCTCTCCCTCATTACACTTCTGGATGAACCTTCCAGCCCGACGACCGCCGGGCGGCGTCAGCGGCTGGAGATGGACAGATCCATACAGAAAGCCATCAGTTACCTTGTTCGGAACCAGCAGGAGAACGGGCAGTTCGGCGAGTTATTTTCCAGCGCACCCTATAACCAGGGGATCGCCACACTGGCGTTGGCCAAGGCTTATGAAACCCGGAAGGATGAATCGCTCCGGCTGGCCCTGAACCGGGCGGTGTCGGCGATTTGCGCCTGCCAGCATGCCGATGGCGGCTGGGGGTATCATCAGGAGGTGCGGCCGTCATCCAATCTTTCCGTCACGCTGTGGCAGATCGAGGCCCTGCGCCTGGCCTCGGCCCTGGGGTGGCCGCAAGTCCGCCCGAACGTCGAGCGCGGCTTCCGCTGGATGGCGGGCGTGGCGGCGGATAACGGGTCGTTCGGATATCGAACAAGCGGTGACACGGCCGGTGGAGCCTCCCCAACCCTCACGGCGATGGGCGCGATGAGCCTTCTCGATCCGGCCCACATGGGCCTGGTTACCCCGGGGCGGCGTCAGGCCATCAAGGCTCAGGTTCAGCGGTTGGCCGCCACTCCTGGGCCGGACATGGACTATTACCGCCGATATTTTCTGGCAGCGGCCCTCAAGAAGATGGACGAAACCCCCTCCAATGGCGGGTTGGCGTCGCTGCGGCGCGATCTCCTGAGCCAACAGGTCAAGCGGGGTAAAGAGGCCGGAAGCTGGAAAGCCGACACCCAGTGGGGCTCCGCCGGCGGCCGCATCTATTCCACCGCCCTGGCTTCGCTCGCGCTTCGGTAAGGTTTTTCCTGTATTCCTGCCGAAAATCTGTAAAATGCCCCCCCATTTTGCAGGAGACACTCATGGTTGCTGAAGTTGATCAGAATGAATCGCTTGATGCCTCGTCCATTCCCCGTCTTGCCGCGGAACTGAACATTGCCCCCCGTCAGGTCCTGGCGGTGGCAAAACTTCTTTTTGAGGGGAGCACGATTCCCTTCATCGCCCGGTACCGCAAGGAAGTAACCGAAAACCTTGATGAAGTGCAGATCGGAAAGATCCAGGAACGTCTGGAGTATTACAAGGATCTGGAGGATCGGCGGAGTACCATCCTGGACTCGATCGGGGAGCAGGGGAAACTCTCCGACGACCTGAAGGCCAAGATCCTGGCCTGCACCACGAAGACGGCGCTGGAAGACCTGTACCTGCCCTTCAAGCCGAAACGCCGCACGCGTGCCATGATCGCCCGGGAGAAAGGGCTCGATCCCCTGGCGGAACTCATCCTCCAGCAACCGGTAACAGGTCAGCCCGACGAGGCGGCTAAAGCGTTCATCGATGCCGGCAAGAAGGTGGAATCGGCGGAGGACGCCCTGTCCGGTGCCCGTGATATCGTGGCGGAACTGGTGTCGGAAAATGCCGAGATCCGCGCCCTCGCCCGGCAATCCTTTGCCGCCAACGGGTTTATTGTCTCCGAGGCCGTCAAGGATGCCACGAAGGAGCCGACCAAGTTCGAACAGTATTATGACTTCAAGGAAAAAGCCGCCGATATTCCCTCGCACCGCTACCTGGCCATCCGGCGCGGTGAGAATGAAGGGGTGCTGAAGCGGTCCTTCTCGGTCGATGCCGACCCCATCCTCAAGCGGATCGGCGAGGTTATGAAGGTGAACGACCGCTCTCCGTTTGCCGTCCACTTGCGGACGGCCATTGATGACAGCTACAAGCGCCTGATCTCGCCGGGGGTTGAGACCGATGTGTCGGTTGACCTGAAGATGAAGGCGGACCGCGCGGCGGTGGAAATCTTCGCCAAGAACCTGCGCAGCCTCCTGCTGGCGGCCCCGCTGGGCGGCAGGCCGGTGATCGCGGTTGACCCGGGCATCCGGACCGGGTGCAAAGTCGCGGCGCTGGATGGCACGGGAAAGTTCCTGGCCAACACGACGCTGTATCTCAGCCAGGGCGACCGGTCCGAGATGGAGGCGCGCATTGACCTTGCCAAGCTGGTCGCCAAGTTCCAGCCGGCGGCCATTGCGGTCGGTAACGGCACCGCCGGACGCGAGACGGAAGGCTTCATCCGCGAGACGCTCAAGAAAGCCAATATCAAGAACGTCATGGTGATCCAGGTCAACGAGTCCGGCGCCAGCATCTACAGCGCCTCCGAGGTGGCCCGCGAGGAATTTCCCGACCTGGACCTGACGGTGCGCGGCGCGATCTCGATCGGGCGCCGGCTGCAGGACCCCCTGGCGGAGTTGGTCAAGATTGATCCCAAATCCATCGGGGTGGGGCAGTACCAGCATGATGTCCACCAGCCTCTGATCGCCCAGAAACTGGAGGACGTGGTGGTGAGTTGCGTGAACCATGTGGGTGTGGAGCTGAATACCGCCAGTGCCTTCCTGCTGGCGCGGGTGTCGGGCATCGGCAACAGCCTGGCCAAGAAGATCGTGTCGCACCGCGACAAGAACGGGGCGTTCACGAGCCGGGCGGGCCTGCTCAAGGTGCCCAGCCTGGGCCCCAAGGCCTTTGAACAGGCGGCGGGATTCCTTCGGCTGCGCAATGGCGAACACCCGCTCGATGCCTCAGCGGTCCACCCGGAGCGGTATGCCCTGGTCGAGAAGATGGCCAAGGACGTGGGGGTTGCCCTGAAGGACCTGGTGGGGAACAAGGACCTGGCCGACAAGATCGACATCCGGAAATACGTCAGCGCCGATGTCGGGGAGCCTACGCTGAAGGACATCATCGCCGAGTTGAAGAAGCCCGGCCGCGATCCCCGTGAGACATTCGAGGCGCCGTGTTTCCGGGATGACGTGAACACGATGGAGGATTTGAAGCCGGGTATGGAGCTCATGGGAATTGTCACCAACGTGACAGCCTTCGGTGCGTTTGTGGATATCGGGGTTCACCAGGACGGGCTGGTTCATGTGTCGGCGCTCTCGGACCGGTTTATCAACGATCCCGCTGAAGTCGTTCAGACCGGTGACCGGATCAAGGTGTGGGTGATCGACGTGGACCTTCCCCGCAAACGGATTGCCCTGAGCGCCAAGGGGGCGGGTGGCCGGCCCGGCGCCGCGCCCGGCGGGGGCGCAAAGCCCGGCGAGCGGCGCGGTCCATCCTCTGGTCCGCGGCCCGCCTCCCGCCCGCAATTCAACTCCAATCCCTTTGCCTCGCTGGGGTAGGTGAAGAGTGCTGTTTATTGAGACCGGCTGTTTGCGCAGGATTTCTGCTCGATTGTTGACACTGACGCCAACAATAAGGTAATGCTGATGCCTTATGGTACTAACGTTTCACGTCTGGCTCCTCATCGGGGTTGTGGTCGTTTCAATCCTTGCCACTATCCTTGCCGGAGTGGTCCTTCTCTTCCGTCATCAGCTCCAAAAGAAAACAGAGGAGCTGAATCAGCAGAATGAGATGCTGAGGATGGTCGAGGAGCGGTATCGCCGTCTGTTCGAGATGGAGTCGGATGCCATTGTCCTGGTGGACAATGAAACGGGGCAGATTCTGGAAGTCAATCCGGCGGCGGTTTCCCTCTACGGCTACACCCGTGAAGAATGGCTTCGGATGAAGCACACCGAGGTTTCGGCTGAGCCGGAACAGACGCGGCAGGCGGCGGTGGAGGAGAAGACCAAGATTCCGGAGCGTTTGCATCGCAAGAAGGACGGGACCATATTCCCCGTCGAAATCACCGCGTGCCACTTTGAGTGGCAGGGGCGCCAGGTGCATGAGGCGGCCATCCGTGACATCTCGGGCCGGAGACAGGTGGAAGACCAGAACCGGCGACTGACGGCCGCCATAGACCAGGCTCCGGAAAGCGTGGTGATGACCGATGCCCAGGGCAAGATCATTTATGTGAACCCCGCGTTTGAACAGATTACCGGTTACAGCCGGGAGGAGGCGGTCGGGCAGAACCCGCGGGTTTTGAAGAGCGGCAAGCAGGACGCGGCATTTTACAAGAGTTTCTGGACGA
>CAZMSS010000170.1:0-6379 GCA_964568965.1 uncultured Verrucomicrobiota bacterium | reverse complement strand
ATGGGGAATCTTCACCGTATTGCCCGCCACCATGATCACCGCCATGGTTTCGCCGAGGGCGCGCCCCATCGCCAGGATGATGCTGGCGATGATCCCGGACCGCGCCGCCTTGATCGTCACCATGTGCACGCTCTGCCACCGGGTCGCGCCCAGCGCCAGGGCACCTTCCCGGTAGGTATTCGGAACGGCCGCGATCGCATCGATTGAAATGCTGAGAACCGTTGGAAGCACCATGATGCCCAGGATGATCGAGGCGGCGAGAACCGAAAGCCCGGGCCCGCCCATGGTCGCGCGGATCCAGGGGGCCAGCACCATCACCCCGAGGAACCCGAACACCACCGAAGGGATCCCGGCCAGCAGCTCGATGGTCGGCTTGACGATCTTCATCATCGTCCGCGGCGCGAATTCATTGAGGAAAATGGCTCCGGCGACTCCCAGCGGCGCCCCGATCAGCATGGCTCCGAACGTCACCCACAGCGAGGCCACGATCATCGGATAGATGCCGAATTTCCCCCCGAGCGGATCCCAGTCCGAGGCGAACAGGAAATCCTTAACCCCCACCTTCATCATGAAGGGCAGGCCTTCCTTGAAGATGAACACGGCGATCAGCAGCAGGCTGGCGACGGCGGAAAACGCCACCATCATCAGCGCGTACCGGACTATTTTTTCGCCGTTGAGTTTCATAGTCAGATGACAGGAGGCAGGAGGCAGCAGGCAGCAGGCAGCGGGCAGCGGGCAGAAATGGCGGTGGTCGTCAATGAAGCTGGATTCACAACATTCTCCTCGCTGCTACCAACTGCATACTGCCCTCTGCCTACTGACTTCCTACTTCGCGCGGATCAGGCCGCTCTTATGGATGAGTTCCTGCGCCTCATTGGACATGACATACTCCAGGAAGGCCTTGCAGGCGGGAGTGGAGTCATTCTTCGCTACCAGGAACACGGGCCGTACGAGCCGGTACTCCCCCTTCATGATCGCGGCTTCCGTGCAGTCTTTTCCGTCCACGCTGACCGGCTTGATCTTCTCATTGATCAGTCCATGGGAGACATAGCCGATCGCGTTCTGGTCGTTGGCCACCGTTTCCCGGATCGTGCCGTTCGAGTCCTGGACCAGGGCATCCTCCGCCAGCTTGATCCCCCCGAGGATTTTCTCGAACGACGACCGGGTACCGGAGCCGGCCTCGCGGGAAATGACGGCGATCGCATGATCACTCCCACCAACATCCTTCCAATTCTTGATCTTGCCGCTGAAAACATCCCGAACCTGGTCATAGGTCAGGTTGGCGATCTTGTTGGCGGGATTCACCACTACGGCGATCCCGTCCCGCGCCACGATCAGCGACTTCAGCGAGGCCGCCTCGGGCGGCAATGCGACCAGGTCCGCCATCCCGATCTCGGCGGCACCAGACAAGGCCGACTGGATTCCCATGGACGACCCGCCACCCTGCACCGTAATCATCACCCCGGGATGGCTGGTCATATACTGATCCGCCAGTTTCTCGGCAAAGGGCTGGAAGGCCGTGGATCCGGCCATGGTGACATTCTCGCGGGACTTCCCGCACCCCGTCAACCCGATCACCCCCACGCACACAATCGCCCCCGCTAACACAATCATCTTAGTCATAACGCCTGCCTCCTTGTGTTCTTCACTAATAGGGAAACAAGGTAGTAGGAATCGAAAGAAAAAACGATGAGATTTGTGTTAGAATTCGGTTAGGGAGAATGGCGGCAGTGCTTCACCCATGGCACAACAACGCCTGCCGCATCATGACCTCATGGGAACCCCATGCAGAAGGCAAATCCTGAGTCACTTCGGGCTTGCGCTGCACATAGGTTCCGTCGGGCTTCATGTCCCAGGCGTTACGCTGGTCGGAGAGCTGGGTTTGGAGGATCCGCTGGAGATCGGCCTTGAGGGTCTTGTCCTCAACCGGGGCGATCGCCTCGATCCGGCTTTCCAGGTTGCGGTGCATCCAATCGGCGGAGCCGATGTAATACTCGCCGTCAACGTCCTGTTCCGCGCCGTTCCGGAAGTGGTAGATCCGGGAGTGCTCCAGGAACCGGCCGATGATGGAAGTCACCCGGATGTTCTCGCTCAGTCCCGGCACCCCCGGCTTAAGGGTGCAGAAGCCCCGGACAATGAGATCCACCGGCACTCCGGCCTGCCCGGCTGTATAGAGGGCATTGCAGATATCCCGGTCTTCCAGCTGGTTCATCTTGGCCAGGATGCGCGCAGGCCGTCCCGCCCGGTGATGCTCGACTTCGCGCTCAATCATCGAGAGGAAGCGCCGCTTCATGTTCGCCGGGGCAATCAGCAGTTTCCGGTAGTCCTCTTTCCGGTTGCGGCCGGTAAGGTAGTTGAACAGGTCGGCAATGTCGGCCGTCAAGTCGGGCCGGCAGGTCAGCAGGCTGGTATCGACATAGAGCCGCGCCGTCTGCCGGTGATAGTTGCCGGTTCCGATGTGGGCGTAGCATCGCGCCTCCCCATCCTCGCGGCGCACCACCAGCGTGGTCTTGGTGTGGGTCTTCAGCCCCTCCACCCCGTACACGACATGCACGCCGGCCCGCTCCATTTTCTGGGCGAGGACAATGTTCTCGTACTCGTCGAAACGGGCCTTCAGCTCGACCAGGCAGGCCACCTGCTTGCCCGCCTCCGCCGCCCGGATGAGCAGCGGAACGAACGGGCTGTCCTTCCCGGTCCGGTACAGCGTCATCTTGATCGCCAGCACATCCGGGTCGGCGACCGCCTCCCGGACCAGGCGCAGCACGGTGTCGTCAAACGATTCATACGGGTGATGCACCAGCAGGTCACCCGCCCGGATGACATCAAAGATCCGGGTCTCCTCCCCCTGCAACCGGCGGGGGACCAGCGGGGTCCAGGGCTTGTAGCGGAAGGCGGCAAAAGGAAGCGAGGCAATATCCCGCAGGCTCCGGTACTCCACCAGGCCGGGCATCGCGTAGACATCCTCCTCCCCCAGTTCGAGGGCTTCCATGAGGATGCGACGGTTGGTGGGATCCGCGTCGGGAGGACACTCCAGCCGCACCGCACATTCCATGCGACGTTGCCGGACCTGCTCCTCGACCGCCTGCAGCAGGTCCTGGACATCATCCAGGTCGGCCTCAACCTCCGCATTGCGGGTCACCCGGAACGGCATGATGCCGCTGATCTCCATATCAGGAAAGAGCCGTCCCAGATGGTGGGAAATCAGATCCACCAGGGACACAAAGCGGTACGCTCCCTTGAACGCGGCTGTCTCGATGCGGATCCATTGCGGCAGGGTATCGGGGATTTTCACCCGGGCAAAGGAACTGCGCCCGGTGGCCGGATCGTTCAGGGTCATCCCGAGGGACAGCGAGAGGTTGGACATGAACGGGAAGGGATGGCCCGGATCGACCGAAAGCGGGGTCAGGACCGGGAACACGGCTTTGTCGAATATCCCCGAAGCCGCCCGCTTCTCCTCATCCGAGAGCTTGTTCCACCCGAGCAGATGGATCCCCTGCGCCGCCAGGGCGGGCTTGATGGCGTCATGATAGGCCTTTGCCTGCCGGTTCAACATTTCCTGGATGGTGGCATGAATGGCGTGAAGCAGCCCCTCGGAAGTCTGCTCGCCGATGTCCGGACTCTTCACGCCGGCCCAGATCTGCTCGCGCAGCCCGTAGACCCGCTTCATCACGAATTCGTCGAGGTTGGAGGTGAAGATGGCGAGAAAGTTGACCCGCTCCAGAAGCGGGGTCCGCTCGTCCAGCGCCTCGTTCAATACCCGCCGGTTGAACTCCAGCCAGTTCAGGTCGCGATCCAGGAACCGCGATCCGGGTGCGGGCTTGCTGCGGCTTCTGCGGGGACTGGCCTTGGGCGCTCTCATCTCATACCCCGGGCACATCCCCCATGCAGGTGCCGACCAGGCGGGCCGTCTTGACCCAGGGATGATTGACCGGGACGTTCTTGACCACGCCGGCCACTTTCTGAAGCGGAACCGGAACGCATTCCTCCCCGCGCACGGCCACCATGACGTTGTAAACCCCGGCCATGAGCAACTCTCCGGCCTTCGTCCCCAGCCTCGTGCACAGCAACCGGTCCGCCGGGGAAGGCGTTCCGCCTCGCTGGACATGCCCGAGCGACGTCACCCGCGCCTCCAGTCCGGTCAACTGCTGGATCTGGCGGGCGACCCGGCTGGCCATCGGCTCCTGCACCAGATGCATCCCGTTGGCATCAACGCTTGGCGCGAAAGGATCCGCTTTCCTCTTGCCCGCTTTCAGGCCCTTGACCAGAGCCTTGGCTTCGTCCTTCGAGAGTGCCCCCTCGGCGATGGCGATAATCGAAAACCGTTTGCCTTGATGCCGCCGGTTGCGAATGTGCTCGGCAATGACGTTCAAATCATAGGGTATTTCGGGAATCATGATGACATCCGCCCCGCCGGCAATACCGGCACCCAGGGCAAGCCAGCCCGCCGCATGCCCCATCAGTTCACAGACAATCACGCGGTGGTGACTGGTGGCGGTCGTGTGGAGCCGGTCAATCGCCTCGGTGGCAATCCCCAGCGCCGTGTCGTATCCGAAAGAAATATCCGTCAGGGCGACGTCATTATCAATTGTCTTGGGGAGCGTGAGAACATTGATGCCCCCCGCCTTGTGAAGGTGCAGGGCATTCTTCTGGGTGCCACCCCCGCCGAGGCAGACCAGGCAGTCCAACTGGAGCCGCCTTGCATTGGCGATGGCCACGTCGGTCATGTCCATAACCTTGTCGCCCATTTTCATCTTGTGGGGTTTGTCGCGACTGGATCCCAGGAAGGTCCCCCCGAGCGTCAGGATCCCGCTCACATGCAGGTCCTCGATCGGAACGGTGCGGTTTTCCACCAGCCCCCGGAAGCCATCCAGAATCCCGATGACCTTCATGTCATGGTGAAGCGCCGCCTTGGCCACTCCGCGAATCGCGGCATTCAGGCCGGGACAGTCCCCGCCCGCCGTCAGGATCCCAATGCAACGCGTCCGTGATTTCTTGGCCATAATCATGTCCCTTTCCGGTTCGGGCGCCGCGAAAGCAACCCACCAGAATGAGACCACAAAGGAGCGGTCTAATCAACTTATGAAAAGGCTGCGCCATCCTTCAGATGGCTGCGGCAAGATCCTTTCGCGTCATTCCCAGTTTAAAAAGGGCGTGAACAAGAAGATCCAGGGACACTGTAATATCGCCTTTTTCCATTTTCGCAACCCGGGATTGGCTGGTCTTCAATGCCGCCGCCAAACCTGTCTGAGTCAGGTGCTTCTTTTGCCGCTCTTCCTTTACCCGTCGTGCCAAGGCCAGCCGAGTCTCGATATAGGCCGCATCAGCATCCGACAATTCAAGGAAATCCTGAACTGACCCCTCGACCCATCCGTGTTTAAGCTTTTTCATGCTGACTTGCCTCGTACAACTTAATCCGCCGGCGGCACGTTTCAATGACTCGCGCCGGAGTTGCCCGCGTCTTTTTTAAATACATCCAGGATGACTATAGCGCCCGGATCTATCCGATAAACAACCCGCCACGTTTTCCGCTCGTCGTTGATCCGTAACTCATGACACCTTGCCCCGATCACAGGCAAAGCCCGTGATTGAGGCAGGGACAAGTGCTCCCCTTCTTGTAATTCCCTCAAGAGCAGGCCCGCCGCTCGCCTAGCCTCAACACTCATCGGCGGGGTTTTAATTTCTCCGGACAACCACCTCAATGGCTTCCCGCTCACAGCACACCTTTACGATATGTCAGACTTGGCATAATGTCAATCTTCATTCCTGCAGGCCGTTACTTTCCACCACACACATCTTTCACTCGGGCAGAACGATTTACCTGTATTGAAATATACTAATTATTAAACTAGTTGTCTATGACTTACCTCGCCGGTCATTTTCCCAACAAGAGGGTATGGCGCACGATTTTCCCCTCGATCAGGTAGATCAAATCCTCGGCGATGTTGGTTGCATGGTCGCCGATCCGCTCGAGGTGCCGGGCAATGTGCATAAGCTTTAGCAAAGGCTCCAGGAGAGCAGGACTCCGGGTCATTTCCGATTTGAGCCGGATCACCATCGCCCGGTTCAATGCGTCCAGCTCCGCATCCGCCAGGCGGATCTCCCGGGCCGCTGCAATATCCACATTGACAAAGGCGTCCAGCACCCGTTTCAACATCTGCTGCGATTTGGCCGCCATCTCACCCAACTGCAGGGGGATGTCGACAGGGGGCATTTCACATAGAAGTAGCGATCCTTGGGCAATGTGGACGGCAAGGTCTCCGATCCGCTCCAGGTCCTGATTGATCTTCAGAACGGCAATCAGGTACCGGAGGTCCGCCGCTACGGGCTGATGCAAGGCCAGGATCTTCAGGCACTCCTCCTCCACATCCACTTCATGGGC
>CAZMSS010000169.1:0-6430 GCA_964568965.1 uncultured Verrucomicrobiota bacterium | reverse complement strand
GGAAGCCCCGCAGAAGATCCAGGAATTGCTGTCCAAGCGTAAACTCATCCCGGCCCTGCAGAGACCCGCGCGGCAGGTGAGGAAGTAAGGAATGGTTACATATAACGCTGCCCGACAAGCAGCGTTATGATGAGACCGCACAGCGGGAAAAGGGTGTAGGATAACACGTTGGTCGCCAGCAATCCGTACACGATAAAAATCCCGATCGGTTCAATCCGCATATACTTGTCGTCAATCCCGCGCGGAAGAAGTCCATACAGGATACGGGACCCATCCAGCGGGGGGATGGGAATCAGGTTGAACACACCCAGCAGAACGTTAGCGCCGGCAAGGAACGCCAGAAACTGACAGAAAATCGAAGTGACAGGGAAACCGCGGCTCAATAGGCCCGCCACCACTGCCAGAGCAAAATTCGTTGCAGGCCCGGCAACTGCCGTAATCATTACGCCGCGCTTGAGATTCCTGAAATGGTACGGATTGATGGGAACCGGCTTTGCCCACCCTAATATGGGTTGGTTCAACGTGTACAAGACGAGCGGCACAATAATCGTCCCGATCAGATCGACATGAGCCAGGGGATTGAGCGTTAACCGGTTGGAATAGGCAGCCGTTGGATCCCCCATCCGATACGCGGCATAACCGTGCGCCACTTCGTGCAGAATGATCGAAAATGCAAATGCCGAAAACTGGATCAAAACAAGGAAAATGTGTTCGCTACTCATAATGGGCGCAGACTATACACAAATACGGCAGAAAGTAAAACGAACGTCGACCAGTCAACATTCGACACTGAACTTTGAACGCATTCATTACTGGATGTTCAATGCTGGACGTTGAATGTTCATGGTTCAATTCTCCGGTTATTTCTCTGAAATTCCTTGACCCTTGCCTCCCCCCTCCTACAGGATGTCCCACATGAGCACAGCAGAATCAATCTTGTCCATGGAGCACCTCGCTTCGCTTTGCAAGCGGAGGGGCTTTATCTTCCAGAGTTCCGAAATCTACGGCGGCATCAACGGGTTCTGGGATTACGGCCCGCTCGGCTGCGAGCTGAAGCGCAATATCCGCGAAGCCTGGTGGCAGGATATGGTCCGCAATCGCGAGGACGTGGTGGGCCTCGACTGCTCCATCATCATGCATCCCCGCATCTGGGAGGCCTCCGGCCATGTCGGCGGGTTCACCGACCCGATGATCGACTGCCGCGGCTGCAAGAAACGCTTCCGCGCCGACCAGCTGTTCGAGGAACTCGGATTGAAGCCCAATGACAGCACGAAGGTGGAGGAGAAGTTCAAGGTCCCGGAGGGCACCAAGTGCCCGGCCTGCGGCTCCAAGGAACTGACCGATCCCCGCTCCTTCAACCTGATGTTCAAGACCTTCGTCGGTCCCCTGCAGGATGAATCGTCCGTCGCCTACCTCCGCCCCGAGACAGCCCAGGGCATCTTTGCCCAGTTCGGGAACGTGATGGCCACGTCGCGCCAGAAGGTTCCCTTCGGCATCGCCCAGGTCGGGAAGGCCTTCCGCAACGAGATCAATCCCCGGAACTACACCTTCCGGTCCCGCGAGTTCGAACAGATGGAGCTGGAATTCTTCATCAAGCCCGGCACGGACCAGGAGTGGCACAACTACTGGGTGGCCGAGCGGGTGAAGTGGTACCAGTCCATCGGGCTCCCCAAGGAAAGCATCACGCAGTATGTCTACGGCAAGGAGGAACTGGCCCATTATGCCAGCGCCTGCGTCGACATCATGTATGCCTTCCCGTTTGGCGTCCAGGAGCTCGAGGGTATTGCCGCGCGCGGCAACTTCGACCTCAGCCGCCACCAGGAGTTCAGCGGGAAATCGATGGAGTACTTCAACCAGGAGACCAACGAGAAGTTCATCCCGCATGTGGTGGAGCCCTCCGCCGGCGTGGACCGCATCGCCCTGGCCTTGCTCTGCAACGCCTACCATGAGGAATGGATTCCCAAGGAAGGCCCGGCGATCCCGGCCGAACCCGGGAAACAGCCCCCGGAAGGCTATGAGGCCCGCACCGTGCTGCGCTTCGCCCCGCGCGTGGCCCCCGTCAAGGTCGCCGTGTTCCCGCTGCTCAAGAACAAGCCGGAACTGGTGGACAAATCACGGGAGATCTTCAACGACCTGCGCCGCCACTGGGCCTGCTTCTACGACCAGACCGGCGCCATCGGCCGCCGGTACCGCCGCCAGGACGAAATCGGCACCCCGTTCTGCGTGACGGTCGACTTCGACACACTCCAGAACGGCACCGTGACCCTGCGGGAACGCGACTCGATGCAGCAGATCCGCATTCCGGCGGAGTCGCTCGGGGCGGAAATCCACAAGCGAATGGGATCATGAAGTTAAGGTCCATGGTCTATGGTGGTCTGTGGTCGATGGCCGTTGTGCTTCCCGCCACCGGCCAGACCAACGCGGTGGCGACAGCCACCGCGGCCCCCACCGCGGCCGCTGCCGAACTGCCGACCGTGGATGCGCTGATGAGCAACCTCATGGCCCGGCTGCCGTCGAAGCCCATCAGCCTGTCCGGCGACCTCGTAACCACCCCGGACGAGGGCAAGAAGACCCGGCTCACCATCTCCATCCAGCTGCGGTATCCGCGCGAAGCGACGTACACGATCGGCGATGCCTTCGGGAAACCGCTGGAACAACTGACGGTGTTGCGGGACAACGGAAGGGTCTCTTTCCTGTACCTGACGGGTGACCCCATCGCGGGGGCCCCGGCCCCCGCCCTGGACCAGCCCATCCAGAACACCGCCCTGTCGTGGATGGACCTCACCCTCGGATTCCTCTGGTGGAACGGCGGGCAGATCATCGGGCAGGAGGAGAATCGCGGGCAACCGTGCTATGTCCTTGACCGCCATGCCCCGGTCGGCGCGATGGCGCCCTACGCCAGTGTCCGGATCTGGGTGGACAAGCGGGTTTCCATGCTGCTCCAGACTCAAGGATACGACAAACTGGCCAACCTCACCCGGCGCCTGTCCGTGAAAAGCTTCAAGAAAATCAACCACGAGTGGATGATCAAGGATCTTGAAGTCGAGGATCTGTCGCGTCAGACCACCACGATCCTCCGGATCCGGGATTCCGTGGCGGCAGGAGAAACCACCCCATGAAACCGTTCCGCTTCCTCGCCCTGCTACTCTCCCTGCTGGCCCTGCCCGCGGGAGCTGCGCCCGCGGCCACGACGGGCAAGGTGTACATCATCCCCATCCAGGACGTCATCGACACCGCACTGGTCTATGTGATCCGCCGGGGCTTGAATGAAGCCGAAAACGAAGGGGCGGAAGCCATCATCTTTGATGTGGACACCCCGGGCGGGCGGGTTGATGCCGCCGAGGAAATCCTGAACATGCTGCGGGGCGTCAAGGTCCCCACCTACACGCTCGTCAACCCCAACGCCATCTCCGCCGGGGCCATCATCGCCATGGCAACCGACCATATCTACATGACTCCCGGCAGCAAAATCGGGGATGCCATGCCCATCATGCTGGGCTTGACCGGCGAGGTCCAGCCCATGCCGGAATCCGTCGAGGAAAAATCCGTCTCCTATGTCGCCGCGATGATCCGGGCCGCCGCGCAACACCGCGGTCACGACCCGAAACTTGCCGAGGCCATGGTCCGCAGGGACGCCGAATACAAGATCGGCGACGAGGTGATTTCCAAGAAGGGGCAGCTGCTGACACTGACCAACAAGGATGCGGAGCGACTGGTCGGCCCGCAGAAGAAGCCCCTGCTCTCGGAGGGCACCGTTGAGAACCTTGACGGGCTCCTGAAAAGGATCGGCAAGGAGCAGTGCGAGCAGATTGAACTGACCGTCTCCACCGCCGAGGAGGTCGCCCGGTTTATCGAGGCTTTTTCCATTGTCATTCTTGCCCTGGGGTTGCTGGGGCTGTACATCGAGTTCAAGACCCCCGGCTTCGGCCTGCCCGGAATCGCCGGGATCGTTCTCCTGGCCATCTGGTTCTGGGGCTCCCACATTGCCGGGCTGGCCGGCCTGGAGGAGGTCGCCCTGTTTATCGTTGGCCTCATCCTGCTGCTGGTGGAACTGTTCTTCTTCCCGGGGATCCTCCTGCCCGGCATCCTCGGCATCGTCCTGATCATCATGTCGATCCTGATGGCCATGATCCAGCATTATCCCGGCGATCCGTGGTATCCCTCCATGCCCCAGATCACCCGCTCCATGGTCGAATTCGCCAAGTCACTGGTGCTCTCCCTGGCGGGATTCGGGCTTGTGGCGGGCTTTCTCCCAAAGACCGCGGCATTCAAGAAACTGGTTCTGGAAAGCGCCACCTCACGCGAGAAGGGATACACCGCGGCGACCGACACCTCCTCACTGGTCGGACGCCAGGGCATCGCCGAGACACGCCTGAACCCCGCCGGCGCGGCGCGATTCGGCGAGTTGCGCATGAACGTGGTCACGCGGGGTGATTTTTTTGAAGCGGGCGAACAGATCGTGATTGCCGAAGCCCGGGGAAACCGCATAATCGTGGATCGCGTTAAAAAGGTATAGTCGTTTATGAACAATATAACTCTGTTGATCACCCTCCTCGCGGCCGGCGCACTTCTGATCGGTGCCGAAATTTTCGTTCCGGGCGCCGTCCTGGGCACCCTCGGGGGAATAGCCCTGTTTGCCGCCGTCATCGTGGCCTTCGACATTGGGAGCGCATGCGGATTCTACACCCTGTTCGGCGTGCTCATCCTGACGGTGCTCACCGTGGCGGTCTGGATCAAGTTTTTCCCGCGCTCGGGCATCGGCCGGAAAATGACCCTCAGCGAGGACGGAAAAACCTTCAAGTCCTCCGATTCCAAACAGTCGCTCCTGGGCCAGGCCGGCACCACCGTGTCACAGCTCAGGCCGGCCGGGTTCGCCCTGATCGGAGGAAAACGCATGGATGTCGTTACCGAAGGCGGCATTGTGGAACAAAACCAGCCCGTCAAGGTTGTCAAGGTCGAGGGAAACCGCATTGTGGTCCGAAAGGTTGACGCATGAGGCCCCTGGCAACCCTGACCCTCTCCCTTCTGCTGCTGGCGCCGGCCTGCCAGGCCATTGAATTCCGTTCGCTGGAGCACTTCACCGTCGCAGACGGCCAGACGACAACCAACGAACTCTGGGTGCAGGCCCGCACCATCAATTTTGCCGGCGCCGCCGGGGCCGATTGCTTCCTGCTGGCCGACACGGTCAACCAACCCTCGACAAACCATGTCCCCACCATGCGGCTTTCCGGCTCCTTCCTCTCCGATCTCTGGGCTGCAGGGGACACGGTTGACATGACCGGCGTCGCCGCCCGTCATGCCCGTCTGGCGGCCATGAAGACCTGCACGATCAACGGGGCGGTCGGCAAAAACCTCATGGCCTTCGCCCCCACGATCGTGCTGGGCACCAATGCCGCCGTCCAGGGGGGAGCCCTGCTGGTCGGCCAGGACATCATCGTGGAAGGAACGATTTCCGGCGACACCCGGATCATTGGGGCAAAGGTCACCCTGGCCGGTCAGTTCGGCGGAAACCTTAATGTCTCCGCAGGCGACATCACGGTCCTGCCGGGGACAAGCATTGCCGGGAACCTGGTGTACCGCATGGACCGGGACCTGGTCCTGGATTCCCGCATCACCCTGGGCGGGAAAATGATCAAGCAGGAAATCCTGCAGGCCAAGGCCGAGCCGATCACGATGGCCTCCCTCATCCTGCAATTGGGCCTCTTTGCCGGCGCCATCCTGGTGGGACTGGTCTTCGTTTCCCTCATGCCGGGCATCGTGGCGCTCAGCGTTCACAAGCTCTCCGAGTCCCTCTGGCGCTGCATCCTGTTCGGGTTTATCGCCTTTGCCCTGGTTCCCATGGCGGCGTTCTTCCTCCTCTTCACCCTCGTGGGCATCCCCCTGAGCATCATGCTGGTGCTGGCCTATGTCATCCTGATGTACGTCAGCAAAATCGTCGCCGGCCTCTTTGTGGGGCACCTGCTGTTTCGCCGCAAGGCGCCAATCCCTCCCCGTCTTCTTTTTCCTGTCATGGCACTGGGGTTGCTGATATTGTACGCGGCGGCTAGTCTGCCTTTTCCATTCGGCATCATGCTCTGGTTTGTCATGACGCTGGCGGGAATGGGAGCCCTGGTGGGAGCCATCCTGGACCGGCGCATACCGGTCATGGTGGCCGTCCCCCAGGATCCCTCGGCCAAGCCGCCAACCCTGCCGGGCCCTGTCCCGCCGGGAGCGGTGTAGAAAATTGTCGGTGTGTAACAAGCAAGAGAGAAGAATAAGGAGTAGATTATGTCGGTCAGTAATATTGTTCCAATCCTGTTGATCCTTGCGGCAATTGTCGCCTTCATCATCCTGGGCGTCTTTTTCTACTTCATCAAGGTCTGGGTCCGGGCCCTGATGTCCGGCGCCCGCGTCCCGATCCTGTCCCTCGTCGGCATGAAGCTGCGCCATG
>CAZMSS010000168.1:0-6471 GCA_964568965.1 uncultured Verrucomicrobiota bacterium | reverse complement strand
AAGGCATTCTGAAGGAAATTGAAGAGAAATTGAGATTCAAGCTCAAGGTCCCTCCGATCATTGTTGCTGAATATGTGAGAGTGCTCCGTAACGGCGCCGAAATCGTCGAGCCGGAGCATGTTGACAAGGGGATCTGCCGGGATCCCGATGACCTGATGATTCTTGGGTCGGTTTACCCCGGGAATGCAGATGTCATCGTCACAGGAGACAAGGATTTGCTGGTCATTACAGAATACAAGGGTGCTCGTATCCTGAATCCTCGCAGTTTTTGGGAGTCCAACAAAAAAGAGAGATAACCATCGAACAAGCCCAATGATCGCGACGGCTCGCATCGGCAGTATGCAGTTGTCATGCGCGCGGTCAACCATCGCGCTTGACCGTTCAATGGGGTTCTAGCACCATATGCGCTTTCACTTTGTGTTCCGCGCGCTGGCTGGCGCATCAGGGAAGACTTGATCGATGCTGGAAGAAAACCGAATTCTATTCTGTCACTGCTCCGGTTGCGGGGTGGGGGCCGAGGCGGTCCGGCGTGACGTGCTGGAGGGACTGCGGGGGCGGGGTGTCGCCTTTACCGAGGTCGCGGACCTGTGCCGGTTGGCCGCCGACCGCGATCCCGCCCTCACGGCATGGGCGGCCTCTGCGGGAACCCTGACGATTATCGCCTGTCATTCACGGGCCGTGCGTAGCCTGCTCTCCTCGGCGGGGATCTCCGTCGAGGCGGCCCACCTGCGGGTGCTCGACCTCCGCAACATGCCTGCCGCAGCGATCCTGGAACAGCTTCCCGCAACCACGGTGCAGGCAACGGCGGTGACGGTCTCCGCCGACCCCTGGCCACCGTGGTTTCCCGTCATCGATTTCGCGCGGTGCCGCCACTGCCGGCAATGCGTGAGCTTCTGCCTGTTCGGCGTCTATACGCTGACGCCGGACGGCAAGGTGAGCGTGGCCAATCCGCGGTCCTGCAAGAATAACTGCCCGGCCTGCGCCCGGATCTGCCCCGAGGTCGCGATCATGTTTCCCAAGCTGCCGGACGCTGAAGCCCCGCTGAACGGGGCCGAGATCGGCGATGAACAGAACCTGAAGGCCCGTGCCCGGATCAATGCCCAGGAGTTCCTCGGCGACGACATTTATGCCGCGTTGGCCGAGCGCCGCCGCCAGGCCCGCGGGCGACTTCTGAAGACCGCGCAGGAACGGGCCGAGGCGGAGCGTGCGGCGTGTGCAAAGGGGAGTGCGGGCATCGTTCCGCCGGAGGGGTAACCTATGGGTGTGGAATTTGCCAGACGGATGTTGACGGAGCCGGACAAACGCGTCCTGGCGAAGTTCGCTTTCAACTTCGGATGGAAGGGGATGCGCGCGGTCAGTCGTTTCGAGAAGCGGATCGCCAAAGGGGAGGACTTCTTCCCGGCCTTCCTGTTCATCTCGGTCACGGATCAGTGCAATCTGTCCTGCCAGGGATGCTGGGTCACCCCGGCCTCACCCCGCCGCGAACTCGACATTGAGACACTGGACAGCCTGGTGCGGCAGTGCAAGGCAAGGGGATCGTATTTCTTCGGCATCCTGGGCGGCGAACCGCTGCTCCACAAGGGGCTGTTCGACCTGTTCGGCCGGCACCCGGATGCCTATTTCCTCCTCTTCACCAACGGGACCCTGATCACGGACGCGATCGCCAGGGAGATGCGGCGCCTGGGCAACGTCAGCCCCTTGATCAGCATCGAAGGCTCACGCCAGGTCAGCGACGAGCGGCGCGGCGGTACGAACGTCTACGACCGGACCCTGGCGGGGCTCGAACACTGCCGGCGGAACCGGCTGGTCATCGGCGCGGCCACCAGTGTTTGCCGTTCCAACATCGACGACCTGGCCTCGAAGGCCTTCGTCCGGGAGCTGGCGGGTCTCGGCGTGCATTACCTCTGGTATTACATCTACCGGCCGGTCGGGCCCCAGCCGACGCCGGAGCTTGCGCTCGAGCCCGCCCAGGTTTCGGCCCTGCGCCGGTTCATCGTCGACTCGCGTCAGGACTCGCCGCTGCTGATCGTGGATGCCTACTGGGACCATGCCGGGCGGGCCCTGTGTCCCGCGGCCGTGGGCATGGCGCATCACATCGGCCCCGGCGGCGACGTTGAGCCATGTCCGCCCATCCAGTTTGCGTTGGACAACATCCGTGACGGCAGGCCGCTGGACGAGTTGTTCCGGGATTCCGTTTTCCTGAAAGCCTTCCGCGATTATTCCCGCACAACCACCCGGGGCTGCGTGATCATGGAAGATCCAGCGGGGCTGCAGGCCTTCCTGCAGGAACAACGGGCTCGCGACACCAGCGGCCGGGGAACCGGCTACCAGGAACTGGCGGCCCTGAAGCCCCACACGAGCCACAATATGCCGTCCGCCGAGATCCCCGAGCGGAGCGCGGCCTACCGCTTTGCGAAGAAATACTGGTTTTTCGGATTCGGAGCCTACGGATGATAACGGCGCAACATAACCTTCGAGCACCTTCGGACAAGCTGACGCGCGACGCGATCCGGCGCCAGGTGCAGGGGTACTGTTCGGGCCAGACGCTGATTCCGCCCCTGTCCCTTGAAGAACTGGAGGCGCATGCCGACAAGATTCTGGAAAGTGCCGGGCTGGAGCCTGCGCTCAAGGGGTTTGTAACGGTGCTGGTGGGCAACGAGGTGTGGAAGGGCACTGTCGCGGCCACGCCCTACGAGCGGCGGATCCTGCTGCTGCCGCAGTGCCTGAAGTCCAGCACCTCCTGCCGTGCAGAGTTCGATGTGCTGGGCCTGCTGTGCGAGGAGTGCGGCCGGTGTTCGATCGGCACGATCCAACGGGAAGCCGAGAAGCTGGGATATGTCGTCCTGGTGGCCGAGGGCACAACGGCGGTGGCGGCCCTGCTGGCGCGGGGTGAGGCCCATGCGGTGATCGGCGTGAGCTGCCTGCATGCGTTGGAACGGTCGTTCCGGCCGCTGATGGCGCACGCGGTGCCGGGCCTGGCGGTCCCGTTGCTGCGCAATGAGTGCGTGGACACGGTGGTCGACCTTGAGTGGGTGATGGAATTTCTGCAACTGCGGGATGCGTCACACCCTGACGCCTCACTGGATATTCAGGCACTCCGCCACGAGGTGGCCGCCTGGTTCGAGCCTGCCTGCCTGCAGCCGTTGTTGTGTCCGGCGGGTTCCGCCACCGAAATGATCGCGATGGACTGGCTGGTCAAGGGCGGTAAGCGCTGGCGCCCGTTGCTCGTTGCCGGGGTTGCCCACACGCTGGGTGCACCGGCTGGCGCAACCTCCGAAGTCGTCCGGCGCCTGGCGATTGCGGTTGAGTGTTTTCACAAGGCGTCGCTGATTCACGACGATATCGAGGACGAGGACGAGTCGCGCTACGGGGAAGAGACCCTGCACCGGCAATACGGCGTTGCGATCGCCCTCAATGTGGGGGATCTGCTGATCGGGGAGGGATACCGCCTGATTGCCGAATCAGGGGCCACGGCCGAACAGGTTCGCGAAATGATGGCGGTGGCCGCGGAGGGACACCGCCTGCTGTGCCTGGGACAGGGTGAAGAACTGCTGCTCCGTCGGGCGCCCGGTCATGTGCCGGTGTCAGCCGTGCTCGAGATTTTCCGCCGCAAGACGGCACCGGCTTTCGACGTGGCCCTGCAGTTGGGCGCCATCGGCGCGGGCGCCGACCGTGAGACCCGCAACGTGCTGGCCGCGTTCAGCACATCGATGGGCATTGCCTACCAGATTCGTGACGATCTTGACGATCATGCGGCGGACCGCTCGGCATCGGCCGCAGGGGAACCCCGTCCTTCCGTGCTGGCCGCCCTGACCCGCGAACTTTCAGCCGACCCGGCCCGGTCGGATGGGGCCGAAACGGTTCCTGATGAACGGCAGTGGGTCGCCGCGGAGGAACGCACCCGGACGTTGCTGCAGGAGGTCGAGGACGAGGCTCTGCGCGCGTTGCGGCCACTGCGGCAATCGGCGTTGAAGTGCCTCCTGTATCGTGTGGCCGCCTTGATCCTGCATTCCCCGTCGCCCTCATGAAGCAGCCGCACGATATGGTTCTCACCGCGGTTCGCGCCGCGGTGTGGATGCAGGCCGAGGGTGCGGTCGTGATCGAACGCTATGTGCGTGGCCAACTCCAGCCCGACGGCGGATTCCGCGGTCGGTCCCCGGCGAGCGACCTGTACTATACGGTATTCGGACTTTCCTGCCTTGCCGCGCTGAATGGCGCGCTTCCCGTGGCATCCGTCCGGCGTTACCTTGAGGCGCTGGGCGAGGGGCCGGGCCTCGACTTCGTGCATCTTGCGTCCGGTGCCCGTTGCTGGGCCGCACTCTCCGAGTTCCCGTCGGCCGACCGCGGTCGCGCCCTGTTGCGCCGCATGGAAGCGTATCGTGCGGCTGATGGCGGCTATCACCATCTGGATGCCCATGCCCCGCATGGCACCGTATACGGCGGGTTTCTCGCCTTCCTGGCCTATGAGGAGGTCGGATGCGATATGCCCGAACGCGGGACACTCCTGGCCGGCATCCGGTCGTTGCGGACCGGGGATGGTGGTTACGCCAATGCGGCGGACATGGCGGTGAGCACGACCACGGCGACGGCCGCCGCACTCCTGATGCAGCAGTGGATCGAGGGGAATGGCGAGGCGGCGGCGATTCAGGCGCTGCAAGCCTGCGAATGCCCGTCGGGCGGGTATCTGGCCTTTAACGGGGCGCCCGGCCCCGATCTGCTCTCGACCGCCACGGCCCTCTACGCCTTGACGAGGGCGGGGCGCCCCCCGCGATCAGTTGAGCCGCACGCTGAGTTCGTGGAATCGTTGTGGGCTGATAACGGCGGGTTCTGCGGGCATCCGGCCGATCCGACGACCGACTGCGAGTACACGTTCTATGCACTGCTGGCCCTGGGTTCGTGCGTCGGACGGCAGGGGGCGCCATGACGGACGGGAACGGGACGCGGGATGTGGCCGGTACCCTTGAGCTGGTGCGTGCCCGACTTCTGGCTGAGCGCGGCCCGGACGGATTCTGGCGCGGCGAACTTTCGAGCAGTGCTTTGTCCACAGCCGTTGCCGCCTTCGCCTTACATCAGGTGGATCCCGTCGCGCATCGTGAGGTTGTGTTGCGTGCCCTGCGCTGGCTGGTCGACCGGGCGAATACCGATGGCGGCTGGGGGGATACGCCGGACAGTCCTAGCAATCTCAGCACCACGCTGCTGGGCTGGGCGGCTCTGGGCTGCGCGGGGGCTGGCGAGCCCGCTCTGGAACGGGCGGTGCGGAACGTGGAAGCGTGGATCTGCAGGACGGCCGGCAGTCTCGAGCCCGGGGCCCTGGCGCGCGCCGTGGTGGCCTCGTATGGGAACGACCGGACCTTCTCGGTGCCCATCCTGACGGTGTGCGCGCTGGCTGGTCGGCTGGGTGACGAGCCCTGGGGACTTGTGCCGCAACTCCCCTTTGAATTCAGCGTCCTGCCGCGCAGGCTGTTCCGGTTTGCCAGGCTGGAGGTTGTGAGTTACGCGCTTCCCGCGCTGATTGCCATCGGGTTGGTGCGTCACCGCCGGGCGCCGGGGAGTGGAGCCCCGATCAAGTGGCTCCGCGATGCCGTCACCGGAGCGGCACTGCGGCTGCTGCGCCGGTGCCAGCCGTCCAACGGCGGGTTTCTGGAAGCCGCCCCCCTCAATGGCTTTGTGGCCGCCAGCCTCGCGGCGGCGGGCTTACGTGACCATCCGGTGACGCGGAATTGCGCACGGTTTCTGGTGGCCACGGTCCGCCCCGATGGCAGCTGGCCGATCGACACGGATCTCGCCACATGGCTGACGGTACTTTCCGTGAATGCCCTGGCGGCGGGGGAAGATGGTTTGGCATTGATCCCGGCGGCGGATCGGGCGCGCTTGAGGGAGAGGCTGGTGGGGCTGCAGTTCGGCCGGGTTCATCCGTATACCCAGGCGGCGCCGGGTGGCTGGGGGTGGACGGATCTGCCGGGCGCGGTGCCTGATGCCGACGATACGGCCGGCGTTCTGCTGGCGCTGTATAATCTTGGAGCAGAGACCCCCGACGCACAGGTGGCGGCAGGGAAGGGGCTTCGCTGGCTTCTGGGTTTGCAGAACGGGGACGGCGGCATTCCGACGTTTTGCAGAGGGTGGGGCCGGCTTCCCTTTGACCGGAGTTGTCCGGACATCACCGCTCATGCGCTTGTCGCCTGGGATGCGTGGTATGGCAGCATGGAGCCAAGCCTGCAGAGGAGGTTGGATGAAGCGATGCACGCGGGGGTCCAGTATCTCGAGCGGGTCCAGCAGGAGGATGGCTCCTGGCTACCGCTGTGGTTTGGTAATCAGGTTGCTCCCGGTCAGGCCAACCCCACGTATGGCACGGCCCATGTGGTCCGGGCGTTGAGCCGCCTCACGCCGGGATGCATGCCGGAGCGCGGCAGGCTGGTGGGGCTGGGAAGGGACTGGCTCCTGTCCGCCCGGAATGCGGACGGGGGTTGGGGT
>CAZMSS010000167.1:0-6488 GCA_964568965.1 uncultured Verrucomicrobiota bacterium | reverse complement strand
ACACCTCTCTATTCGTCGGCAGCGTCAGATGTGTATAAGAGACAGGGACAGGAAAGTGGTTGTCAGGTTGTTGCGTTACAGGCTCGACCGTATAGCCCTTGATCTTCATGCACATGGGCATGTTGTAGCCATGGACCAGGCGGATCCCCAGCCGGACGGGGTTCGGGCCCGGTCCCCACTCCACTCCATAAGCCGCAATATTGGGTTCAGCGGGATCAATGACAGAAACCACAAGAGACGTGACACTGGCTCCCTCAATGGCGGGACAATACCCCGCAAAATCATTATAGGTGAGCGTGAACGGCTTGAACGGCCGGGCGTGCTGCCGCGACGCCACAATCCAAAAGGCGACCAGCAAGGTGCACCCCACTAGAAGCCCAGGTACAAGATACCTTCTCATGGCCTGGCCTACCGTCTTCCTCCCTGCCCACGATGCCCGCCGCCGCCTTTGCCGGGTCGACGCCCCTGCCCGCCCTGGCCGCCACCATGCCCGCCTCTTCCACCACCACCCTTATTGTGGTGACGCGGCGGGGGACGCGCGGCCGCACCGGTCGCATTTTTCGCCCCATCGGAATGCAGCTCATGCGCGGTATCCACCGGGATGGCCTTCCGGATCAGGCGTTCGATATCCCTCAGGTAATCACGTTCCTCGGCGCAGCAGAATGACACTGCGTCGCCCGACGCCCCCGCCCGGGCGGTCCGCCCGATCCGGTGCACATAGGTTTCGGGTTCATGGGGAAGATCGTAATTGATCACATGAGTGATATCGTCCACGTCAAGGCCCCGCGCCGCAATATCAGTGGCCACCAGCACCCGGATCGTGCCGTTCTTGAACCCCGCCAGCGCCTGGGTCCGCGCCCCCTGGCTCTTGTTGCCATGGATGGCCACGGCAGGAATCCCCGCCAGCGCCAGTTTCCGCGCCGCCTTGTCGGCCGCAAATTTCATCTGCACAAACACAATCACCCGGTTGATGGCGGGATCCTTCAACAACTTGGCGAGCAGGGCATCCTTGTTCGCGCGGTCAACAAACAGGACCTTCTGGGCGATCTTCTCCACCGTGGGCTGTTCGGGCTTGATGGTGACATGCACGGGATCCTGCACCATGGCGCGGGCAAGCGATACGACCTCAGGGGCCATGGTGGCGGAGAAGAACAAGGACTGCCGCTTTTTCGGGAGCGCCGCCAGAATGGCGCGAATATCCCGGATGAACCCCATGTCCAGCATGCGGTCGGCTTCGTCGAGGATGAACACCTCGAGCTGGTCGAAATGGACATGCCCCTGCCTCATGAGGTCGAGCAGGCGGCCGGGGGTGGCCACGACGATATCCACGCCGCGGCTGATGGCGGCCACCTGGGGCATCTGTCCCACGCCGCCGAAAATCACCGCGTACGTCACGTGAACATGGCGGCCATAGGTGCGGATGCTGTCACCGATCTGGGCGGCCAGCTCACGGGTCGGCGCCAGGATCAACGCCCGGGGCCGTCCGCGGGTGGGCCGGTGCTGGTGGGCCGACAGATGCTGAAGGAGGGGCAGCGTAAACGCCGCCGTCTTGCCGGTCCCCGTCTGGGCGACACCAAAGAGGTCACGCCCTGCCAGTACATGGGGCATGGCAGCCTCCTGAATGGGGGTCGGCGTGGTGTACCCCTCCTCCGCAACGGCACTTTGCAGGGGAGCAATCAGGGCCGAAAAGACGGATGAAGCCGGGACTGGAGCAGGGACAGAAGAGGTCGTTTGATGTTTTTGGGTATGCATATAGTTCTCGACATCATACACTTGGGGATAGACCAAGTCAAACCCTGCCCATGCGGCCTGGCATCGGGTGTTGCGTCCGTGACGCGGTTGAGGGCGCGGTAGACATTTTCTTACGCAGAATAAGCATTCCTCCTATTGTGCAAACGCGGCCGATTTCATACTTTTATGACACTCACTATGAATGGCTTGAAGGAATTAACCATGACAACACTTGCCCAACAAACCATGCCCCAGATGACGGTTCTGACCGATCCGATCGGGTGGCATCTCAGGCAAGCGGCCATGCTGGTTAAAACCGCCGCCCGGTTCAGCTCCAACATCATCGTGGAAACCTGTGGCAAGTCCGTCAGCGCCAGAAGCGTCCTGGGCATCCTCAGTCTCGCCGCCGAGGGGGATGGGAAATTGTGCATCAAGGCGACCGGCCCTGATGCCAAGGAGGCCATTGCAGCGATCTCCTCCGAATGCCTCTGCGAGGATGGCGATGTGCCACAAACCCAGGTTTGAGAGCGGGCAAACAGTGATCCTGAAAAGAGCAGTTCAATCGCTCGACCGCGCACCAAACTGTTCATCCCCATAGTGCTCAACGGCTCCCAGTTCGGGTCAGGTCGTTGAAGAACTGGCCTATTCGAAGGGGAAGGAGGAAGGAATCCCCCCGAAATTCCTTGCCCGGCAACGGGGGTTTCTTTATACAACCCCGAATGAAAATTCTGCTGGTCAGGCCTCCTGTATTCCTCAAGGTGGCGGAACGGTTTCACGCCTTCCTCCACCTGGAGCCGCTTGACCTTGAAATCGTCGCGGCGGGGATCGACCCCCGGCATGAAACCCGGATCCTTGACCTGACCCTCAGCCAGCGGGCGGCCTTCGCTGAATTTGAGTCGGTCATGAAAACCTTTGCTCCCGATGTCGTCGGCTTCGGGGGGTATTCCAACCAGGCCGGCAACGTCAAGGCGCTCGCCCGGCTCGCCCGGCGGATCCGGCCCGGCATCAGGATCGTGGTGGGCGGCATCCACGCCACCATCGTCCCCGAGGATTACCGGCTCCCCGGCACCATCGACTGGGTCGTCCGCGGCGAGGGCTCCACCGCGATCCGGGAACTGGTCGCCCACTGGGAGGCTGGTACCGCGGTCCCGGAAAGCGACCGAATCCTGCCGACCACCAGCCAGAACTATGCCGCCCTCGCAGCCATGCCGCCCCCCGCCCTCCCGGAATACGACAACCTGCCCTGGCCGCGGCGCGACCTTGTGGACCGGTCGCGCTACTTCTGCGTCTGGGCCGGCGACCCCGACGAGCGCGTCAAGACCCTCTTCCCCCGTGTCGCCACCATGCGCACCAGCACCGGGTGCCCGCACCGCTGTAACTTCTGCGTCGTCCATTACCTCGCCAACGGCAAATACCTGCAGCGGAAGCCGGAGGACGTGGTCGCCGAAATCGAGGCCATACCCGAATCCCACATCTATTTCGTGGACGACGAGATGTTCATCAACGCCCGGCGCGCGGAGACGATCGGCCGGCTCCTGCTGGAGAAGGGCATCAAGAAGCGCTACATCAGCTGGGCCCGGAGCGATACGATCTGCAAGCACCCGGAGCTGTTCAAGCTCTGGAAACAGGCCGGACTGGAAGTGGTCTATGTCGGCCTCGAATCACTGGAAAGCCAGACGCTCACGGCCTACAACAAGGGGGTCGAGCCGGACACCAACCTCCGCGCCATCGGGATCCTGCGGGAGCTGGGCATCATCCTCCACGCCGCCCTCATGGTGAACCCGGACTTCACGGCCGAAGATTTCATCCGGTTGCGCAACAGCCTGAAAGTCGTCGCGCCCGCGGAAATCTCATTCACCGTCTTCTCGCCGCCGCCGGGCACGGAACTGTGGAACCAGAACAGGGACCGGTTTATCTGCCCGGATCCCCATGCCTTCTATGACTGCATGCACACGATCCTGCCGACCAAGCTGCCGCTGAAGACGTTTTACCGCTACTTCTCGCTCCTCTACCTCTTCGGTTTCCGCTACAACCCCTGGCGCAGCCGGCGCATCAAGGCGCCCTTCCGCGACCTGGCCCGGCTGTTCATCTCCGGCGCCCGCTGCGGCCACGCCCTGAAGACCATCTACAAGGAGTACGACCGATCACGGTGGTAAACAAACTTCTGCTGGTGCATCCCCTGGGATACCGGGCCGATGCGGCCGGGGCCGACATCGCGCGCCTCGCGAACATCATGCCGCCCATCGGCCTGGCCGGGCTCGCCGCCTGGCTCGACCGCAAGGGGTTCCAGACCTCGCTGGTGGACTGCTATGCCAAGCCGGATGCCCTGTCGCACATCCGGCAACTCCTCCAGGACCAGCAGCCGGATTTCCTGGGACTCAGCTGCACCACCTCCAGCTTCCTGGATGGCGTTCGCATCGCCGAGCTCGCCAAGTCCATCCGTCCCTCCATCAAGACCGTGGTGGGCGGCCCGCATGTTTCGGCACTGAAGGCCAAGTCGCTTGACGGCTACCCCGCCCTCGATTTCGGCGTGGTCGGCGAGGGCGAGGAGACGCTCAGCGAACTCGCCGCAGGGGGTTGGGAACAGCCGGCCGCCGTGCAGGGCCTGGTCTGGCGCGAGGGTGATGGCACCCCGGTATTCAACGGGTACCGCGACCACCAGCTCGTCCTCGATGAACTTCCTTTCCCGGCCTACGAGAAGCTCGACGGGTATCCGGAGGCCTACACCCTGCCGATCTTCAACTACCCGCGCGTTCCGAATTCGAGCTGCGTCTCAAGCCGCGGTTGTCCCTACGCCTGCACCTATTGCGACCGGTCGGTTTTCGGGCGCAGCTTCCGCTACAACTCCGCCGACTACATGGTCGCCCATGTCCGGTATCTCAAGGAGCGTTTCGGCACGCGGCACATCAATTTCTATGACGACCAGTTCACCTTCAACCGCAAGCGGGTTGAAGCCTTTGCCAACCAGCTCATCGAGCGGCCGCTGGGCGTCACCTACAACTGCGCCGCCCGGGCCGAGCACCTGGACGAGGATCTCCTGCGGCTGATGAAGGCCTCCGGCTGCTGGATGATCAGCCTGGGCATTGAAACCGGCGACCCCGAACTCCTGGCCCAGCACCGGCAGCGCGCCGACCTGGATCTGCTCGCGGGGCGCATCCGGATGATCAAGCGCGCCGGGATCCGGGTCAAGGGCCTGCTGATGATGGGGCTGCCCGGGGAATCGGAGACGAGCGTGCGGCGCAGCATGGAGTATGTGTATTCCCTGCCCATCGACGACTTCAACCTCACCAAGTTCACCCCGTTCCCGGGCTCGCCGATCTACGAAACAATCCGGCAGGAGGGCGAGTTCGACGAGAACTGGGAGAAGATGGATTGCATGCATTTCCTGTTCATCCCGAAGGGCATGACGAGGCCGCAACTTGAAATATTGTTCCGGGAATTCTACCGCCGCCATTTCATGCGGGCCCGGGTGCTGTGGGATTACACCACCATGATCTGGCGTTCGCCCGACAGCTGGCGCCGCTTCTGGCTCAGCGCCGGCCGCTTCCTCAAGTACGCCTTCGGCAACCGGAGGCTGGGGGAAAAAGAAACCGAGAGCATCAAGGAAATGCGCTGACCGGTATGCGCGGCCCGGATAATGTTCCCATAATGGGAACAGAATAATTCACAAAAGATATTCTTATCTCGTTACCCAACAGGCGCTTATGCCCATATTTCCATGGTTCCGTTTTGGGAAACATGGGTCCCATAGGTTATCTTTTCCGCAAATGACGGAGAAGACACAGTACACTGAATCGGTTCAAACTTTGAGAAACTGGTTGCGGACCAACCGAAAAGCCCGGAGCATTCCCATGCGGACCGTGGCGGATCGCCTCAAGGTACCCCATTCATGGGTTGCCAAAACCGAAAACGGGGAGCGTCGGCTGGAAGTTCAGGAGTTCGTCAACCTCTGCCTGGCCATCGGAGTGGACCCTCATGCCGGCATCGATCTGCTCATCGCAAGCCAACCTTCCCGCCGAAGCGCGAGACCGGAATTTTTGCTGGCCGCCGAACCCCCGCCGAAATACGGAACGAAGGCTGGAAAAAGCGGTAAGAAATCCCCATCGCGCTAGCCGTACGCCTCCAAGATGGACCGAGCCCTCCGGGCGCGGTTAGTGCGTGTCATGCGCCAGCCAAGTCACAACGCCTCCCACACGCAAAACCGCCCGCCCGGCTTCAGCACCCGCTTCGCCTCCCGAGCCATCTCGCGCAGCCGGTCATCCGACAGATGCTTGGCCACATAGCCACTCAGAACGACATCGAACGCACCGTCTCACAGGCCGTGAACTTCTGCTCATCACAGTGCGGAATGAAGGCGGGTGAATCCATCAGACCCGCTTGACCTTTCCACTCGCGGTCCGCTCCAGGGACTCGACGAACCGGATGTCCTTGGGAACCTTGTGCGGGGCCAGTCGCTCGAAACAGTAGCGCCTCAATTCACCGGCATCCGGCTTGGGGGCGTCCGGCTTCAGAACCACCTCCGCCACCGGCATTTGACCAAACTGCGAATGAGGCAGTCCCGTCACCCGGCATTCCTGCACCGCCGGGTGCGATACCACAACAGCCTCCACCTCGTAGGGAAAGATCTTCATGCCGACAAAGTTGATGACGTTCTTCTCGCGCCCCAGGAGGGTGAGGCACGCCTGCCCGTCCAGCCTCCCGACATCCCCGGTGTTGAACCAGCCTTCCACCAGGGCCTCCCGCCGGCTTCTCCACGG